>NZ_FNQA01000046.1:0-7557 GCF_900107445.1 Bacillus sp. 166amftsu | reverse complement strand
GCACGTCACCCTTTCTCATTAACATAAGAGAATAGTAACGTGCTTTTAGCTTCAAAAATAGTCTAAATCCTTAAGTTGATGGATGTGGGGTACCACCACATACCCATCAACTTAAAAATTCAAAATTACCCTAAAACGAAAAAAAGCCCTAAATTAATAAGGCTCTTTTTTATTTTATCGAAAGTAAACTTTTCAATATTTGTTTACATTCATTTTCCCTTAAATATTGACTTTACAACAAATCCCTTGATATCCTCAAAATACACAATAAAAGTATACATTCAAAATACTGTAAATAAAGAGAACAAGAAACCTGTAAACAAAAAACATTTCATTAATACAAAAAAAGAATACCACCTTTAAAGGCGGTATTCTTTCTTTGTATTTTCATCTAAGCAACTAAATACTTAAATGCCATATATATAGTTAAAAATACACCTAATACTAACTCAAGACCAATCATTATATATGAAACATTTACGTTTAAATTAAAATCTCTTATGCTTCTATATATACACATAATCCCTAATAAGAAGAATGTAACATATAAATATCGATCGATGCTAAAAGTTAAAGTAGCAGATAGTAAAATTAAAATTGGCAACACCTTGTCTATTGTTTTATAATTAATTATTTCTTGTCCAACAAATGATCGCATAAATTTCCTCCTAGTATTCTTTTTCCAAATTATAGATATTAGCAAGCTTATTATATCATGAATTTTCAGTTTTTTATGTTGTAAATAAGGCTGCTTATCTAAGTTGACATAACTCTACTTATCGGTATTCAATGTATTTAGAAAAACCCCCTCCAGTTTACTTGCTGAAGGGGTTTCGTATTTACATAATTTCCGTTATTGGAAGTAAGGTAATGAAGTTTATTTAAACATTATTTAATATTCATTAGTACGTTTAATCATTTTTATAAATTCTTTTATTATTGGAAAGTCAGGAGGACTGATATTACTTGGAAGTTCACGAATGTCAAAAAAGTGTAGATCTTTAACTTCTCTTTTGTCTATTTTTAATTCACCTTCATAATCATTGCATATGTAAGCAGCAACTACGTTATATACTTCATCACCGTGAGGATATTTGTAGTAAAACTCTTTGCCAGAGAAGATATTAAACAATCTTAAATTATTGGCTATTAAGCCTGTTTCCTCATACAATTCTCTCTTTGCTACTTCTTCTAAGGTCTCCCCGCATTCTAACGAACCTCCCGGTAATCCCCAACAATTATTATCCTGCCTTAACTGTAATAATAATTTATGATTTTTGTCTAATAAAACGATGCATGCCCCTGTCATAATTAACGGACGACTACCTACTACTTTTCTTAAATCCATAATATATCCCATAATAGACTCCTAAAAACAGATTTTTTTGTGTATTCAAAATTAATTATAAGTGCAATTCCTTTTTCATGTACATAGAATAGATAATCTCTTAATTATCGTGGTTATAGATTGTATATTAGATACATTAATAGTTAACATAACGTCTCATTATTGGTAGCAAAGAAAAAGTCGGATTCCTACTCTCACAAGGAATCCGACTTTTTCTTTGCTATGATTCTATTCATGATCTTATACATTTCTATCCTGGCATGGATTTTAGGATTCTCGTTTGTTGTTGGATCATCCAAAAAACTGTATTAAATCTTGCATGCTCCTAGGGGTACTATATATGAACACTACGTATTTGACTTTCTCAATGACCAACATTACTTAACGTGGTAAAATAGTATTCGGATGGGAATCCAATGTTATTAAAATTAAAGTGGTTATCAAGTCGGAGGAAGGCACCTTAGGGTGTCTTTTCTTTTTAAAATATATAAGCGCACCATCCCTCTCCTAATAGAGACCCCCCTCATGCCTCCTTACAGGGAGAATGATACGGCATTTTTTATTTACCCAATTACCGAGCTTTCAAATGTTTGAAATAGTTACCTATCCCCTAATCACCGAGTATGTTTATTCCTCTAAATCACTGTCCATAATAATAAATAAAGACAAACCCTTTACCCTTAAGATACAAGCTCTTTCTTAAGGGTATCAAACTCGGTGATTAGGGTAGAGTGGTATAGGTAAAGCACATACAAGTACCTTACGTTTCATTATCATACACCCCTTTATGATTTTATTTGACCCTTTAACCCCTTCAGAAACTTTATAAAAGTTTACATAGTTGCCATATATAGCGCGTAAATCATACCAACAAGTCCAACTCCCATCATTACTCCTGCTACCATGTTTATCTTGGTGTTAGACTTTCCTTGCTCCTTCTGTTCTTTTTTCTTCTTTAATAATACCATTGCTAGAATAACGATTACTGGAACGAGTAATTTTAACATGTTTTATATCTCCTTGGTTTAACTTAGTTGTTTGATTCAACTAATTCAATTTTAATTTTGTAACCTGTAAACTATCATAACAAATATTGGGATTTATTAGGCCTCACCATATCATTTCGGGAAAAAACCACGCTAAGCAAAAAAATAAAATAAGCCATCCATTTGGATAGCTCATTTACATAATTATCGTTAACGGGAGTTATTGCCCCTCCCTCCTGTTTGGAGGGAGGGGCAATCTTTGTTTTTTTTTCTAACAGGGGTCACCATATCAAAAAAAGAAAATAGATTTTCGCAAGACTTTTGTAATATTTATGCAAGTATTTTGAAAGATATATATATTAAGATGAACTTGTCAACATGAATTATAAGACTTTAAGTAAAATTCACTTAGGTTATAGAATGATAGTAATTCATTTATTACAAATACAAAAAAAATAAGATTTTTATAATCTTAAAAGAGGAGTTAGTGATATGTTAAAAAACACTAAGAAGACTAAACAAATTTTATCACTTGCTATGATTGGAGCTATTGGTGCTTCATTTGCATTCGCATCTCCAAGTTCAGCAAGTGCAGCTCAAATTAACCCTATCCAAAATATAGCAGCGGGAGAAGAAAAACCTTATATAGAAAATTGGGATGAGCCCTTCAAAAAGATGTTTAGTATGCTTCAAAATGGTGATACACGGTATAAGAATTTTAAAAACCCACAGTTTGTTCTTGATAAAGTAGTAAAAATGTCTGTAGAAGAAGATGGTTCTCCTATTACTAATGCAAAAACTCTATTCGTAGGGAAGACAATTTTCAAAAATGATTTAGATCATGATCAAACCTTTACTACAAATGAATTTTCAAAGACAATTGAGCATTCTGTTTCTAGTTCCACTACACATGGATTTAACTTAGGAGTAACTGCTGGTGCATCGTTTGGTATTCCGGGTATTGGAGAGGGAAGTGTTGAAATATCTACTGAATATAATTTCTCAAATACAAATGAAAATACAAAGACCGAGAGTTATACTTATACCGCTAGCCCGCAAAATATCGTGGTTCCTGCACATTCAGCTGTAGAGGTTTCTGTAATTTTAAATACTGTTAAAATAAATGGAAATGTAGACCTTACTTCTACTATAACAGGAAAAGTTAATTATTCAGATGGTTCTAGAATGACAAGTAATAATCTTCAGAATCTATGGTATGATGCTTTTAGATATAACAATAGCAGAACCTCTGATTTGAATGTAGCCCCTGTCTATGATTATTCAGATCGTTTATATGATAAAGTTACTCTAAAAGGAAAAGGTAAATACTCAGCTGAATATGGAACACAGTTCTCTGTAACTGTAAAACCTGTTGAAATGAAACCTAGAGCACTTGCTGTTACATCTAGTGGTACGGATGCATCTACTAATGAAGATTACACTGTTACTAACGAAGGTCACACTTATACAGTACAACCAGAAGTAAAAAAAGAAAACTAAAATACTTTAAAACTAAAAGCCCTCTTGAGTGAGAAGGGCTCTTTTTTATACTTTAGTCCATTATCGACTTTTAGATAATGCACGTAATACAGGCTTTATGATTTTACTTATTAAGCGTGTAGCTTTAAATATTGATCTAACAACTTTCATAAAGTTAGAACGCTGTTTCATTTTTTATTTATACCATTCCTTTATATCAAAATTTAACGTTGACCTAACTATTCACAAAAATAACAACTTACCTTCATTTTAAAAGGGATAGCGCACACATTTTAACATTTTTATACACTAAGAAATTTTAGAGGTTTCAAATGTTCATAAACGCTTACTGACGTTGCAAAAATCTATTTTCTATTTTTCTACAAATATCACGCTATTATTGAAAAATGATTTGCAACATAATATATGCAACGTTGTGACGCTATAAAAATCAAGCCCAAGGAAGACGTTGCATATATGTTAATTTTTGCAACACTTTACTTGGGATGTTTTATCTTAGCCTACAGAAGTTAGTAATTGCTAACTTCTACAACTATTTATTAATGCTCGAATGGTAAAATAGACATTAAATCTACCTCTTCAGTTTCGTCATTATGATTCATTGTTGCTTGTTTGTTATCTACTAATGTATCCTCCAAAGATATACATGTTAGTATTACTACTACTGACAAACTTCCTATAAAAAATGTTTTCATAAGTGTTCTCCTAATATTTTTTAATATCCGCTGAAACAATATCCATTTTGGCGGGGCCCCATTTGATGCAAACACATAAGTGTAACAAGGGAACCCCCTCATTTTTTGAGGGGGTTCCATCACTTCGCTTTGCTTGTCCACTTACTGTTGATATATATCTGCAATATATTTCTTACTGAGCAGTTATTGTTCTTTCTAGTGTTTGATTACCGTCTCTTACACTCCAAGAACTTGAAACAGCTGAACCGTCTGTTCTCTTTAACGTATATTTTGTTACCAGTTGATATACTGTAAGTCCTGTGTCTTTATCAGATTTACTTGTAAAAGTCTTATCCTTTGTTTCTTCCGTTGCATCCGTAGAAGTTTTACTAACCTCTGTTTGTAATGTTTTTGAGATACCATATTTAAGTGATAAAGATTGGTCTCCAAATTTTAATCCTAAGTCTGCTCCAAAGTTCATAGCAAGCGTATCAGTCATCTTTTGTTGATCTACAGTACTTACACCTCTTTTAACTGTATACTTACTAGTGCCACCAGCAGGAACAATTTCTGAACTTACTTTCTCCCAATATTCCTCTTTTTCCAAAACATAATATGGTGAATTGTGTATTTTTGTATAATCACTCGCACTATTATCCTTTACCATAATACATGGTATTAAAGTTGCCGCAACAACAGCAGACTCTGAAGTTTGAGGTAATTGTTGATCAGTAGATCCATTTGTATTATAAACTGGAGCATTTGGTCTAGTTCCTATAGCTGGTAAGGTTGGTAATGAAAAAGTACTGCGAGCAGCAGCTGGAATGTGAAATAGCCTATCATTATCATAAGGGTTTGAGTCATCCAAATCTACAAAATCTGTCGCTAATGGACCTATCCCAGCCCTCGCATAAGATGCAACTTTCCCATATCCTTGGTTCACAATTTCATAATTATTATTTCCCTTGTCTCGTAAATACCATTGATCAGTAGCGGCACCAGTCCACCTTGCTTGTTTCAAAGCTTCACTACTGTGAGACATAGTATTAGGAGCAATCCACCCAGAGCCAGTTGTTACAACTTTTCCACTATTTTTATTTACAATTGCATATGTCCCTCCATCAAGTGGAAAAAATACAAATTGTTCATTGTCACCACGATCTCCATTATATAGAAGAATTCCTGCATCATCAGAGTCCCATCCTCTATATACATCCCAAACTATGTTTGAATTAGCCGCTAAATGAATAGTATGATATGCATTATTCGCTGGAGCTGCTTGACTTGAAGGAGCCCAGATAGATAGACTCGTTGCTCCTACAAGTAATCCTGCCATGACTTTTTTTGATATTGACTTCATAATATTACCCCCTAGTTTTGTCGGCAAAATCTCTACAAGATTACAAAAGATGAAATTATGCTGTACATTGCTTATACTTTCACCTCGGAATAAAATAAGATCATTTTGCTATGTAGAGACTTAGAATGCTATTTTTCATAAATGTGATACTTTAGTGATTCTAGATTGTTTCTAGAACTAATTAACTGAGTATTACAAAAATTAATCTGACATAATGTTACTTGCAACTACTTTCCTGCACTTTTATTTGTATAATCTTCTCCTTTCTCTAGTGGTCATACCAATTACACCTTTATTAAAACATTAAATTTTCAATGCGTAAATAGTAGAATTTTGTCGATTATATTGAATAATTTAACTATTACGTATTAATATGAGTGGAAATATTATATTTCTAAAATGATTGCTTAATTTCATTTAAGTAATTATAATAGTTACAACTTTATATATCCAACAAAAAAATAACTATTATAATTTATAGAAAAATTTAAATATAATTTAAATATTATTAATATAATTTAATCATATGATGCATAGACACTCCCTTTATTTGGGTATGCATCATTGCATATTCAAATGAAGATTTAAATATGATTTGCTCTTATAAATAATTAGCTACAAAGAAAATTTTCATTCAGGGATCACTAACTTAATAATAATAGCAACCCTCTAAGCAATGAAATTGAGGAGTTTTTATGTTTTGTTTTGGAGTTGTACGGACATAGTCAAAATGATTGTTTAAAGGCTGCTCGGATATTTTAAATTAAATAACCGATTCCTTAACGTACAGGGAACCGGTTAAAATATGTCCAAATTGTGTCTAAACGTACAATTTTCTTTTTTTGATAAGGTGCCCCACACCCATCAACTTAAGAATTTAATAACACTCTAAACAAAAAAATGTACATTTTTTTGTTTAGAGTGTTATTATCCAAAATAAAATATGTATATTGGGTATCTTTGCCCCTCCCCCGAAAAGGGGGAGGGGCAAAAACATCCATATTGTTTCATAAAAAATAATTATTTACGACGCCTTCTCTTTGTTTTTTTACGCTGATTTGTATGACTATATTTTTTTATATGAGTACTTCTTTTCTTCTTATAATTAGGTAACTTAGATATAAAAACAGTAATTGCACAAAAAATGGAAAATATAAGGATTGCAATTATCCAAAGGTTAATATCATAGTCATATAGCTTACTAAAATACTTTTTGTCACGAGTAATATGGCTTACGTTACTATCAATTGCTTCAAGGGTGTAAGGAATAACCCAAAAGGAACCAATTAATATAACAATTGTTCCAAGAATGAAACTGAGTATATGTTTTATCAAGTTCTATTCTCCTTTAATTATGTTTATTGTATACGTTCATATAGTATATATGGTTCTGGTGCAAAGATTGTATTTATTTGAAAGAGGTATTTAAATTTCTATTGGAATCTATTTTTAAAAATGGGTTCTCGCTACATCACAATCAAGCTAAGAAAAGCAAATATCTCTAAACAAAAAAATGTACATACCTAGGAGAAAATGTACATTTTTTTGTTTAGAGTGTTATTAAATTCTTAAGTTGATGGATGTGGGGTCACCTTATCATTTTTGGAAAAAAAACTTATCTTGGCAGCATTTTTAAAAGATAAATACATGTTCAGAAAGATAAAATTCAAAGATTAATTGAACATTGAT
>NZ_FNQA01000004.1:0-312776 GCF_900107445.1 Bacillus sp. 166amftsu | reverse complement strand
AAAGGAATACTACTCGGAATTAACTGGAATTCATATTCATGGTTAATATATTTTAATCCCAATCTATCGAAACCAAGAAACATAAAGTAGAGGATCAGAACGGAATATAGTCCTAATATTGCGAGGGTAATGTTACGATGTTTTCCTTTAATAATAAAACCTCCTATTACTAATAATTGTTCTTATTAATACTTTTTCGAATTCGTATATTTTAAATATAACAATAAGACCATGTGGATGTAAGTAGTAATAATCGGTTCTGTTGCAAAGATAAAATGAAAACCAGTAAAACGCATATAGGGGTACGGAAACGATTCAGGGTATGAGGGGCCACTCTGGGATTTAATTACAAATAAAAAAGAACTTTATTCAAGTTCTTTAAATCTACGATATAGGAGTCCCACCAACTAAACGCGAATTTCGTACGCTAAGGTACAATCGAGCTTGATTCCTAAAAACACAAGTCGCGGAACAAGCAATTCTATCGTATCAAAGAAGATAATTAGGAGTTCCTTATCTTGTTTTATTAAAGTGTTCGTTCGATAAAACATATAAAAGGCAGACCATTTTACTAGTCTGCCTTTTATAGTATCATTTAAGCTTTCTCGTTTTCCCAATCTTTTCTAAGTAACCCCATAATATGAATGTCATGGTAACTACCGAACCTAAATAATTCTTCTTTTAAAGTCCCTTCTACGGAAAATCCGCATTTTTCATAAGAAGCAATAGCTCTTTTGTTGTAACTAAATACTTGGAGCTTGACTTTATTTACATTCATATAATTGAAAATAAAGTCAACCAGTATTTGCATTGAATCAGTTCCATAACCTTTCCCTTGATATTCAGGACTTATTGAAACGCCAACGTGACAAGTACCATTTTTCCAGTTCACTAAGTAAACAGCTATGGTCCCAATAAAGATTTTTTCATCTTTAAGTTCAATACCAAACATGTAATCCTCTTTATCAGAACTTATTTCATTAAGAAATTTTTCATGGTCACTCTCAGTAGGAGGAAATGGTATTTCATCATTCATTAATAACCGGCTCTCCATTACATCTTCAATGTTACAGTAGTTTCCGTAATCCTCTTTTGTTATTTTTCGTAGAGTGACTTTATTACCTGTTAAAAATCTTTTACTATATTGCTTAATCAAATTAATATCCCCCAATTAATACGCAGGGGTATGCAGTAAGGGTTATTTTACTGTACCCTTGCGACGTTTTTTTGTTCCTTTAGTTTTTAAAAACATCTACTGCACTGCTCGTTAACATAGGCTTATCTCCCTTTTCTCTAGATAATAAAAGTATATATTACATTATAAGAATTTTCAATCATTTCATCAAGGCTAATGAAAGAAGTAAACATTCAAGGGGTAGCTAAAAAAATTGTTCCAAAAACGATGTAAATTAAACAAAAAGGTTCGGAAAAATTTCGGACCTTTTTATTATTTCTGCTCCTAATTGTCATTTAGCCCTTGACCTAGAGTTAAGTCTAAGTAGTAGCATGTAAAGAAAGGGGGAATTGAAAATGTATAGTATATCAGAAGTGGCTATAAAAACGGGATTCACGGCTCATACTTTGCGCTATTATGAAAAGATTGGTCTATTGTCTTCTCCATTGAGAAAAGGTGGGAAAAGAAGATATACAGAAGGTGAAATTAGATTACTTAAATTCATGAAAATGTTAAAGCAAACAGGGATGTCTTTAGAAGATATTCAAGAATTTTTAAAGGATGGATGTCTTCTAGAAAGTATTGATTCTAATGACGTCCAGTTAAAAAAGATTCAAAACCGAGTAGATATTTTGAAGAAACACCTACTCCTTTTAGAAGAGCAGAAACAAGAGATTGAATCGGTTATGAATGTGGCGAAGATGAAATTAGAGACATATGAAACGATGATTGGAGGCTTAAAAGGTGAGGAGTAAGATATATCTTATGTTAATAGGTTTTGCTGTATTTACAGGAGCTACTTTCAACCTGGCTAAGTATTCTGTTCACTATTTCTCAGCTGTGGGTGCTGCGGCATGGCGATTTGGTATAGCTGCATTGGTTATGGTACTTATCTTGGGCTTTCAAAAACAAATAAAGATAAGTATCATTAAGACTCATTGGAAAATGTATATCTTACTTGGTATTATAGGCATCTTTGGATTCAATACTTTTTTCTTTTTAGGGATGAAGTATACCTCGCCTTTAAATGGGGCATTGATTATGGGAACTAATCCTTTAGTAACTGCACTTTTTGCATATTTTATCTTAAAAAATCCGATTACAAAACAGCAAATGCTTGGCATAGCTTTTGCTTTAGTAGGTGTTATATTGGTGCTTACTCAAGGTTCATTAGCAATTATTCGAACTTTATCCATTTCTAAAGGTGATCTACTTATCTTAGCAGGGAATATTTGCTGGGCTTTATACGGTGTATTAGGAAGAAAATATTTAAATGGTAGTTCTTCAATGGAGACAACCACTTATACGATGGTAATTGGTTCTCTTTGCCTTACGATACTAACGGTCTTTATACCGAGCCCTCAACCTTTATCTTACGTTACGCTCCCCGCTTGGGGTGCTATTTTATTCATGTCTCTATTTACGAGTGTATTAGGCTACCTTTGGTGGAATAAAGGTATGGCTACTATTGGTGTAAGTAACACGTCCTTATTTTTTAACTTAGTTCCAGTGGTTACAATGATTCTTTCTATCATAACTGGTTCTACTATTTCATTACCTCAAATAGTAGGTACATGTTTAGTTATTTTAGGAGTTCTAACAGCTTCTGGCTTCATGCGTTTGAAAAGAAAACAAAAAATTCCAGCTTCATTATAAGAATGAATTTAGCTAAATATTATATAGGGGTCCCATTACATTTCTATAAATCTCATAAAACAAAATTTCCCCTAAAATGAAAAAATGCGCTATTCTTTCTGTAGTATCATAGGAAAGGATGGCGTTTTTGTATGTCTATTTCTGTATCTGATGAACTACAACTATTTGCTCAAGAGATTCAAAGGTTTTTATCTCCAAATGCCCTACAGGATCTTGCTAGAGATGTTGGTTTTGTTCAGCGACTGAGTAAGTACCAAGCAAAGGATTTAATCGCTTTATGTGTGTGGATGAGCCAAAAGGTTGCTACGACTTCTTTAACTCAGCTATCTAGCTGTTTAGAAGCATCAACTGAAGTGCTTATCAGTCCTGAGGGACTGAATCAACGATTTAATCAGGAAGCTGTTCACTTTTTACAACAGATATTAGCCAAACTACTAAACCAAAAATTAGCTTCATCTGTATCGTTTTCTTCTCCCTATACTTCTGCTTTCAAACGTATTTGTATTCTAGATTCAACTGCATTTCAACTACCTAATTCCTTTTCAAGCGTTTATCCAGGTGCTGGAGGATGCAGCCATACAGCGGGATTAAAAATTCAATTGGAGTATGATCTATTAAGTGGACAGTTTTTACATATTCATACAGGTCCAGGGAAACAACATGATCGAACCTATGGTTCTCTGTGTGTTCCAACCGTGAAAGAAAATGATTTGTGTATTCGGGATTTAGGCTATTTTCATCTGAAAAATCTTCAACATATACAAGATAAAAAGGCTTACTACATCTCTCGTATTAAATCAAATACACGTATTTATCAAAAAAATCCTAATCCTGATTATTATCAAAATGGAAAGCTAAAGAAGAAAACAGAATATAAACAGATAGATATGGAGGCATTAATGATTTCTCTTAAACCAGGGCAAACATACGAAATATCTGATGCTTATGTAGGAATGATTGATAAAGTGCCAGCTCGTGTAATTGTCCATCGACTTACAGAAGAACAGCAACAAAAACGATTACAAGATCAGGCTGTAAGAGAAAAAAAGAAGGGAATGAAGTATTCTGCTCGTAGTAAACGACTTAGCGGTATCAATGTATATATGACAAATACCCCTACAAATATTGTCCCAATAGGACAAGTACATGATTGGTATTCTTTACGTTGGCAAATCGAGATTTTATTTAAAACGTGGAAATCGTTCTTTCATATTCATCATTGTAAGAAGATAAAACGGGAACGATTGGAATGCCACTTGTATGGGCAATTGATTGCCATTCTACTCTGTTCTTCTACCATGTTTCAAATGCGGCAATTACTTCTTATAAAAAAGAAGCGAGAACTGAGTGAATATAAGGCCATATATATGATTAAAGATTACTTTCTTCTTTTCCAAGCAATACAGAAAGACACCCAAGAGCTATCAAAGATTCTAATTCGCCTGTTCAACCTCCTACAGCAAAACGGGAGAAAATCTCATCGATATGAGAAAAAAACGGTCTTTGATATATTAGGTGTCGTTTACAATTGTACTATGTCTAATAATCAAGCGGCTTAATTCAAAAAAAAAATGAAACCCGTTAGGGTTTATTTCGTATACAAATCTTTAAATCCCCTACATGTATCCTCTAGAAAAAAAGAAATAATCTCTACTATAAATGATGTTGTATGAGCTTAGCTTGATAGCGATGGGGTAGAACCACATCACCATCAAGTTAAGGTTTTGAAGTACCCCCTAAATGAAAATTTTCTTTCTCTATAGTTAGTTATTTTAAGAAGTCGGCTGTTTTGTCTACTACGATAATAATGGGTTATGTTAACCTACATCGTGTATGTAGGTTTTTTAGTTCTGTTAAGAATGTTATTGATTTTCTTCTTAAGTTAAAGGGCGGAAGAGTTTAAAAAAATATAACTTTTTCGACAATTTTGTGAAAGTTTTTTGTTTTTAAAGGTACCTCATCTCAGTTAATTGAATAAAAGATTAATAAATTAACTGAATTGGAGGACTTTATGAATAGATGGCGTAAAAATTTAATCATCACATCTCGTGGAAATTTTGAAGTATTCGTAAAAGGAAAAGGTGAGCCACTTTGTGTGACCCACGACTATTCTGAATTTAATGAAACAGGAGATTACTTTGCAGAAACTTTTACAAAAACTCATAAAGTATATTTAGTTAATTTGAGGGAAACTGGTAATTCAGAAAAAGCTTTAGAGCCTTATCAACTAAGTATGTTGGAAACAATTTTTGATTTGGAAGCTATTCGTGAAGCTTGGGGTTTGGATCAATGGGGGTTTGCAGGTCATTCGACTGGAGGAATGTTGGGGATTATTTATGGAATCTATTTTTCAAGTAGCTTGAGATACAATATAATTGTCGGAGCATCTGCAAGAGAATATCTTACGTTTTCATCTGAGTGTATCTATAATTCAGACCATCCTCAATTCACTAGAATGCAAGAGCTAAATGAATCCTTAAAACGTTCTGACTTATCAGTAGAAGCTAGAAAAGAACTTTCAATTGAAAGGACAAAAATGTCTTTATTTGAGCCGAAAAGATATTCAGAACTATTTAAACTAAACATTACGAAGAAAATGTCAGCTGCACGTTTGAACTATTTTAGTCGAGAACTCCAAATATACGATGTTACTAAAAAGTTAAAGCTAATCACATCGCCAACACTGATAATATGTGGAAAATATGACTTACAATGTCCATTACCATATTCATTAGAAATGAAAGAATTAATTCCAAATTCTAAACTAATTATTTTCAATGAAAGTAATCATTATCCGTTTCTAGAAGAATCAAAACTATTTAGTAAAGAGCTTGATCTATTCCTTGAAGAACAATTTACACGATTTAACTAACGAGTACGTTAGTTGATTGATTTCCAATAACAATGATTATGTAAATATATAAAAGTAACTAAGGTTTTGCACTATCTATAAAGCAAAAAAGACGTTATCCTTTCTGTATAATTATAGGAAAGAATAGCGTATTTTTTCATTTTAGGGGGTATTTTTTTTATTAGGTTGATAGCGATGGGGGACCGCCAGCATTTTAGAAAAAAACTCATATTAAGCAGAAAATACAATAAGCCGCCCATATGGACATCTCTTTTACATAATTATCGTTATCTGAAATAAAAAAGCTCTACAGAACAAAGAATATAGATTATGTATCCATGGAGATGCAGTCCCAATCTTCATTTCTATAACTGATTAGCCAGAACAAGCCCCTTCGTCTTTCAACAACAATACTTTCCTGCATACCAGCAGTCGCTTCTCTCCCATTAATTCTATCATGTACACAAGCCCAATGAAGCCGATAAATGAGGTCGGCCTCGTCCAAAATCTCTTCTGCACTTCGTAATCTTGTTTGTTGATAAAATTCATTAAAAGAACCACAATTAGAAACGAGTTTAATTGGGTAATGACAGTCACAGACCTCTTTTGGAAATTTCAGTGTATTCACGAGACCTATTGACCAAAGTAAAACCCATTGAGCTTCATACTGCCATGCAATCTGTATGGCTTCTTTCTGGTCAGGTTGCTCTGAATTTAGGAAATCTCTTTCCTGCTTCGTTAATGATTCAACCACACCGAATTTTTTCAGCAGCTCCATGACGAACTCTTTGGAAGTTTTCAAATCTCCTTCTTGGACAACATCACAAGCATATTGTATAACAATCAGCAAAGCTACTGCTCTCTTCGTAATCTCTTCTCGATTTCTCAACTGAATACTTGTCAAAGGCGGCAATTGAGGCAATCCTTCGATATATGGAATCCCTTTATCTTGCAGGTTGCTTATCGATTTCTGTCTTCTTTTTTCCCCATCGGTAGAAGTACTTTCCTGGCCCATTATTATCTTCGTACATGCATGAGGAGTAAATTCTGAAGGCCCAGAGGATCCATCTGGAAATACGATTACTTGTCCATCCTTCCCGATGAGAGTACGATCAGGGATAAAACCAATACCGTTTACCTGATTGAGTAACTTAAGGAACAGCCCCACGTAGTCATCACTATAATCCTTCTCCGTCTCTATAGCAATTATGGTATTAATTACAGAAATCTGTGCCAAAACCATCGTCTTAAGGCGTTCTTCTTGAAATGCAATTTGATCGTACATATGCATCATTCCAGGAATATTATTGGAAAAATAATCAGGAGATGATTCTTCAGAATCCACCCGAATAATAATTTTATTTTTGCCAAATAGTCTCTTCGATTGAATAGTATATTCATTTTTATTGCGTACAACCTTGAATCCATTTTGGAAAACTTGAGTAATGAAACCTTCTATATCATTTGTATCGTTCCTTGATGCAAATATCGTGAAAAATCTCAATTTTCCCCCTCCTCTAATGCTTATATTCAATTTAGCTATTAAATTTAGAAAAACAAAAGAACATAAGCTGTTTAACATATTATACATGACTAATAGGGGTCACGTCACATGCCCATCAACTTAAGAATTTTATAACACCCCAAAACAAAAAAATCGTACATTTTCACATGAAGATGTTAATTTTCTCGTTTTGGGGGCATCTGCATTTCTTAGCTTGATAGCGATGTGGTGCTATCCCAATATCGGTTAATCTTTTTTCTTGTTAATTTAAAAACCAGATATAAATATTATATTCTTATCCCTTTTATCACCACATCAACAATCGATTTTGCAAGGTTGTCGTCCAAAGGAGCATGTCCTGTAAGAAGTCGATATATCATAGGCCCATAAATTAAATCAATGATAATTTTAGAGTCTATATCGTTTCGAATCTCGTTGCGATCAAATCCCCGCTGCAACATAACTTGCACAGCATTTTGTCGACTGACTAGGAACCGTTCGCGAAATATGGTAGCTATATGAGGATCGTATTGACTTTCAGCAATGAGTTGGGTAAACACCTTACCAATAGGACTTTTATAAAACCGCATAACTGAAAGTAACTGTTGTAAAAAATCTTCACGTACAGATCCAGTATCAGGTATTTTAACCTCTGCTTCCATTTTAAATAGAAAAGCATCTATTGAAACTACATTCTTGTTTGGCCACCACTTATAAATAGTTGCTTTGCTAACCTCAGCACGGGCAGAAATCTCATCAACAGTTGTTTTCCGAAGTCCTTCTTCAAACAAAAGTTCGATAGTAGCTTTCAGAATACGCTCACTTACTGTATTGCTGCGGGGTCTCCCTCGCTTATGCTCAGAATTTGACTGTTTTACCTCGTAATTAACCAATTTGTTCATCCTCTATATTTGTGCTTAATGTGACAGTTTGCCAATTATTTAAATCTGTTTTGACTTGTTCAAGTTTTGTTTTTATTCGCTTTAGGGAATCAGGCCCCAAAACAAGTCTTAGTGGTGGATCATCAGCTGCAACAACCTTCAAGATAGCTGAAGCTGCCTTTTTAGGATCACCAGGCTGATTACCGTTACTTTCATTAGCCGTTTCTCGTGTTTGTCCTGAAGTATTTGTATAATCTTTAATAACTGTATTAACAGAACGCATAGAACTTGCAAGAAAATCGGTACGAAACATTCCTGGTTCGACAATGGTAACTTGAATACCTAAAGGCTTCACTTCTAACGATAACGCTTCCGATAATCCTTCCACTGCAAATTTAGTGGAGTTATAGATTCCCCATCCTATAGAACCTGAAAATCCACCAACTGAAGAGATATTGATAATATGACCGGACCTTTGAGATCGAAGATGAGGTAAGACAGCTTGTGTTACAGCATGCAAACCAAAAACATTAGTAGAAAATACTTGTTTTACTTCCTCCAGGTTCGCTTCTTCCACTGCGCCTAACAGTCCATACCCGGCATTATTGACTAAAATATCGATATGCCCAAATTTTTCAATGGCTTTTTCGACTGATTCTTGGATTTGATAAGAATTCGTTACGTCTAAAGGCAGGATTAATAAATGATTATTATCTTGAAAAGATTGTGCTAAAATTTCTGGTTTACGTGCTGTAGCTACTACCATATCACCTTGTTCAAGTGCTGCCTCAACTAATGCACGCCCAAATCCTTTTGAAGCCCCAGTAATGAACCATACCCTATTATATACAATGTTTTCCTTTTCCAATGTGCATACCTCCATTTTTTAGGGATTTTCACTAATAATTATATAATAAACTAAACGTTTAGTATTGTATACTGTATTTAGGGGTATCGCCACATGCCCATCAAGCTAAGGTTGGGTATTCCATGAACTTCCGTTCTTTTTGCCTACATGCTTGATATTTTGTTTATTTGTTTTTAAAAATACGCATTCCAAATAAACCTTAATAAGGTGTATTTTTAAAAGTTATGCAATTTTCTTATTTAGATTGGATACAGTGCACTTATAAACAACACCTAAAATATCAAAAACTGTCTTTTTCTCATATCGATGGGATTTCCGTCCGTTTTTCTGTAAGAGGTCAAACAGACGAAGAAAAATTTTTGATACTTCTTGAGTGTCTTGTTGTATAGCTTCATATACTAAGTACAGATGATCTTGAATCATATAAATTGCTTTATATTCACTTAATTCTTTTTGTTTTTTCTGTAGTAACAGCTGTCGCATTTTGAACATAGTGGAAGAACAAAGAAAAATAGCGATTAACTGTCCATAAAGATGACACTCTAGACGCTCTCGCTTAATATTGTGACAATGATTGATACCAAAAAGAGATTTCCATGTTTTAAATACAATCTCTATTTGCCAACGTAGAGAGTAAATCTCGTGAACATGTTTCATCGGAACAATTTCCCATAGGATATTGGTAATATAAACATTGATTTCTGTTAAACGTTTACTTTTTTCAGAGTATGTAACCCCTTTTTTCTTTTCAACATAAGTTTGCTGTTTCCTACGTTTATGAACTTGAGTTGATGTGAGTCTGTATATTACAACTCGTGAGGGTAATTTTTGTTGTCCAACATAGGCATTCTGAATTTCATAAGTATCTCCTGGTTTTATCTGATACATGACATGTTCAAGGTCAAGTAAAGCATATAAAGATTGCTTTTTTACTGTCCCATCCCGAAAGAATTCTGGAGATTCATTTTTCACATATACTCTATTATTTAATTTCAACCGTGAAACATAGAATACCCCTCGTTGATCCATCTGATCTAAATCTTTTAGAGAAAAGTATCCTAAATCTCGAATACATAAATCTCCTGGTCGTAAGGTATCCAAACATCCTGTACCAAAGGTTTTATCATTATTTTTACCTGGTTCCATTTGAAAATTGAGGAATTTCCCACTATGTAAATCATACTCTAGTTGAATCTTAATACCAGCTGTCTGTGCACATCCTCCTGAACCAGGATAAATAGAAGCTAAATGATTGGGTACTTGAAAAATAGTAGCATCTAAAATACGTATACGTTGAAAATAAGAGGTGTATTGATTTGAGATTTGAGACGAATCGTTTAATTTGCTTTTGATTAAAAGGGAAAATACACGTTGTAGAAATAAAACAGCACATCGGTTAAAACGTTGATTAAGTCCTTCTGGACTTATAAGTGTAGCTGTATTTGCATAAAGCTGACTACATAATCGAGTAAGGGAATCGCTTGCTACCTGTTGGCTAATCCAGATACATAAGGCAGCCAAATCTCGTGCGCCATACTTACTTTTGCGTTTTACAAAACCTGTCTCTTGTGCGAGTTGTTGAAGAATATGTGGAGATAGATATCGCTGTAGTTCTTCAGCAAACAAATGAAACTCATCTTGAATCGATAGATTCATACAAAAAACGCCATCCTTTCTGTATATTTCTACAAAAAGAATAACGCTTTCTATGAATTATGGGTATAAATTCATCTTAGGTTGATAGTAATGTATGGTGGCCCCTAATAATAAATTACTAGCCACGTCTTCTCATTAATTTTTTTACAACAAAATAGAACACAGCAAGAGCCACTGCAGTAATAGCAAAATATTTAACATAGGGCCCTGCTACTTCATTTATATTCTCCCACTTTTCACCCAGTTTCCAACCTAAATATACAAATAATGCCGACCAAGGAATAATTGCAAGCGTAGTAAGCGTAATAAATCTAACATGTGACATTTTAGCAATACCTGCAGGTATTGAAATAGCATGGCGCACAAAAGGAATAAAACGTGCTGTAAATATTACACCAGTTCCATAACGATTGAACCATGCTTCCGCATGATCAATATGCTTTTTTTGAATGAAAATATATTTTCCATAACGCTCAAGTACTGGTCTTCCTCCATAACGACCAATCCAGTATATAAATAGCTGTGCTATAACTCCACCAATTGTACCGAATACAACAGCACCGAAAAACGATATATTTCCTGATGACACTAAATATCCAGCATACGCTAGCACAATTTCACTTGGTATTATTTCAATCATTAGTCCAAGCATAACTCCCCAATAACCAAGTCCTTCTAAAAATACTAAAATTGAATGGATTAAATTACCTAACATCTTTACACCTACCATATACAAAATTTTCAAACATACTAACAAAATAAAGATATACCTTATTCCAGGCATATCTCTATTTTACATAATATACAAATTATTCCTAGTAAAATATGATAAAGTTTTCTTTGTTATGTACTGACCTTCCTTTATATAACACCCATTATCAGTAGGCAACGATGCATAAAATTTTCGTGATGGGGGTAATTAAAAATATTAGCTTGATGGCGATGGGGTATCGCCAGTATTTCGAAAAAAACCACGCTATCCAAAAAATACATTAAGCCGCCCATATGGACAGCTCATTTACATAATTATCGTTATTGGAAGTTGATTAGTATGTTATTCAAAGAAATTTTCTTCGTTTTCAAACGGAGTTATTTTGTTCGTTCAAAGATAATATCAAAGTAATTTGCGTACCCCATAGTTGGTGGCGCAAATATTTGAACAAGTTTCCAACCGTCTTCAGCATGTTCGGCAATAATACGTTTATAATCTTCTTTAGGTTCCCCATTCCATTTATTAGCTTCGACTTTAACGAATTTGTAATCGTACATATTCTCTCCTCCTTTTCCTAATTGTATCATTTAGAAGAAGTGATATGTTTTGTAATTCTAATTGTATATTGTATACATGATCGGTTAACATAACGCAATATTATCGGTAGCAAGGACAAAGCGGATCCCTACTCTCACAAGGAATCCGCTTTTTTCCTTTTCTATGACTCTGTTTATTCTTTTATACATTCCTATCCTGGCGTGGGTTTTAGGATTATCACTTGTTACTGGATTAGCTGAAAAACTGTATAAAATCTTGCATGCTCTTAGCGTGGATTTTTCCGAAATGCTGGCGGTACCCCATGCCCATCAAGCTAAAATTTTGAAGTACCCCCAAAATGAAAATTTTCTTTCTCTATAGTTAGTTATTTTGAGAAGTCGGCTGTTTTTTTCGTTTTGGGGGTGTTTACTTTTCTTAAGTTGATGGGTATGATCCTACACCCCCTTCTCAACCATTTCAAAAGAGCCTTCATTTCACATTTTTTTCACAAATTAATATCCCAAAATGTATAAGAATTCGCGGCTTTATAAGTTCTCATCATAGACATAGTTTTTATTGTATTAATGAACACTTTTTGAAAGCATATTCGGACGTGATGAAATTATCTAAATTTTTTGTATTATGAAATTGTAAGATTTCATTTATCCAAGGAGGGGTATCATGGGTGAGCATAAACTGCATCAGCAACAATCCGAAAGTAATGAAAAAAATTCATTAAAAGGTACATTAATCTCTGTTTTTTTTGTTGGATTTTTTATTATTTTCACTTGGTTTAGCGTCTATCAAATTTTTGTCAATCGTTTATAACACATTGTTTTTTAAAGGAGAGATGGGGATATGCACTTACATAAATACGAAAAAATTTGGCTCATTTTCGGTGTCGGCTCACTGTTCGTATTTTTAGCTATTTTAGGAATTAGTGCTTTTTATATGGGAAACAAACCACCGAGTTGTTTAACTACAATTGACCCAGAAAAAGTTCATGCAACCGCACCATTTGATCAACCCGGTGTGAAACAAGTTGGAAAAAATCATTATCAAGTTACGATTGTCTCACAAGCTTTTTCTTTTACACCAAATACAATTAAAGTACCAAAAGGTGCAAAAGTAGATTTTGTTGTTGCGACAAAAGATGTTGTACATGGGTTTGAAATCGCAGGTACAAACGTCAATATGATGATTGAGCCTGGCTATGTAAGCACAGCTTCACAAGTATTTCAAAAAGCTGGAGAGTATTTAATTGTTTGTAATGAGTATTGTGGTACTGGTCATCATATGATGAGCGCGAAAGTGGAGGTGACAGAAAAATGATTGCACTGCAAGATAAAATAAGTAAACGAGATGCAAAATTAGCTATGGCTCATATACATGTCGCATTTATTGCTCTTTTTCTAGGTGGAATATGTGGCTTACTGCAAGTTCTCGTTCGTTCAGGTAAATTCAATTTACCTGCTGGGATTGGCTACTATCAAGTATTAACAACACATGGCGTTTTACTCGGACTTGTATTAACAACGTTCTTCATTATTGGCTTCTTATTTACTTGTATGAGTAAAACAACGGGTGTCCTATCAAAAGGTGTTCGAAAAACAGGCTGGATTGGTTTTTGGCTTATGACAATAGGGACAACAATCACCGCTATTTTTATTCTACTCAATAAAGCTACTGTACTCTATACATTCTATGCTCCATTAAAAGCACACCCTGGATTTTATATCGGACTTACCCTAGTTATTGTTGGAAGTTGGTTCAGCGGCTTTGCAATGTTTGCTCAGTATCGTATATGGAAAAAACACAACAAAGGAAAGATAGGTCCTCTGTTAAGCTTTATGGCTGTTGTAACAATGGCGCTATGGCTTGTTGCAACTCTTGGCGTTGCAGCTGCAGCACTTATTCAATTTATTCCATGGAGCTTAGGTTTAGTTGATAAAATCGATGTTTTAGTCAGCCGAACACTATTTTGGTACTTCGGTCATCCACTCGTTTATTTTTGGCTTCTTCCCGCTTATATGGCTTGGTATGTCATTATACCGAAAATTATTGGTGGTAAAATTTTCAGTGATTCACTAGCTCGGTTGTCATTTATTCTATTTTTACTATTTTCTATGCCTGTAGGATTCCACCATCAATTAACTGAACCAGGTATTGACCCAGGGTGGAAATACTTACAAGTTGTCTTAACATTTATGGTTGTTATTCCATCTTTAATGACGGCCTTCTCTTTATTTGCAACCTTTGAACAGTTCGGCCGTTCTAAAGGAGCTACTGGACTATTTGGATGGCTTCGTATGCTTCCATGGGGAGATGCTAGATTTTTCGCCCCATTCGTCGGTATGCTTATG
This sequence comes from Bacillus sp. 166amftsu, assembly GCF_900107445.1. Taxonomy (NCBI): domain Bacteria; kingdom Bacillati; phylum Bacillota; class Bacilli; order Caryophanales; family Bacillaceae; genus Bacillus; species Bacillus sp. 166amftsu. The sequence goes on along the minus strand of NZ_FNQA01000004.1, from coordinate 298,574 downwards.
TTCATACCAGCTGGTGCCGGCGGTCTTGTTAATGCAAGTAACCAACTCAATCAAGTTGTTCATAACACTGTATGGGTAACTGGACATTTCCATTTAACATTAGCGACTTCGGTTGTATTAACGTTCTTTGGAATTGGTTATTGGCTCGTTCCACATTTAACAGGACGCGTCATGACAAAAGAAATGAACCGCCTTGCTATCATCCAAACTTGCGTGTGGGCTATCGGTATGTTCTTTATGTCTGCTGGTATGCACTTTGCTGGACTACTCGGAGCACCTCGTCGCTCTGCATTTTCTACATATGGAAATTCACAACAAGCACTTGAATGGATTCCCTATCAAATTGCGCAAGCAGTCGGAGGAGCGATTTTATTTGTTGGAATCGTAATAGCGATTATTATTTATTTAGATCTTGTCTTCTTTGCACCAAAAGGTCAAACAGAGTTCCCAATCGGTGAAGTAGCGGATGCCTCTGAACGGACACCGATGGTTTTCGATAATTGGAAACTTTGGATTGGCATTACAGCGCTACTTATTTTATTCGCTTATACCATTCCATTTATTGATATGATTCAAAATGCTCCGCCTGGTTCGAAAGGCTTTAAATTATGGTAAGTGAAAAGCAGAGGGGAATCCCCTCTGCTTTATTTCGAGAATAGCTATTTAATCATGCACCTGCAGGCTTAATAAATATATTCCTTTCTCTATTTTAAAAATGTATTCTTCTGAGCTACAAGCATAATAACCATTTGGTTCTACTTGAACTAAATAAACCTCATCTGGTTCTTGTTTAAATTCCTCTAATAAAAGTTCTATTAAATATTATTTTGGTGTAAGGCCATTTAATTCATATCCTTCTGGAAACTTCCCAAACCAATATATTTCACTACTAGGGTATTGCCTCAAAAACGCTTCCTTCCATTTATTTAATTTTATCAACTCAACTTTATATACATCTGGAAACTTTTCGAATAAATTTTTAATATCTTCATCTTTATTTGATGCTAGAATAACAAATTCATAGTAATTCATCACATATTCATCTGAATTAAATTTTGAAAAGTTATTCAAAAATCTATTAATGTCCTCCATACCCCTTCTCCTACTCTTGCTTTTTCATAAAATCGAACAATCTGGTGAGTCCCCTATAATAAAAAATCATATTGTATTCATTTTTTTGATTACCGACCTTGTAGCTTCTGAAGTAAAGCATATTTCTCCATTTTTATTTACAATTACTTTTTCTTGTATACGTTGCTCTAACCAATCCTCTATAAACGCGGGTGCATATCCGCCACAACTGAAGATATACTCTCCCCGTTTTCCAGCACATGCCATAATTTGAGAATAATCTTCAAAATATTTTTCTTTCGAAACTTTTTTAAACTGGCGAGTATATAACCAGAATTGCAAATCATATAGTAGCATTGACTTTTCATCAGCATGAAGTGAAAAGTGCCCTTTCTCTTCAATTATTTCAGTAGAAAGCGTTCTAATTTTTCTTTCAAGTTCCGGTATCTCATCTATATCTGCGGAAATTTCTAATAAATTCGGTGAAAACTTTGCATTCTTCGCCATTTCTAAATATTCTTCCCTGATTTGTTCGCTATCATCATAAACTTCTCCATTTACAAGCCCTCTAATAAAACTCTCAAAGTCTTTTGCTAACCATGTAATTTTATAATCATATTCTTGATCGATATGCACAACACAAGGCTCTCCTTTTGGACCGCACTCCCTATAATCAAGAAATATCATATCGTGTCCAGCCGAGGGACAATCACAAATAGCCACTCCTATTTCAGGATATCCCCATTCTTCAATCCAAAATTCACTACCAAATTCTCCACCTAATGAAGAACTTTTTTTATATCCAATACCATAAATACCAGTTATAGCAACATGATCCTCTGCCCAACTTGTAGGAATATCTGTAGGAAAACAATCGTTTATCGGAATTCCCCCATTATACTTCTTCATTAACCAAATATAAGATTCAGGTAGCTTATATCCTAATTCATTTTCTAGTTTAGAAATCATTTCATCTGTAGGATATTCAGAAATATATTCATCCCTTGCATATTCGCTGTCATCCCAAAAGTTATTAAAATCGAAATTATCAAAACAACCCACTTTCATCCCCCCTAAATTTCAAAAAAATGTATTTTTTACATACGATAGAATCCATAAAAAAACATATATCACTACTAAACAAATCGTTTCAAAACTATGTTATCTTGATGGACATAAAGTCACATACATCATTTTTAAAAATTCAAAGCGACTTCCATTTGTCTCTTGAATAAAAGTTCCAACTCCATCAAATCCTGCCTTTTTATAAACTTTAATTGCCCTTTCATTGAACGTGGCCACTGATAATGTTATATACCGCGGTTTGTATTTCCCCTTACAAAACACTAAGCCAGCCTGTACAAAATCTGCTCCTAACCCATTTCCTGTTATACTCGGTTTCATTCCAAGGCCAATATCTACTGTATGTATATCTATTTTATGAAAACTAAAAAAACCAACAAGCTTATTATTCTCACTAACAGCAAATGTGGTTTCTTCGCGTATGTTAGGGTCTAAAAACTCAACTAAATCTTCTTGATCTGCTTCCAAGTCATAAAAAGAATATTCCCCTTCATAATGCCAATTGTATGCAATATCCTCTGCCTGATCTTGTGTCATCACTTCAAAAGTATAATTCACTCTTCCTCCTCCTTAAGTAACGCACATATACAGTAAAATGTTAATCCATAAAAAGAAGCTGCACATAAAAGCAGCTCCTTCTCTTTTTTATAACCCATAAATCTCTTTATATTTCGCCTCTAAATAATCAGCTAAATAATTCGCATTTAGCCCTTCACCTGTTATATCTTCTAATATTTGTAATGGTTTTTTTGTTTTACCATACTGGTGAATATTTTTTGTAAGCCATTCACGAATTGGCGTCACATTTCCTTCTTCTAGCAATGCATCGAAGTTAGGAATTTCTTCTAGCATCTTATGTTTAAATTGCGCTGCGTACATATAACCAAGCGCATAAGATGGGAAGTAGCCAAACGATCCATCTGACCAATGTACATCTTGTAGCACACCTTGTGCATCCGTTTCTGGACGGATACCTAAATAACTTTCCATTTTATCATTCCACGCCGCCGGCAAGTCCTTGACTTCCAATGTTCCATCAAATAATTCCTTCTCCAGTTCATAACGAACCATAACGTGAAGCGGATATGTGAGTTCATCTGCCTCAATACGTATAAAGGAAGGTTTTGATTCATTAATAGCATCATAAAATTCATCTACAGACATATTTTCAAACTGCCCATCGCTAAATTGTTTCAATACGTCATAATTTTTCTTCCAGAACGATTTATTACGCCCAATAAAGTTTTCAAAGAATAGTGATTGCGATTCGTGAATTCCCATCGACGTACCACTGCAAAGTGGCGTTCCTTCTAATTCTTCTGAGATATTTTGTTCATATACAGCATGTCCACATTCATGAATTGTTCCGAAAACTGCCATCCGGAAATCCTTCTCGTCATAACGAGTCGTAATGCGAACATCCCCTCTATTTAATGTAATTTCGAAGGGATGTATTGTTTCGTCTAGACGGCCAGCCTCGAAATTATAATTTAATTGTTTTAGTAACTCTAAAGTGAAATTCTTTTGTTGTTCTTTTGAGAAATGCTCAAATAAAGCATTTGTTTTTAATTTTTTATTTGAGTCAGCAATTTCTTTTACAAGCGGAACAATCCGCTCACGTAGTTGTCCAAACACATGGTCTAATACTTCTACTTTAACTCCTGGCTCATACATGTCTAAAAGCGTATTATATTTATAAGTGTCATAACCCCAATATGCAATAAATTTCTTCTTATATTCAACAATTTTTTCTAAGTATGGTCGGAACATTTCAAAATCAGATTTTTCACGTGCTTCTCCCCAAACACTTTCCGATTTTGCTTGTAATTTGACAAACTCTTCATACTCGGCCTGTGGAATTTTTTTATTTCGATCATATTCTTTGCGGCATTCTTCTACAATTTTCTTCGTTGTTTCAGAAATTTTATTATCTGCAATTAACTGTTCTAATTCTTTTAAGTATCTTCCCATCTCATCAGAAGTCGATAATGAAAACACCTCTGACGAAAGCATCCCTATTACCTCAGAGCGCTGATCCACACCTTTCTTCGGCGCACCTGTACGCAAATCCCAAAATATCAGACTCAATGCTTCTCCATAATTTTCTATCTTTTTCACGTATGCTAAAAATTCTTTTTCAATTTCATATGTAGCGATCGTCATATTGTATTGCCTCCTTTTTCTATCTCACCTATATTTCGACATAAAGATATAAAGTCCTTTTCTGCTAAAAAGAAAAAAAGCTCAGCAAATGCCAAGCTTTTACAATACTTTACCTTCTACTGGAAGTACTTTTTTTACAACTTCTATAACTTTTTCATTTTCATCTTCTGATAAGAATAACGAAATAACACCTTTATCTTCACTTGTACGAATTAAGCGTCCAATTCCTTGACGAAGACGTAAAATCATATACGGTACATCTACATCCCAAAACGGATCATTAACGTGCTTACGTTTCGCTTCAAACACAGGATCGTTTGGAGGGAATGGAAGTGACCAAATAATCACATGTGATAGTGAAGAACCTGGAATATCTAAACCTTCCCATAAGTGAACCGCACAAAGTACAGTCTCTTCTTCATTTTGGAAACGTGAAACAAGCTGACTAATTTCTTGGTCTCCTTCATATAAGAACGGAACAGACATTTGCTCTTTATTCACATATTCTTTGAACGCTGCAAGCTCCCCTGTTGTACGGAATAATACAAGCGTACGTCCATTTGTTTTTTGAATGTTTTCAAGCGTATACTGACATTTTCGTTCCCATTCATTTTCCTGGTTATACGATGGTAAGTACACTTTCATTTGCTCTTCATAGTCAAATGGAGAAGCTACTGAGAATGATAAATAATCTTTTACACCTAAACTATTTGCTGTAAATGCAAACGAATCATTTTCAGATAGTGTAGCAGAAGAGAAAATATACGGAATTTTTTTCGAGAATACTTTCTCCTGTAGTACTTCTTCTACTGCACGCGGCATAATAACTAACGTGAATGCACCATCGCCTTCTTCTCCCCATGTAATTACATTTTTCTCATGCATGAAAAGACGAAGTGAATGTTCTAGTACATCTAAGTGCTCGTCAACGATATTTAAATCGTATGTGTTTACTGTATACATTTCGCTTTCAAATACTAATGCATCACCGACTTCCGCGATTTTCGCATAGAGTCGTTTCGCCTCAGCAGTTACTTTTTCTGTCACAGTTATTTCTAGACGATCTGAACCAGCAATTTCTTTTTTATTCTCTTGTAAAACATCAAAGAATCGCTCTGTTTGCCAAATTGTTTCTTCAACTAAATGAGCAAACTCTTCGCGAATATCATTTTGTAATAACCTTGTTAAGAGTTGTTCCATCATCGTTTGTTTTAAACGGTAAGTTAGTGCTTTTTGCGCTGCATACTCAACAAGATGTCCTTCATCAAAGACAACACAGCTACTTTCTGGTAAAAGTGGCATTTGTCCTTCACGCTTACGAGCATCATATGTCCAAATATGATCCATATAGAAATCTTGAGAACAAATAATTAAATCTGCTGCTTTACGGTAGTGTTCACGAGAGAGCGTTTGACCACAACGATGACGAGAATCACATGTGAAACAATCTTGGAAATAATCCCATGATACTTTTGACCATTCTTCGTCATTTAATAGTGGAAACTCTTTTCGATCACCGTAATGCGTAAAGTTTTGCATCGTTCCATGATCAAATACAAACTGAGGTAATTCATAATATAGATCTTCAATTACTTCTGGAGCTCGTCCACTCATTACATCTTCAAGTTTACGTAAACATAAATAATTATCCATTGATTTCGCTAGACGTACATCAACAGATAACCCTAATGCTTCTGATAATTTCGCAATGTCTCCTTCTTCTTTCACAAGCTGCTCAATTAGCGTTTCGTCTGCACAAGCAATAATAGCTGGCTTTCCTGTATAACGCGCATAACAAATTGCATATAAAAGATATACAATCGTTTTACCCGTTCCTACACCCGCTTCTGCGAACATTACTTTTTTCTCTTGAAACGCGCGTTCTAATTGAAACGCCATAAAAATTTGTTCATCGCGTTCTTCAAAACCTTTTTCCGGGAGGATATCGTAAAACACATCTCCAATCCACTCATTCAACTTATCATAAAAATTATCTTGTTTCCCTACTTCAAATGGTAATCTCTTCTCAGTAAACATCCTCAGCCTCCAACCAAAAAGTTTTTCTATAAAAAGATATAGCAACTGCTATTTAGAAATAGCAGTTGCTTTCCCCTGTTGTAATACATAGAAATGCGTGAAAAAAGTTTTCCTTTATATAAAGGAAAACTTTTTTCACTCTATTAATGACTTTAAATAACGCTTATCAATTAATGTTTCATGTGATAACGCAGATAAATATTCTTCCTGCGCTCTTTGCATTTCATCTGCTACTGCACCTTGAAAATCGAGTTCTTTTCCGAGTTCATCATACGTACGATGAATCGCTTTTTGAATCATTGACAATTGGAACCCGTCCATAATGATTCCTCCTTTTGCACATTACATAATAGCCAGTATATGCGCAGAAAAGAGGTTTTATACTATGAATTACGAGGTGGGCGTTTCCCAAAGTACTGGTAATAATCTGTACGAATAAAGCCGTTAAATAACTTACGCTTTTTGGATGCATCTTGTCCATAACATTTTTCAAATGCTTCATAGCTCGTTAATAAATACAGCGACCAAGTATCTAACGGGCGGAATACTTCTCCCATTTCTTTATATAATTTTTCAACAAGTGCTTTTTCACTTAAACGTTCTCCGTATGGAGGATTCGTTACAACATAGCCATATTCCTCTTTTGTCGTGAAATCTTTTACTTGCATTTGTTTAAAGGAAATTAAATCACCTAATCCAACTTCATCCGCGTTATCTTGCGCAACTCTTATCATCCGGTGATCAATATCTGATCCGATAATTTGTAATGGCTGATCATAATTTGCTAAATCTTCTACTTCTTGACGTGCTTCTTTCCAATTTTGCTTACCAATCCAGCCCCATTCATCAGATGCAAATTCACGATTAAAACCAGGAGCAATATTTTGTCCAATCAGTGCCGCTTCGATTGGAATTGTTCCCGAACCACAAAACGGATCGACAAACGGACGATCTGGTTTCCAATTTGTCAGTTTAATTAAAGATGCAGCTAGTGTTTCTTTCAAAGGTGCTTCCCCTTGATCCACACGGTATCCACGCTTATGAAGTCCAACGCCACTTGCATCAATTGTCAATGTTGCAATATCTTTTAGCATTGCAATCTCAATGCGGAATAACGGTCCATCTTCTTCAAACCAAGTTGTACGTCTATAAGTTGATTTTAATTTTTCAACAACAGCTTTTTTCACTATACGTTGACAATCTGGAACACTAAATAATGTTGATTTTATTGATTTTCCGATAACAGGAAACTCACCATTTTCAGGAATATAATCTCCCCAATTTAATGCTTTTGTCTTTTCAAACAACTCATCAAAAGTTGTCGCCTTAAACTCACCAACTTTAATTTTTACACGATCTGCAGTACGCAACCATAAATTCGTACGACAAATCGCTTTCGCATCCGCTTCAAACGTTACTTTCCCGTTTTCTACTTGGCACTCATAACCAAGATCGCGAACTTCTCGTGCAACTAAAGCTTCGATACCCATTGCTGCTGTTGCAATTAAAGTAACTTTTCCCATTTGCATTCACCTCTTATGTATAATCAACAATAATTAACAGTTTTTTCTATTAATTATTAAATATTACGAAGTATGTTCTTATTAACCATTTTAACTCACTAGTTATAACTTCATACAAATAAAAAGCCCTCCTCTTACAAAGGAGAGCTGAGTCATTCCATAATTGGTTCATAACGTTCTGTAAGCCATGTTCTGTTCCTTTGTACTGCAAACGGCCCACGCCTCGTACTCCGGTGGCAATCATCTATCTACAGACTATCAAGTCTGTCCTTTTCCATCGTTCATTTCCTTGGAAAAGATTCCCCTACCATTATTTGGGTTTCTCGCTCGTGGGGTTTACCTCGTTCCACTCCTATCATTTCTTCAAGGACTTCGTCACTGTGGCACTTTAAAGGTAGTCAAACCATATCCAAAAGGACTTAGGTTTTTTCCCTGCCGTTAATCCAGCCTTGCAGCCAGAATACCCTAGCTTATGAATTGGCTAGGCACGAACACTACGACCATCTCAGGTCGTGCGAGCATGGACTTTCCTCTACAACGTTGGCGTTGCAGCGATTACCCAAACGTTATGACAAACATTAGTATAGTGGAAACAAAAAGATTTTGCAATGCTTTTTTATATGTAAAATGCTTCAATCTTTTTCCATCCCTAGATTACTCGTATAACTTACTTCCAAATACAGCTTTTTCCAGATTAGATAAACGCTTTAAGATATCTGTATTCGTATTGTTGTATACTGGTTGTGCAACCGGTGTTGGAGCAGGTTGTTGCGGTGCTTGTGCTACCGCTACTTTCTGCTCTTCTAATTCACGTTTCAAACGAACGTTTTGTTGTTGTAATTGCTCAAGTTCCTTATGAAACGCTTCATAATCTTTAATAATCATATCAAGAAACTTATCTACTTCTTCTTGCTGGTAACCTCTCATACCCGTTTTAAATTCTTTTTCCAAAATATCTTTCGCTGTTAATTTAATTTTATCCGAAATCATTTTCTTCACCTCAAATTTTTACCAAAACTTTCATTAACTAAATTTTTTCAGAAACTACGTCTTTTGTCAATCAAATATACGTGAGCTATATTACATATTACTCTGCATTATTCCACTGTTCCTCTTCTATTATATCTTGTAAATCAGAAAAAAGAATGAAATAACTGTGATAATTTTCTATTTCTCCTCTTTTCTTTGCTACTTCTACGATGTATTTAGGACTTCCTGGTTTTTCTTCGTCATACACAGCTAAAAAGGCATCACTTTTTTCAATAAAAAATTGATTTTTTAATCGAAACTGTTCTGGGCTTTCATATTTTCTTTTCGTAATGCTATCCACATGATCTGCTTGTCCTAGAATAAACTCGTATAGTTCTCGGTTTCCTTCTTTCCAATTTTCCTCTTGTTCTAAAAAAGGGGTAAACACAGCAAGCTTTAAATCAGGATATTCTAGCTGCAAGTCAAAGACAACTTCAGCTGTCCATAACTCTACTCCTAACTGCCCACTAATAATAACCCACTCCAATCCCTCTTCTATAAAAGCAAGTAACTTACGATGCAATGCTTTTTTTATACAAATAACACCTGGATGATCATCCTTAAATATCCCAAGTTCAAATGGTTTATATCCTGTCACCGCAACAACTTTCATGTCAACACTCCAATAAAAAAAGAACTAGCATTTTGCTAGTTCTAACATAACATTTACTTTTTAAACATTCCACCTACATTTGGTCCTACATTTGGCCCTGGTCCGAATGGAGATACTTGTGGCCCTACATTTGGTCCTGGTCCAAATGGAGATACTTGTGGTCCTGGCCCAAATGGAGATACTTGTGATCCTGGCCCAAATGGAGATACTTGTGATCCTGGCCCAAATGGAGATACTTGTGATCCTGGTCCAAAGCCTCCTCCGAATCCTGGAGCAACAGGTTCTACAACATTCACATTTGAAAATGTTTGTGGGAAGAAATGTTGATTTTTAACTTGTTGATGATGAACATGTGTTGTATGAGTTGGGTGAATATGTGGTACCACTGTTGTGGAAAAAGTGTTCGTTACACATTGTTTTGTTGGATGAATGACAGGAGGTGTTGTGCAAACAGGTCCTACAGGTCCAATAGGTCCTACAGGTTTATGCCCTCCAAAACAAGGATGACAATGATACATAGTTTTTTCTCTCCTCTCTCATAAAAAATCTGACTACACTTTACAATATGAGAAAGAGATAAAAGCCGCTTGTTATATATACCCATTTATTTAATGGAAATTTGTCTATATGACAGCTGTTTACATACGATAACTTGGACACACAACTATCACCCTTTAGCAAAAAAGCCTCCAACTTGTTTTACAATCCCAGTGACCTGATTCATTGCATTCATCATTTGACCAGCTGTATTCATCATTTTATTCACATCATAGTTACCATCTGCGGTCTTAAATTGAGATACGAAACTAGAAAATTGACTTGGCTGTTGTTGTTGTTTTTGTTTGTTCATCGTTGGATATGGTTGAAAAGGCTGTTTTGGCGGGTAAAACATTGATGGTTGATTCATAAAGGATTGGGGTTGCTGTGGTACATAAAATTGTTGATTTGTATATGGCTGTTGTTGCTGTTGTGCATCAAATTGTTGATTTGTATATGGCTGTTGTTGCTGTGGTACATAAGATTGTTGATTCGTATATGGCTGTTGTTGCTGCGGTACATCAAATTGTTGATTCGTATAAGACTGTGGTTGCTGTGGTACATCAGATTGTTGATTCGTATAAGACTGTTGTTGCTGATTCATAAAAGATACTTCAAATGGCTGATAATAATTCATTTGATTTCCGTAATTAGGAGCGAATGGATACATATTATAACGTAAATATGTATCCTCATTATATTGATAAGCATTGGGGTGTGTATATACATTTTGCTGCGTATATGCATGTTGCTGCGTATATGCATTTGGTTGTTGAAACATGTATTCTCCCTCCTCTAACTAAGTTTCTACCTATAGAATATGTACCTATAAAATAAAATGTGTAACCTGATAAATGTCTGTTTTTGTCGGAAGTTTAAATTTTTAAAAAAATAAGAAAGTAAGCCTTTTCATGTTACGATAATAGCGAGGAAGATTCTCATAGGGGAGGAATCAACATGAAATTAGGGGATTTAAAACAGGCTTTCACTCAAAAAAAGGGGTACGCTACAGAGGATATGAATGAGTTGCTTGATTTTGCTAGACATCACTACTTAGAAGGAAAAATCTGCATCTCAGAATATCGAGTATTAATACGTGAATTAGAAATAAATGGGGCGAAACCCACACATACAACTGTAGAATCATAAAAACAAGAGGGTTTCCCCTCTTGTCATTTACATTGTTCTACTATATTTTGCAATGTATATAAAATCGCCTGATGTGTTTCATAAAATCGCTTACCTTTTCCCTTATTTACAAAACATTGCAGTGCATTATTTTGTAAATTCTCATATACTTGATCAATTTGTTGCACATGTATATACTTAGGCTTTTCATGTTTTATCCATTGATAAGCTAATTCTTTCCACACTTCTAACTCCCGATCAACCATATCCACAAAAGGCTTCATATCCTGATAAAAATCAAACTCTTTTTCTGCTCTTTTTTTTATAATTGTTTCATCATTGTACTGTATTAATTTCATTGAAGACTGCATTAATGTTTCATAATCCAATTTATTTCCACCCTCTTATGCGCTTACTATGACATTTTGAAACGTTTGGAGCCAACTCCCTTTTTCTTCGTGATGTAATAATTTATCCTCCATATGTTGAATGTGCATCTCTGTTACTTCTCCTCTATTACATATATCTTCACGTTTATCTTTTAAAGAATGATTAACTCTAATTGAGACATTCATTTCCAGCAAATCAAGAGCACTTAACATTTGATCCATTTTTTTCATTACATTTTCCTTCTGAACCATCGCCATTTATAAAACGCCTCCTTCTTTGCTTTTCCTTTGTCCTGTTATTTCGACGATTCCCTTATCACTCCTGCACGACTGACAAAACTAGTTGATATTCGGCAAAGAAATCGGTTTGTATGGGTTTTATAGAAATGGTAACAATACAAAAGGGAGGTGTTTACAATGGTTAAAAATAAAAATGAGAAGAAGAAAAAACAAAACAAACAACAAAATAAACCTGAAACTGGAAATCCGAAGCTAGATGGCCCGAACTTTCCTGCTACATAAAGCGAAACAATAATCAATTTGAGGGATTCATTCCCTATTGGTTAGTAGCTCTTATCTTCACGGGCAACTTATCTTCCATCTAGCTCCTTTGCTTCCGCTAAATTTTAAGGCGGGAGTATGAATGCCCATGAATAGCGGGATAAAGTGAAATTTAAATGGTGTGACTTCTCCTTTCACCTAGCTTCTTTAATTTTTCGTACCTTTGTATAAAAAATGTCGATTCATTTATGTAATCAAGTAGTCCCACCTCCCTATAAGAGAGTGGGACTTTTCCTATTATATCATGAAGTCATTATTCCTTTTAAAAAAGCTATTCAAGGCAGAAAAAATATGTATTTGATGTTGTTTTTGTAGAAACCATTCTGTAATATCTATTTCTTCTTTCGGTTCCTGGAACAAAAATAATGGCTCAATATTCATTTTTGTATGAAACCAATCTTTCTCTAAGCTATTTTGATGCAGAACAACTGGAAAAGCATCTCTTAACCGGGGTGTATCTTTTTCTTTTGGATTTGTAAAATACTGCTCGTAATCCACTCTCGATCCTGTAGGAAATGTTCGCAAAGAAAAATCATAAAATAACACTTCATATTTAGGGTGAAATAATAACCACGCCAATTTTTTTCCCAATTCTATCCGTTTTTGTAATTCTTCAAATTGATAAACCGAAAAACCATATAGCTTTCCTTTTGTTGTCGGAAAAATTACAGCATTGAAATGAAAGAGCTCTTGAAATTTAAACAGTAAAGTTTGAAATACGTATTTTTGAAAATATGGGTGTTCAATAATCGGTTTTTGAATCTTATTTTGTTCATTAATAACAAGTGCTGTAATAAGACGTATGCAATCTCTTTTATTCCAAAAATCTTTCCATTCCTTCTCCATAAAAATGGATACATTAAAAAACTGTGATAAATGAAAAAGTGGTCTATTCATTTTTTTACTATACTCATATAACAACAATTGTGGGTATGCATCTGAAAAAATAAGCCAATTTGCACTTTCGTAAGTAAGGAACAATTGCTTTCTCATTCTTTCAGATAAAACATTCGCATAGTATTCCCCCCCTAGATCTGTTATATTCCACCCAGCGTTTCTCGAAACCATACTCGCCAAAAATGACCACCGGATTTCTTTATTTCTTAAATAATATTCTTGATAAGTATGTGTACGTGAAATATTATCAATATTCGCTAGAGCTGTCTGCTGTTTAATATGCGTTATTAAGTACTTCTCTTCCATTGAACAAGCTATTCCACTACGCTCTCTATTTATTTTCTCATACTCATTCTGCATGAGCATATATGAATCACCACATCTCTCTTGAAAAAAATCGCATCTTTTTTGTTTTTTTTGATATAATCACCTTTGTAAGTGATTCTATGTAAGTTGGAGTGGACAAACTATGACCATTCGTTATCCAAACGGAAAAAGGTATAATCAAGCATTGCAACCTCAAAAAACACAATTTAAAAAGCATACTTATAGCAATAGAGGTATGTCTCTTGAAGAGGAATTAAATGAAACAAATCAATATTATTTAACTCATAATATTGCCTGTATACATAAAAAACCCACCCCTCTTCAAATTGTAAAAGTGGATTATCCCGCTCGAAGTGCTGCAGTTGTGAAAGAAGCTTATTTTAAACAGCCTTCTACAACAGACTACAATGGTGTATATAGAGGAAAATATATCGACTTCGAAGCAAAAGAGACAAAAAATAAAACAAGTTTCCCGCTGCAAAATTTTCATCTTCATCAAATTAAGCATATGGAACAAGTAATGGCTCATAACGGAATTGCATTTGTTATTATTAAATTTACACTTTATGATGAATTTTATTTACTAGATGCAAAACATGTCATTTCATTTTGGAATCGCCAAGATGCTGGTGGACGTAAATCGATTAAGAAACAAGAAATCGAAGAACACGGATACTTGTTATCATGCGGTTATCATCCTCGAATTGATTATATTCGTGTACTAGACATGGTTTATTTTTCGTGATAGAGTCAACAATAAGGCTCTTTTTTCGACTTTTGGGGAGAAAATGAAAGGTAGGAGAAAGTATAATGTCAGAGAATTATCGTTCTCGTACAGAACGAAAACATGCACAACATCAAAAACAAGAAACAAACAAAACGGAGAAACCAAAGAAGAAAGGTTCCTTTTTCAAGAAATTTTTAATTGGCTGCCTACTTCTTGGCATTGTTGGTCTTATAGCTGGAGTTTCCGCCTTTTTTATAATGGTAAAGGATGCTCCAAAGCTAGATAAAGCTAAACTTGTCAACCCACTATCAACTAAATTTTATGATAAAGACAAGAACTTCATTTATGAATATGGTGCCGAAAAACGAACGAATATCACTTACGATCAAGTTCCGAAAGTAGTAGAAAGTGCATTCCTAGCGACAGAAGATGCTCGCTTCTATCAACATAATGGAATCGACTTTAAACGTACAGGAAAAGCAATTCTTGAAAATGTCACAGGTGGTTTTGGTTCTCAAGGTGGTAGTACAATTACCCAACAAGTAATTAAAAACTATTTTCTAACGATGGAAAAAACATCAAAACGTAAAGTACAGGAATGGTATCTAGCTTATAAATTAGAGCAACAATATTCCAAACATGAAATTTTAGAAATGTATTTAAACAAAATCAACCTTGGCAATCGCTCTTATGGTGTTGCAACGGCAGCACAAAATTATTACGGGAAAGAGTTAAAGGATCTAAAATTACATGAAGCTGCGATGCTTGCTGGATTACCACAAGGTCCTAATATGTATGATCCAACAAAAAAAGAAAATATCGATCGAGCAACAAAACGTCGTAATACAGTCTTATCATTAATGAATCGACATGGCTTTATTTCAAAACAAGAAATGGATGAAGCGATAAAAATCCCAGTAACAGAAGGGCTTCTTCCATCTAAAGAAGTAACCGAAATGCCTTATCAAGCATTTATCGACGCGGCTGTAAAAGAAATCGAAAAAGAAATGCCCGATGTAAATATTGGATCTGACGGATTACAGATTTATACAACAATTGATACAAAAGCACAAGAATACGCTGACCAATTACTAGATGGAGATATTATTAACTATCCAAATGATCGTTTCCAAGGTGCTTTCGTATTTATGGATACAAAAAATGGTGAAGTTCGTGCAATTGGTGCTGGCCGTAAAGAAAATAAAGCAGCATTTAAAGGACATAATATGGCCGTTGATATGCAACGCCAAGTAGGTTCAACTATGAAGCCAATCTTTGACTACGGTCCTGCTATTGAATATATGCAATGGTCTACATACCATCAATTAAATGACTCAGAATATACGTATTCTAACGGTAAAAAAATTCGAAATGCTACAAACAGCTATAAAGGTGACGTATCGTTACGTGAAGCATTGAAAAAATCATTAAACATCCCTGCTTTAAAAACAGCACAAGCAGTTGGATTAGACAAATCAAAAGCATTTGCTGAAGGACTTGGAATGACTTTCAAGGACAACACAGTATACGAATCAACAGCAATTGGTAGTAACACCGCTTCTCCCTTACAAGTAGCTGGTGCATATGCCGCCTATGGTAACGAAGGAAATTATAACAAGCCACATTTCGTAACAAAAGTTGTCTTTCCTGATGGAAAAGAGAAAAGCTTTAAACCAAAAGAAGAACGAGTAATGAAAGACTACACAGCATTTATGATTACGGATGTTCTTCGTGATGTTGTAAAACCAGGTTCTGGTGGTACAGGTCCAACAGCTTATGTATCAGGAATTGATGTTGCTGGTAAAACAGGAACACAAAACTTTGATCCAGATACATTAAAAAAATATAATATTCCAGAAAGTGCTAACAGAGATAGTTGGTTTGCAGGTTATTCACCGCAATATACGATGTCGGTATGGACAGGGTATGAAAGAGATTCTGAAGAAAACTATATTCCAGATAAATCACCTTCGGTCCGAATAGCCCAACAAATTTTCAAAGAAATGATGAGTAAGTTCGCAACAGATACATCTCGTTTTGAGCAACCTTCTTCTGTAGAACGTATAAATGACGAACTCTATGTGAAAGGTGCGAAAAAGGATGCTGTTAAGCAGATCAAAGTAGATCCACCGACTGGTGTAACGCCATCTTATGACACAGCATCTAATACGATTTCACTAAGCTGGTCCGGTCCTTCAGATGCTGAATCATACTCCGCAAGCTATAAAGCGACTGATGGTTCTAGTGGCGGTCTCTCCGTAAGCGGCACAAAAGCTTCACTTAGCGGAGTGAAACCAGGTGTAACTTACAGCTTCTCAGTAGTAGCGAAAAAAGGAACAGGCACAAGCAATGCGGCTGGTGTATCCTTTACTGTTCCTGGCGAGAGTGAAGATGCTAAGAAGAAAGCTGAGGACGAAGCTAAGAAAAAAGCTGAAGACGAGCTGAAGAAAAAGGCTGAGGATGAAGCTAAGAAAAAGCAAGATGAGCAGAAAAAATTAGAAGAAGTCAATAAAAAAGCTGAGGATGAAGCTAAGAAAAAAGCTGAAGACGAGCTGAAGAAAAAGGCTGAAGACGAGCTGAAGAAAAAGGCTGAGGACGAAGCTAAGAAAAAAGCTGAAGAAGAAGCTAGAAGAAAAGCTGAAGAAGAAGCTAAGAAAAAGGCTGAAGAAGAAGCCAACAAGCCAAAACCAGATCAACCAACAGGTGGTGGAGATGTTCCTCCAGCAGAAAATGTTAATCCAGCACCATAATATAAAAAAGAAGTCACCTTTCTCTATTGAGACGGTGACTTCTTTTTTATTATAATTTTTTTCGCATATAGTTTTTCTATTTCTAGATACAGCTGCGTTAATTGAATATATGAATGATAATGATTTGGTTGCTCTATCATATATAAATATCGTTCCATAAAATTAACAGGTTTTATATTTAACTCTTCAATTTCTCTACACATATCTTTCAGCCCTGGTACGTGTTTTCCATTTAACCAGTATAAAACTGATAATACATGAGCGATAAATTGAATCATGGGATCTCTCGCTTCTTTTCGCTTTCTATTTCGAAACAATCTAGCTATATCCTCTTGCTTACTTTTCCATACATCTAATACAATTGGAATACTCTTATCAATTCCATTCCATGGCTCGTATTGTTTTTCAATATCAAATAAAAAATAAGTACTTTGTAACAGTTCTTCAAAAGTTTGCTCTGAACAATATACAATCTTGTCTATATTCCCTTCAAAAAAAGGAGTGCATCGAAATTCATCCGGTATTTGTACGACTTGTTCCATCTTTTTATTTTCCTTTCGTTCGCTTCTTACCTTCACGGCACACTTCTAGTAGCGGACATACTTCGCATTGCGGTCGCTGTGCTTTGCAATGATAACGTCCAAAGAAAATCATGCGGTGATGCGTAACTCCCCACTCTTCCATTGGAACTTTCTTCATTAACGTTTTCTCTACCTCTAGCACTGAATCTTTCCAACGGCAAATAGCCAAGCGTTTACTTACCCGTTCCACATGTGTATCAACAGCGATAGCTGGGATATCAAAAGCTACAGAAACAACTACATTTGCAGTTTTTCTACCGACTCCTGGTAGTTTTGTTAGTTCATCACGATCTTGTGGTACCTCTCCATTATAGTCTTCAAGCAACATTCGGCATAACTTTTGAATATTTTTCGCTTTGTTCCGATACAATCCGATCGAACGAATATCCTGTTGTAATTCTTCTAAAGATACATTTAGATAATCTTGGGGTGTCTTATATTTTTGAAATAAGCTTTTCGTTACTTTATTTACAAGGACATCTGTACATTGTGCAGATAATGCAACCGCAATTACAAGTTCAAATGGATTGTCATAATTTAATTCACAATGTGCTTCTGGATACATTTCTGCCATTGTATCTAAACAGTAACGAATTTGTGTCTTGTTTAACATACCTTTCCTCCTATATCACTGCTCCAACCAATTATAAAAGGGGACTTTCCCTGTATATTTCGTCTCTTGTTTCGTTACTTGTTGCGCTCGTTGTTGATTCGCTCTAAATTTTCGCCCTTGATCTTGCGCTTGATCAACCGTCTTAATTCCGTTCTTTTTCCACTCAAAGAGAATGCGATCAATATATCGAAAATTAAGTTTTCCACTCATTACAGATTCTCGAAGGGCTGCTTGAATTAAATTCGGATGATGTTGATCCTGATCTTGCCACATCGCTAATGTTTCACATTCAAAAGGCGATAACGGTCTACCAAATTCACGTTCAAAAATTGTATATAAATTTACTTGGAGCTGCTTTTGTTCTTCTTTTTCTTCTTCTATTGTCTCGTTCATTAAAAAATGCAAGATCTTTTCCCAAAGCGGTTGTAAGGAATAACTTTCGCACATCATCGCTTCAGATTTTTGACTACCTTCTAAGGCTAAAAAACCTTTTTGAATTAATGCTTGAATGATCTCCATACATTTCATTTCTGTTATTGTCATTCGTTCTGCAATCTCTGAAGGGGTTGGAAAAGAATTCCCCGACTCTAAAAAGGTATGGACATGGAGTACAACCATAAATTCCATCTCATTTAAACCTAATTTTCTATAATGCATCATAAGTAATTTCGGAATTGCGATGCTGCCTTGTTCAAACCATTGTAACATCATTTTTTTCTTCATAACCATACACCTCGCTTTCTAGTATAACACACCTGTTATGATTTCCTTTTACCACAATTCGTCAAAAAACCTCCCTATAGAATAGATAGGGAGGTCATTTTCATTTGCTCAGAGTTACTTATGTGATAAAAATGAACATAAGTAACTTTTTAAGCTTGTACTTTACTTCTCATAAACGTATTAATTCGCTCTAACGCTTTCTCTAATTGTTCAAGAGATGTTGCATAGGATAAACGAACATTGTTTGGTGCGCCAAATCCTGTTCCTGGAACAAGAGCGACTTTCTCTTCTTCTAATAACGCTTTTGCCCATTCATCAACTGTTTCATATCCAGCTAGCGCTACAGCTTCTTTTACGTTCGGGAATAAATAAAATGCACCTTGTGGTTTAATACAAGTGAAACCAGGAATTTGAATTAATTTATCATAAATAATGTTTAATCGTTCTTCGAATGCTTGACGCATCATCTCTACAGGCTCTTGCGATCCAGCATACGCAGCAATTGCACCGTATTGAGCAATTGAAGTAGGGTTTGACGTACTATGACTTGCTAAGTTTGTCATCGCTTTAATAAGCTGCTTATTTCCTGCTGCATAGCCAATGCGCCATCCTGTCATAGAGTGCGATTTTGATACACCATTAATAATAAGTGTTTGTTCCTTTAATGCATTAGAAAGCTGAGCAATAGATGTATACTCGATTCCACCATAAACCAATTTCTCATAAATCTCATCAGAAACGATTAAGATATCGTGTTCTAAACATACTTCTCCAAGCTGCTGTAATTCTTCCTTGCTGTAAATCATCCCTGTTGGATTGCTCGGCGAATTAATAATAACAGCTTTCGTTTTCTCTGTAATTGCCCCGCGCAGCTGCTCTGGCGTAATTTTATACTGATTGTCTTCTAAGCCTTCTACATAAACCGGTTTACCACCAGCAAGCTTTACTTGTTCTGGATAACTTACCCAATAAGGAGTCGGAATGATAACTTCGTCTTCTTCATCAAGTAACACTTGAAACAACGTATAAAGTGCATGTTTTGCTCCATTACATACGATAATCTCAGTAGGATCATAGGATAATCCTTGATCACGACTAAATTTCTTCGCAATTTCTTGTTTTAATGTAGCTAATCCACCAGTTGGTGTATATTTTGTATGTCCTTCTAGCATTGCTTGATGTGCGGCATTCATAATATGTTCTGGTGTATTAAAGTCAGGTTCCCCTGCACCTAATCCTATTACATCATGCCCCTCGGCTTTTAATGCTTGTGCCTTTGCTGTAATTTCTAAAGTTGAAGACGGTGTTAAGGCAGCTACTCGCTTTGCTAATTTCATTTGTGGTTCCCCCTGCATCTATTTTTCAATGCTGTAATATCCAGCATATTTCCCATCTTGAAATTCTAGATAATAATACGTATAACGACCTTCTTGATCAATATATGTAATTTCCCACAACGGAACATCGTTTTCAGCACCTAATTTTACCTTTACAAATTCTTTTGGATTACGGTCACTAGCCACAATCTGTAAAGCTTTCTTTTCAGAAATGCCTTCGTTCTTTTTTCGTACTAGAACATTTCCTTCTTTCTCAGGTACCCAAACGATAGTTTGTTCTCTTTTTTCATTTAAACCTTGTACGACTGTATATGAAGATTTTCCATTATAATAGTCAACGGTTTTTACCTCTGAAAGTTTTCCTTTTTCTTTCGCAATCTCTACGACTTTTGACTCTTTCGGAATTTTCTTTTCCATTGTCGCATTATAAACATGCACCCCATATAGCACAACGGCAACGATAACGATAATGATGGCAAAGATCCACTTTTTCATTGTATCACTACGTTCTGTATATCGTAAATACTGCTGTTTCTTTTTCGTTTTCGTCTAATGCCAATCCGAACATGAGGTCTTGCTCTTTTAAAGTGCGATTTAAACTATCAACGATTTTATATAAGTCAGACGAATATTTAATACGCGTCGTTGATAGCACTTCGATTTTCTTTTCCATGAAAACTCCTCCGTTACACAAAAATTTCTAATTATAGAAGAACGCAATGCGGTTACAATAAGAGTACATTCTTTACAACCCCTGCTTCATCACCCATCTATTATAGCAGGACATGTTCAGCAAAAAAAGGTTTCAAATTGAAAACCGAAACATTTGTATACAAGAAGTAAGAAAAAATAAATTTCCTCCTACCCACATTTCATGCCTGAAGTACATCGTACTTCAGGCATATTTTTATTTATTCCACTACTTATGGATCGTAACCTTTCCTACCTCTAGGAATAATACTTAGACAAGAGTACACTTTTCGTCTAAAAACCATTTGTAAAAACGAAGAACCGGTATAGAATGAAGAAACTCCTACTAACTAAAGTTTCCTTGTTTCGGCATTATTGTTCTAAGTGCTCTAATAGTTGTTCTAATGTCCCTTCATAAAGAGGAACATTCGGAATAGATTGCATAAACCTTTTTCCATAAAAAGAATTAGTTAAACGACGGTCTAACACAAACACCGTTCCAGTATCCGTCGTTGTACGAATTAATCGACCAAATCCTTGTTTAAAACGAAGAATCGCTTGCGGAAGTGCCAACTTCGTAAATACATCGTCCCCTTTATTTTTCAACCATTCGCTTTTAGCTTCCATCATCGGCTGATGAGGCGGTGTAAATGGTAATCGAACAATAACGAGACAGCTTAATGCATCTCCAGGAATATCAATCCCTTCCCAAAAACTACTTGTTCCTAACAAAATTGATTTATCAAACTCTTGAAACTTCCGAACTAAACGACTTCGACTACGATTATGAACACTTTGTGTTAGTAATACAAAATCTTCTAATTCCTCCGCTTGTTTTAAGTTTGTATATGTTTTCTTTAACATTTCATATGATGTAAATAATACGAGCATCCTTCCATTTGTCGCTTTAGCAATCTTCGTAATATGATAGGATACTTCTCTTATATACGTATCCTCGCTTACTTCCTTAATAAGAGGGACATCAGTAGGAACCATTAATTTCACTTGCTCCTCATAATGAAATGGCGATGAAACTGTTAATGTATCTGGTGCAAAGTCATATAAGCCAAGTTGTTCCTGCATATAATCAAATGTATTATTAACTGTCAAAGTCGCCGAAGTAAAAATAACGCTTCTCTTTTTTGTTAAGAACTCATCCGCAAATCTTTCGCCTATATGGACAGGTTGTGAATATAACACAGTGGAATGAATTGTACCTTTCGTTTCTGTTTCCATCCATGTCACATATGCTGTTTTTTCTAGTATAAGCAATTGTAATGAGTCGGCCATTTTGCGCAATATTTCAAGTAAATGCATAAATTCGCCTGTAACAACATGTATCTCCCATTCAATTTTACTTTGTAATATATCCGCTTGTTTATCTAGCACAGTAAGTATTTTTCTCAACTCGTATACGAAGCGATTAGTTAACTCGACTATACTCCTCCATAGTTTTCCATCCTCTTGATCCGCATTATATCGATAAATAAGTGGTATATTATTTGCCCCTTGTTCTTGCTGTGTTTGCTGAAATATAAATGTACGTAACATTTGAAATAATTCATCCGCATCAAATTTAATTTCTTTCAACCTATGACTTAACATCCGAAAAGTTGATCGTGGTGAATTTTTAGATTTTCCCACCAATTCATACACCTTTGATAGTACATCATCTGTTTCTAACGTACCCAATCGTGATAAGATCAATTGAAAATACATGCATGAAAACTGGTCTCCAAGTGTCCGAGTCGCTGTTTCTTCAATATGATGAGCTTCGTCAAAAATAATATATTCACATGATCCCAACAATGGATCTTCGCTAACAAAGTCTTGAAATAGTAATGCATGATTTGTAATAACAATATCTGCGAACAACGCTTTATTTTTTGCACGTTGATAAAAACAGCGACTAAACCAATTGCTTTGCATTCCACCTGGACTATATGTGTCACTACATATACGATCCCACAGTAACTTCCCACCCTCTGGGATATTAAGCTCATCACGATCACCAGTCTCTGTTTGCAGTAACCATACTAAAATTTTTGCTTTCGTAAGCGCAGCATCATAGTTCTTCTCTTCTTCTTGCAATGCATATTCAAATTTATGTAAACAAAGGTAGTGTTTCCTTCCTTTTAAGAGAGCCACTTCGAATGGAAATGGTAGTATACTTTGCAATAAAGGAATTTCATTTTCAATCATTTGTTGTTGCAATTGTACCGTTTGCGTACTAATAATAACTGGCTCTTCTTTTTTCTTTGCAAAATAAATACTTGGAAGCAAATAAGCAAGTGTCTTACCTGTACCCGTACCAGCTTCAATTAATGAAAAACGAGAATCTCTTAACGCTGTATATATTTCCTTCATCATTCGCTGTTGACTTTCCCTTTTTTCAAAAGTTGGCATCTTTAATTCAAGTTTTTCCATTGACTTGTATAAAAAAGCATCAAATTTAGATGAACAATCATCACCCATTTCTAATGCATAATTTCGTTTTCGCAGCGCAATATTTCGGTATACTTCGTACTCATTTGCCTCTTCTGTACCAAGCATCACTTTATTTAAAATATTTTCTGAAATGATATTCGCTATATCACTTTGTAATACATCGCTTAGCTCATAAAAAGATTGTAAGGTGACAAGGGGGAGTTTTTCTAATTGATTTAGAAATTGTAAAAATAATTCTGCTGTCACAAGAGCATCGCTATCCGCACGATGCGGTTGATCGTGTTCCAATTCATGTTTTTTTGCTAAATCGCGCAATTTATAGCTATCAGCTGTCGGCAATAAAATTTGTGCCAATTCAACCGTATCAATTTTTGGGCAGTTTACTTCTCCATATCCAGCCTGCTTTAATTCTTCCTTCAAAAAATTCCAATCAAAGTGAACGTTATGTGCAACAAAATAAGCACCATGTAATAGTTCAGCTACCATTGGTGCAATATCGCAAAATAGCGGGGCTTGTTTCACAAGATTTTCATCAATCCCTGTTAATTCTGTAATAAATGGGGGAATCTCTCTCTTCGGGTTAACAAAAGACGAAAAAATTTCCAGTATTTCTCCATCTTCTACTACAACAGCTGCAATTTGTGTAATTCTGTCCTTCCCATCTTTCCAGGAGTTCCCTGTCGTCTCTAAATCGACAACGACATAACGCTTACTCATATGTAACACCTCAATTTCTTACCCTTTCAAACAATAAAAATTCATATATTGTTACTATACCACGTTTTATATCATCTTAATGAAAAGATGCACAAAATGAAATGATTTCATTTCAAAATAAAAAAGCTACTCCATAAGGAATAACTTTTCTTTTGTTTCTCTCAATCGGTGAGGATGAAGTCCCCGACTAATTAAAATTCTACTTTATAAAATCGTGCCAGCTTTTTCAGCACCTAACATTTCAATAATTTGATTGTTATCATCTAACACCGCAATTTTTGGTGCTTGCTTGTATACTTCTTCTGCCGCTACGAGGCCGTAGCAAATAATAATAACTTTATCTCCAGGTTGTACAAGCCTTGCAGCTGCACCATTTAAACAAACAACACCGCTTCCACGTTCTCCTTTAATCACATACGTCTCTAAGCGAGCTCCGTTGTTATTATTTACAATTTGTACTTTTTCATTTTCTACAATCTCGACTGCATCCATTAAGTCTTCATCAATTGTAATACTACCTACATAATTTAAATTTGCTTCCGTTACAGTCGCGCGGTGTAACTTCGCTCTCATCATTGTGCGAAACATAGATGATCCCCCTTATTTAACTGTTAATGTTATATTGTCAATTAATCGTGCATTTTCAAATTTCACTGCAATTGCAAGAATAATACGTCCTTGAATTACCTCTAACTCTGTCAAAGCTGGATACGTATATAGATCTGCATACTCAACAGTACCTTGTGTATTTTTTTCAATGTATTCTTTCACGAGGTTTGTAACCACTTGTGGATTACACTCTCCCTCTTCAATCCGCTCTTTCGCTATACATAAGCTACGATATAAATGCGGCGCTTCCTCGCGCTCTTTCTCCGATAAATATACATTGCGAGAACTTCTTGCTAATCCGTCTTCTTCTCTAACAATATCAACAGGTACAATTGTAATTGGAATATTAAAATCACGTACAAACCCTTCAATAACAGCAACTTGCTGTGCGTCTTTCATACCAAAATAGGCACGATTCGGCATTGTAATATTAAATAGCTTCATCAATACAGTCGCAACACCAGAAAAATGAACTGGTCGTTGCTTACCGCATAACACGTCTGTCCGCTTTACAACCTCAACTTTTGTAGTCTGTTCTGCTGGGTACATTTCTTCCACACTCGGATAAAATAAATAATCGACTCCAGCTTCTTTTGCTACCTTCTCATCCCTAACAATGTCCCGAGGATAGCGATCCAAATCTTCATTCGGTCCAAACTGCAATGGATTTACAAATACACTTAAAATAACCACTTCATTCTCTTCTCGTGCTTGACGTAATAAAGTAGCATGCCCTTCATGTAAATATCCCATCGTTGGAACAAAGCCACTTTCTTTCCCACTTGCACGAATTTCACTGGCAATTCTCTGCATCTCTTGCACTGTTGTTACAATTTTCATTACTGTTTCCCTCCGTATAACGCTAAGCACTCTTCCTCTTTCATTGTGAATGAATGTTTTTCTTCAGGAAATTGTCTTGCTTTTACTTCAGCAACATATTGTGAGATCCCACGTACAATTTCTTCCTGAACAGACGTATATTGCTTCACAAATTTTGGAACACGCTCCACTCCATACGTAATGAGATCGTGATAAACAAGCACTTGGCCGTCTACTTTACTCCCTGCACCAATGCCTATTGTAGGAATTGTCAGTTGCTGTGATACAAGCTCTGCTAATTGCATTGGTACGCATTCTAAAACGATTGCCATCGCACCAGCTTCTTCACACCTCTTCGCATCTTCTAACAATTTCTTTGCACTTTCCGCATCTTTTCCTTGCACTTTATAACCACCTAATACCCCCACAGATTGAGGTGTTAAACCAAGATGGGATACAACAGGAATTCCTGCATTCGTTAAGAAGCGAATGATTGAGACTACTTCATCAGCCCCTTCCACTTTCACTGCATGTGCTCCGCTCTCTTGAATAATACGACGTGCATTATGCATTGTTTCTTGCAAAGATACATGGTAAGACATAAACGGCATATCCGTTACAATAAAAGTGTCCTTAGCTCCACGGCGCACTGCTTTCGTATGATGAATCATATCATCTACAGTTACTGGAATCGTTGAATCGTATCCAAGTACAACCATTCCAAGAGAATCCCCTACTAAAATCATATCGACTTCAGCTTCTTCTGAAAGCTTAGCAGATGGATAATCATACGCAGTAAGCATCGTAATCGGCTCACCTTTCTCTTTCATTTTCAAAAAATCTGTTGTCGTTTTCAAAAATTACTCCTCCTTTATTTCAGGAGAGAGGAGATGACCGAAATCATATAAAAAACCCCTCTGGCCACAAAAGAGCAGAAGGGTTGTGTTAGTCGGCAAAATTCATCCCTCTGTCCCAGTCCGTTGTTGGATCAAGGCAGAATCCAAATTATTTTTCTTCATCGCTTGAAATAACGGTGCAGTTCACTCAGATACTGCCCATGTTCGAACTAATTATAGCAAACAAAGAAATAAAATTACTACATTTTTTTGAAAAAATAATTTTCTATTTTATTACAGTATGTGAAATTTTCAAAATACCAATTAACGGTTATCCACAATTTGATTCCTATCCATCAAATATACAAATAAAAAGAAGCTCCCAAATTGGAACTTCTCTTCACTTAATTTCTATATCCGCAGAATGAATATGATGAATCTGCCCTTTATCATCTTCTAACATAAGTACACCATCTGCTGTAATTCCTCTTGCGATACCTGTAATCGTATCTTTCATCGTTCGAGCCGTAATTTCTTTTCCTATACTTATCGCATAACTTTCCCAAAGAAGTTTAATAACCGAAAAACCATTCGTTACATATTCTTGATATAACTTCTCCATTTGTAAAAAGATCTGTTGCATCAGGTCCGCTCGAACAATTGGTTTACCTGATTCAATCGCTAAAGAAGTTGCGATTTGCTTAATCTCATCAGCAAAATGCTCTTGCCCCTGGTTTGCATTAATACCTATTCCCATAATAACAGCGTTAATTTTATCTGGATCAGCCTGCATCTCTGTTAAAATACCAACAGCCTTTTTACCTTGTATTAAAATATCGTTAGGCCATTTAATTCCAACATGTACACCTACACATTTTTCAATCGCTTGAGCTACACTAACAGCTGCTAATAGTGTAAGTTGAGGCGCATGATGAACTGGAATAGCCGGACGCAAAATGATACTCATCCAAATTCCCGTCCCTTTTGGTGAATGCCATTTTCTACTCAAACGACCGCGCCCTGCCGTTTGTTCTTCCGCCACAACAATCGTTCCTTCTGCTGCACCTTCATAAGCAAGTTTTGCTGCAATATGCTGCGTAGACTCTACAGATTCTTCAAAATAAACCGTTCTCCCTATAAATTCTGTCTGTAAGCCTAATTGAATTTCATTCGCTGTTACTTTATCTGGTTTACTAGCAATCCGATAGCCAAGACGGCGTACAGCTTCTAGTTCATACCCTTCACTTCGAAGATCCTCCATATGTTTCCAAACAGCGGTTCTTGAGCAGCCAAGCTTGTCACTAATTATTTGACCAGATACAAACTCGCCATCTGCTTCAGAAAAAACTTGTAATAATTGTTTTCTTATAGTAGATTGCATCCGTGTAGCCACTCCCTTATTTTTTCTTTCTCATTTTCTAATCGTTCTTGTAAAATTTCTTCTTCAATTCTTTGCAATACTTCTGCCACCCATGGTCCTGGCTTTTTTTCTGTCCAACCTAATAAATCATTACCACTTACCTTCATTTCCTGACGATTATGGATAGATAATGAATTAAATAATGACTGCACTTGATTTACAGAAGACATATCATATTTTTCTATAATAGCTTGATATACTCTTTCAGCCATTAAAGCAGTCTGCAAACCTGTTTTGTATAGAAAGACTGCATCCCAAGACTTTGTTTTTCTAGAACGGATTGCTAATATAACAGCTACAATATCTTTTATTTTTTTATTTGAAAATTTCCATTGACGCAAGAAAACTGATGGATGTTCTTCACCAATACAATATAGGAAAAATGCCCACGCCTCAATTTCCGTTTCAAAAGAATCCCATTTATATTGCGCAGCTTTTAAAATTCTCTCTTCTGACATTTGTAAATACGGTAAATGCGTAAATAATTTTGTCTCTACTAGTTTTTGAAGCCCCTTTACACAATATGTACCTGTCAACAGCTTTTCAAACTCAACCGTAATTCTTTCAATCGCTATATGTTCCAACAAATGTCCATACTTTTCAATCGCATACTTCGTTTGTTCCTCTAAAGAGAAGCCTAAAGTACTAACAAAGCGAATACCACGCATCATACGTAGTGCATCTTCTTGAAAACGAGAAGATGCATCTCCTACAGTTATAATTTCTTTCGTTTTAATCGCCTCTTGCCCACCAAATAAATCAATGATTTTTCCCTGTTCAGTCATCGCAATTGCATTCATTGTAAAATCACGTCTCTGCAAGTCCTCTTCTAATGAACGCACAAATTGAACACTGCTCGGTCGTCGAAAATCCTCATATTCGCTTTCTGTTCGAAAGGTCGTCACTTCATAAGGAACTCCTTCTTGTAAAACAATAACAGTACCGTGTTCAAGACCGACAGGAACATGACGTGGAAATAGATTCATTACTTCTTCTGGTAAAGCCGATGTTGCAATATCAATATCACCAATTGGTCTACCAATAATAAAATCACGAACACTTCCACCAACGAAATACGCCTCATGTCCATGTCGGTTTAATATTTCAATAATCTCTGCAGCCTGCTTAAATCGTTTCATGTTTGTCATCCCTTAGTATGTCATAATAAATCTCCTCATATTGTGAAACAATTTTTCCTGAACGAAATTGCTCATATACAGCTGCCATCGCTTGCTCTGCCATATTTTGATGAAGCTCTTTATTCTTAAGGAGTTGTATTGCTTGTTTTGCTATGCCTAACGTATCACCAACTTTGCATATATATCCCGTTTCACCATGTTTAATAACCTCTGGAATGCCCCCAACCCGTGTTCCAATACATGGCACACCACAAGCCATTGCTTCTAGTAAAACAAGACCAAAGCTTTCTTTTTCCGATAAAAGTAACATTAAGTCACTCATGGCAAGAAGCTCTGCAACATTATCCTGTTTTCCTAAAAACAAAACATGTTCTTCAATATGTAAGCTTTTCACCAACTGTACAATTGTACAAAATTCTGGTCCATCACCAACAAGTAATAATTTCGCATCCACTTCTTTTACAATGTTAGCAAATGACTGGACAACATCTTGTACACGCTTGACCTTACGAAAATTCGAAATATGGATTAATACCTTTTCACCTTCACGTATGCCATACTCTTTTTTTAGTTGGGACATATCTCTCTTAAAATAGACACGCTCATCAATAAAATTATATACAGTCTGAATTTCTTTATTTGGCTTTACAAGCTCATTTGTTTCTTGAATTAACGAGTGAGATACAGCTGTAACAGCATCAGATCGCTCAATACCAAACCGTATTAAATTATTTAGAGAAGGGTCTGAACCAAGTACAGTAATATCAGTTCCATGTAACGTCGTAACGATTTTAATATCGTCTCCAATCATCTGCTTCGCTAAGTATGCACAAATTGCATGTGGTATTGCGTAGTGCACATGTAAAATATCCAAGTTTTCTCTCTGCGCCACCTCTGCCATTTTACTTGCTAATGCTAAATCGTAAGGTGGATATTGAAAGACAGAATATTGATTTACCGTTACTTCATGAAAATAAATGTTTGGATATACTTTATTTAATCGGAATGGAACTCCAGAGGTAATAAAGTGAATTTCATGACCTCGTTCAGCCAATTGCTTTCCAAGTTCCGTACCCACAACTCCAGAACCACCCACAGAAGGATAACATGTTATACCTATTTTCAATTTCATTTACATCCCCCTATTAAATCAGCATGTAATAAAACTGGCTTTTTACTCATAAATCCTTCAGCATACATAACTCCAACTTCTTTTCCAAACATTTTCTCACGAGCGATAATCGTTTCAACATACCCTTCCGTTAAAGGTGTCTTAACCCCATCACTTCCAGTTGTAAACTGACTTTCATACGCTTCTAACGCTGCTATCTTTTCAGAAAGCTGCTTACTAATATCTATACAGAAATTGGGTTTATGAAAACCATTAATCATATAATAATAAAAAGATTGCGCACGGTGTGGCGGAATTTCTGGCATATATTTACGAACACCCGCTGAAAATACCGCTTCTTCCACAAGTTTTGCACAATTCGCATGATCTGGGTGACGATCTTCATAATATGGTGCAAAAATTAGCGTTGGTTTATATGTACGAATAATCTTTACGATTTCCCGTATATATTCTTCTTTCATATACAAACCACGGTCCGGCATTGCTAAATTAATCCGCGTTTCTACTCCCATAATACGAGCAGCTGTCTGGGCCTCTTTTTTTCTTAATTCGACCGTTCCGTTTGAAGATAAATCAGCCTCTGTTAAATCACAGATGCCAACTTGATATCCTTGTTTCGTATATTTTGCAATGGTGCCTGCCATGCCGATTTCAACATCATCGGCATGGGCACCAAACGCTAATATATGTAATCCACTCATAATTGTTCCCCTCATTTTCTTAACTTTCGGTAGTCCAAATCCCCTCGATCTAATGCGTGCATTAACATTTCTGCACTTGCCATGTTCGTTGCAAGCGGAATTGCATATACATCACATAAACGAAGCAACGCATTTACATCCGGTTCATGTGGTTGTGCTGTTAATGGATCTCGGAAGAAAATCACCATATCTAAATCATTTTTTGCAATCATTGCACCAATCTCCTGGTCACCACCAAGAGGACCAGATTGATATCTTGTAACTTCTAAACCTGTCGCTTCCATAATACGAAGACCTGTTGTTCCTGTTGCAAAAAGTTCATGTTGTTCAAAGATTGGTTTATATGCGTATGCGAACGAAACCATATCATCCTTCTTTTTGTCGTGTGCAATTAAAGCAATCTTCATCCGTTTTCTCCCCTTTAGTCGATGATATTCTCTAATCCATATACAAGATGATCAAGATTCATTACTGTTTCGATAGATAATTTTACTCCAGACATAAATGATGCTCGATTGAATGAATCATGACGAACCGTTAACATCTGTCCGTCTCCACCAAACAATACTTCTTGATGCGCAATAAGGCCTGGTAAACGTACGCTATGAATGTGAATCCCATCTACATTCGCACCACGTGCTCCTTTTAATTGTTCTGTTTCATTTGGATGACCTTGTTGTTTTGGTTCACGATTTTGACGGATTAAGTCTACTGTTTTTACAGCTGTTCCCGAAGGAGCATCTAGTTTTTGATCATGATGTAATTCAATCACTTCAACATCTTGGAAATATTTCGCTGCCATTTGCGAAAACTTCATCATAAGTACTGCACCAACTGCAAAGTTTGGAGCAATAATTGTACCTACTTGTTTTTCTTTCGCAGTATCTGTTAAATGTTGAAGTTCTTCTTCTGTAAACCCTGTCGTACCGATAACAGAACGAAGACCATGTTCAACAGCAAGTGTAACGTGTTTTTTTCCGATTTCTGGTGTCGTTAAATCTAGCAATACATCCGCTTCTACTTCATTTAAACAAGTATGTAAGTCCGCATAGATTGGGGCATCTAATGCTGGCATTCCTGGAAGATTTGAAATTTTGTCACCACCATGTTTATAATCAACTGCTGCTACTAATTGAAAATGTGGTGTTCTCTCCATTAGAAGTACAGCTTCATATCCCATGCGTCCTCTTGGTCCAGCAATAATTACTTTAATATCTTTCATTACTCTTTCTCTCCCTCTTCAATACGTGTCCAGCGATCTTTATCACGTATATTAAATTTATTCATTACAATGTTATGTGCTGTTTCTAAATCAATATGTAAGCTATTTGCCATACAGATCATAACAAATAATACATCTCCAAGTTCCTCTTCAATTGTTCGAGCTTTTTCAGTCGTTTTCTTCGGTTTTTCACCGTAATAGTGATTCACTTCTCTTGCAAGTTCACCCATTTCTTCTGTCAAACGTGCCATCATTGCAAGCGGACTGAAATAACCTTCTTTAAATTGACTAATATATGCATCAACTTCTTTCTGCATATCTTTCATCGTTTTTTGTTCCATATTGTTCACCTCTAATCCTTCCTCTTTCATGTTAGCCAATTCATGGCGATTTGACAAATATTATTCCTCTTCCCCCCTATTTGCCACGTATTTTTGGATAGACTATAATAAAGTGAAACTTTCTTTCGCAAACGCTCTTCTTGCAAAAGATTAGCCCTAGCCAATCTGGCTCTTACGGATGGTCCGCCCATTCTTAGCTTTATCTCCTACCAACCGTTGGCGCAGGGCAAAGTAAAACTATTTTCTGTATTTTATCGTTTTAGCGGAGCAAAGTAACAATTACATATTAGGGGGCTTACGGCATGAAAACTAACTTGAAGATTCAAAACATTATATTTATTTTGATTGGTTCCGCTATCTTCTCTTTTGGCATCGTAAATATTAATATTGAAAATCACTTAGCAGAAGGTGGCTTTACAGGAATTACGTTATTACTTTATTTTCTATTTTCACTTGATCCATCATATACAAATTTACTCTTAAACATCCCTCTCTTTTTCGTCGGTTGGAAGTTACTAGGACGAACAACTTTCTTATATACATTAATCGGAACATTTAGTGTTTCTTTATTTCTTTGGATTTTCCAACGCTATGAATCATTAAATTTACATTTAAATTTGCAAAACGATATGACGTTAGCTGCATTGTTCGCAGGTGCCTTTATTGGCATTGGCCTCGGAATTATATTTAAATACGGCGGGACAACTGGCGGTGTCGATATTATTGCGCGATTAGCACATAAATATATTGGCTGGAGCATGGGAAAAACGATGTTTATGTTTGACGCTGTTGTCATTGTCATCTCAATTCTCACATACTTATCTTATCGCGAAGGCATGTATACGTTAGTTGCTGTCTTTATCGGAGCGAAGGTGATTGATTTTATGCAAGAAGGGGCATATGCAGCGAAAGGAGCAACCATTATTTCTGACAAAAATGACGAAATCGCAGCCAAAATTCTATCCGAAATGGAGCGCGGGGCTACCTTTTTAAAAGCTGTTGGTTCCTATACAAAGATTGAACGAAATGTCCTTTATTGTGTTGTTGCAAAAAATGAAATCGTAAAATTAAAAAATATTATCACTTCTGTGGATCCTCATGCATTTGTTGCAGTAAGCGATGTACATGATGTAGTTGGTGAAGGATTTACACTAGATGAGAATAAAAACCCGTTACATAATTAACTACATGAATTCTTCAAGCGTAAACCCATATGTGTACCTAGAAAAGCTTTCAAGCCCAAATAAGCTTTTCTAGGTGTTTTACCATTCTACTTTATATACTCCCTCAACTTTTCTAAATCAGCATAAATTAATTCCAATAAGCTTCTATTATAAAAAATTGAAGCTGGATGAAATGTCGGAAAGATATTATACACTTGCTCAGTCCATACAAAATCTGTGCTTTGATTATTTTTCAATTTCCGCACTGGTTGTTGTAATAATTCCCCATGAACATCAGTAATCTTTTTACCTGATCCCACTAAACGCTTTAGTGCAATATTTCCAAGTGTGACAATAACCGGCGCTTGCACATGCTCTATCTCATAATCTAACAAAGGAGCATGTGCAAGTACTTCTCTCTGATTAGGAGTTCGATTGTATTTCTTCTGAATAATTTGCCCGCTCCGCTCTCTTTTCTCTCTCCATGTATAAGGCCGACTACGAACAGCACTTGTAATATATACTTCTTCTCTTTTTAGACCAATATGTTCTAAAAAAACCATTAACTGCTCTCCTGCTCTTCCACTAAATGGAATACCATTATGAATTTCAGTTTCTCCAGGTGCTTCTCCAACAAGCATCAATTTCGGCTTTTCAGGACCCTGTCCACTTATAAATCCCTCTACGGCATAGTTAACACTACGCTCTTTCACATGCATCACTAATGAAGCTGGATATTGCATACTCATCACCTTTAATCTTAATCATTCTACCTATTCTTATTATAACTTTCTCTCTAGAATTCTATTACCGAATTACACGTAGAACAAAAAAACAAATGAAATTAAACCTAGTAAAAAAATTTCCATCTTCTTATTCTATAAAGATGAATTTCATCTCTACAAAAATTCACATTAGAATTCGTTCCAACAGTTAAGTTTGAGTTACCAAATTCCCCTAAAATCCAAGCATAATAAAAAAGACTATCAAAATTGATAGCCTTTAATCGTCACTACGTTGCATACCCGTATATACTAACACTAGACGAAGCAATTCAAATACTGCAACTGCTGCTGCTGCCACATATGTTAATGCTGCTGCGTTTAATACTTTACGAGCTTGCCCATATTCATCTGTCGATACAATTCCAAGAGCTTCAATTTGCTGCATTGCACGTTTGGATGCATCAAATTCAACTGGTAATGTAACAAGTTGAAACAGTACACCTGCAGCCATTAAAATAATCCCTAGTAACAATAAACCAGTCATTTGTGCAAACATACCAATTAAGATAAAAATCCATGACATATTTGATCCAAAATTCGCCATAGGCACTAATGAATGACGAAGACGCATAAAGTTATAATCATTTGCATCTTGAATCGCATGTCCTACTTCATGAGCCGCTACCGCTGTTCCCGCAACAGAATGACCATAATAGTTATCCGTTGATAAACGAACGGTCTTTGCTGTTGGATCATAATGATCTGATAAATGACCTGGTGTTTCTTCTACAGCTACATTGTATAATCCATTCTCATCTAAAATTTTCCGAGCCACTTCCGCTCCTGTCATACCGGATGTTGAATACACTTGTGAATACTTACTGTAAGCACTACGTACTTTAGACTGTGCATACAACGGTATGATCATAATGATCGCGAAGTAAATTAAATAAAACATCATGAACCTCCAGTGAAGTCTTAATTATTTAGTACTTTCCATTCTATTTTCTTCTTTACACATTGTCAATAAAGAAACCTTACAATCCTTGTCTATATTCGTAATATTATCGATTTTTAGAATGCATCCCGCTGGTACGCTTTGCTTTCTCTCCCTTATATTTTCTCCAGCCAACGTATGTTAATGTAAACAAAATGATCCCACCTGTAATTGTCATAAACCATATGAGAGAAGAATCCACTTCATCTTTCTTTGCTGTTTGGAATATTTTTTGTAAATCTTCTTTTATAATCCCTAATTGCGTTTGTCCACTTTTATTTTTTAACATAACATTACGAAATTCATCCAAATACGATAAATGCGCATTTACACGCTGCGATTGATTTTCTGGCAATGCAATCATTAAACTTGGATAAATCACATCAAATTCACGTAGAAATGTATTTAACGATCGTTGGAAACCTTCATTATCTCCTGCTTGAAGTGTTTTTTCAACTTTAGCAAAAGCCCCCATAACACGTCCTTCTCGTTCTATCCAAAGCGGTTGATACTTAGATACCTCCGCATCTACCGCCAGTTGTAATGCTAATACATCATCTATTTTTATTTGACGATCTACACTTTCTTCTCCAAGCGATTGCTGTGCCTTGTCATATGCTAAAGAAATTATCCGAAAATGCATAGGTGTTAGTTTATTTTCCTTTGTGTTCTCTCGTAATACAAATCGCTCTGAAAAACTTCGCAATACTTGCATTGCTTTCTCATATTCTTCCTGTTTTACAAGTTGTAAGGAATCATCTAGTAGTACCGTTAACTCAGTCCATTTTTCAGCATATATGCGTACTGGAAACAATATAATCAGAAATGCTATCATTCCAATTAAGACTCTTTTCATCCCGGTCCCCCCTATAACTACTAGTACAAAATATGTTAAGGTGGACAAGAATAGAACAGAACAAGGTTGAAAAATATTTTATGTTAATTGTTAAGGGGTGAACTCTCGACTAATGAAAGTTTTACTTTATGAATAAAGATTCTTCATTGAAGTTTTACTCTTTTTTCGTAAATAACGATACATAAAATAACAAATCGCACTACCGCATAAAATCAATAATAAAATAACACATGCTGCATGCATAAAAAACTGTTCTGGTAGCATTAAAATAACCGGATCCGTTTCACTATCAAACTGCCAATAATCATTAGTAAAAAGAAGTTTATGAAATAGTACAAAACTCTTTTCAAAATTAATGGCAATGGGTAAAGTAAGCGCAATCGGAAATATAATAGTCAAAATTGCACCATGTAATAAAAACTTCACCTTTCTTTTTCGTAATAAGTACCATCCACCCAATAAAACAATACCAAGCGCCATACACATTCCGTATTGAATTTTCACTAAAATATTTTTCACATCAACAAAATGAATTCTTCCGCTTGTTGACATATCCAGTGTAGGAAACTGTAATGATCCTTGATAAAAAGGAGAAAGATATGTAATCAGCACATCATAGTTTCTCTTAATTTCAGACTCTGTCATATTTGCTAAATCTGGTATATTTAAAAAATGTATATCTGCATAATATATCCATTTTCCATATACAACAATTGTAGTTGCAGCAGCAAAAATAAAAAATGCGATACAGTATGAAACAATAGAATTTATACAGCTATCCAGCACTCTTGGTCCTATCTTATTTGCATTCATTCATTTCCCCCAATTCCTCATTTAAATTCATAACAAAAACTGCTTTCGATTCCTTCTCAAACAATAATAATATGTAATAGCTAGTACAACAATACTTAGCCAAAATGTAAAATAACCAATCTGTTCAACAAACAAATGCATAATACCATATCTCGGCATTTGCCAAAATAAATAGTCGATTACATCATTATGTAATGTCCATATACTCGCTACAATAAAATGCCACTTTTTAATACGATAAAACGGAGCATACAATAAACCTTGCACGGCCATTGCAAAATGAGAAAATACCAACATATAGCCCATAAACCCAAGATCGCCCTGAACCATAAACATAATACCATTTACAACAACAGCCCAAATACCATATTTCATTAACGAAACGATTGCTAACGCTTCTATTAGTCCCCAATTTTTATTTCGTAAAAATGCGAATAACACGATTACAAAAAATAAGCTTGCGATAGGGCTATCCGGAACAAATGGCCAGAATATCATTGAAGTTTCCATCAGTTGTTCTCCATACCAAACAAAACCAAATATTGTTCCTAGAATATTAATAATAAGTAAAAATATTAAAACTGAACGCTGTCTTAATAATGCATACAAATAAGCCAATCTATATGTACAACACCTTTCAAATATAGTAATTCTTTATAAAAACCAGTCCTTTTAAGTAGGAGAGAGCATCCGTTCATGCATAGTAGTGGTCAGATCCTTTACCTCATGCCAAGTGAGAAACACAACGAGAAAACAAATAGCGATTACCTTTTGTTCTTCATAGCAGACACTTTTAAATTGAAAAACAAAATGTATATATATTATAACAAACTTCCTCTTCCAAATAGAAAAGCTGACTACAAAAAATTGCAGTCAGCCTTCACTTATTTCTTATTATATTTTGCAATAAATTCTGAAAGTTTCTTTACCTCTTCATCCGTACCTTTAAATACCCCTTTAGGCATTGCACCTTTTCCATCTTTCGCAATCTTTGCAATTTCTTCTGGTTTTAACGTTAAGTTTTGTAATGCTGGTGCTGCTGCACCCCCTTGTAAGTTATCACCATGACATGTTAAACATGTATTTTTTTGCATTAATTTATAACCATCATCATTTTTATCCACCTGTGTCGTTTTAACAATTGCACCCTGTTTTTTTGCAGCTTCCCAGTCATGATGTGCCACAGACTCCCATGTTAAAAAGATGATAGAAGCTATCGCTAATAGCATAAATCCAGTTGCCACTGGACGCTTCAACGGACGTCTTTCAGGGCCTCGATCGAGAAATGGAGCCAATAATAATGCTCCAAACGCAA
The DNA here is from genome assembly GCF_900107445.1 of Bacillus sp. 166amftsu. Lineage (NCBI taxonomy): Bacteria > Bacillati > Bacillota > Bacilli > Caryophanales > Bacillaceae > Bacillus > Bacillus sp. 166amftsu. The sequence goes on along the minus strand of NZ_FNQA01000004.1, from coordinate 260,542 downwards.
TTCCTGGCATAATAAATGCACCGATTACAGTATATGAGCCTGATGCGTATGAATATTTTAACAATTGATATAAAAATAAGAAGTACCAGTCTGGAAGTGGTATATATCCTGCATCTGTAGGATCCGCCATTCTCTCAAGTGGTGACGGATGCGCCACTGTTAAACATAAATAACCGATTAAAAAAACCGCACCAACCATCCATTCTTTTAACAAGAAGTTCGGCCAAAAAGCTTCTGTTTTCCCTGGATATTCAGAATAATCTTTTGGGATATTCGGTTTACGTGCTACAGGTACTCGTGAATCTCCCACAAACTTCATCCCTTTACCGCGATGCATAATCTCCCTCCTTTAATTCAGTTTTTCTTCTATTCTTTTAAATTAGCAATCTCTTATAGCGGACCAGAAATACCTTGTTTGCGAATCATGATGAAGTGGAAGGCCATTAGACCTAGAAGTGCTGCTGGTAAGAAGAAGACGTGAATAGCAAAGAAGCGAGTTAATGTTTGAGCCCCGACAATTTCGGAGTGACCAGCAAGTAATGTTTTAATATAAGGGCCGATAAGCGGTGTTTGCTCCGCAATTTGAATCCCTACTTTTGTTGCAAATAGTGCTTTCATATCCCATGGTAATAAATATCCAGTAAAACCAAGACCTAGCATAACAAAGAAAATAAGAACACCGACAATCCAGTTTAATTCACGAGGTTTCTTATATGCACCTTGGAAGAAAACCCTAAGTGTATGTAAAAACATCATTACAATTACCAGACTGGCACCCCAATGGTGCATGCCACGAACAATTTGCCCGTATGCAACTTCATTTTGTAAATAATAAACTGATTCCCAAGCATTTTTAATATCAGGTACATAATACATTGTTAAAAACATTCCTGACAAAATTTGAATTACAGTAACAAAAAACGTAAGTCCCCCAAAGCAGTAGACGAATGCAGAAAAATGATGCGCCGGATTTACATGTTCGGGTACTTCATGGTCTGCAATATCACGCCATATCGGTGTAATATCTAGCCGCTCGTCCACCCAATCATAAATTTTATTTAACATCTATTTCGCACCCCCTCTTGGCTTTGCTTTTCCTAAATAAAGCGTTCCATCCTTCACTTTAGATTCATACACATCAAGTGGAGCAAGAGGCGGCGTTCCTTTTATGTTTATGCCATCTTTTGTGTAACGTCCTCCGTGACACGGACAAAAAAATTGATTAGGATGCGACTTATCCGAATTCCAGTTAACCGTGCACCCCAAATGTTTACACACTGGCGAAAACGCTACAATGTCTCCGCTTTCATCTTTGTGCACCCAAGCAGATTTAGGTTCTTCGGACTTGTACCAACCATCAACCTGCTTTACCTTAAAGTCAAAGCGTTTTGGTTCTGTTGTAATCTCTTTAACTTGTGCAACAGGAACCATCTCTCCCCCCGCCTCTTTCCTTAAAACCGGATCAAGTGCAAAACGCGTCATCGGCATTAAAATACCAGCTGCCATAAACCCCCCTACACCTGTAAGCGTGTAGTTTAAAAACTGTCTTCTTGACACACGATGTTCTTTCTCGCTCACGAAAATTTCCCCCCTCTATCAGAAATTGTCCCCTCGTGACAAACCAGTATAAAAAATAAAAAATAGGACACTTTCATGATATAATACCCACATGCACAGGTCAATATCATACTACTCATAATCATAAGAACTATCTGTTTATTATTTATTTTCCCACTTTTCAGTCAATAGAGACATTATATTTTTTACATGTGCCTGAATTACTTCTCTTTTCGCTTGATCACTAAATTGTTCTAACGATAGAGATGGTAACCAAAACAAATGACCTGGTAGCATATCTTCAGCCTCTTTCCATCCCAAATCACTGGTAACATACGCAATATGTTTCAGTCCTTGGTCTTGTAAATGGCTTGCCCACTCTTGCAATCGCGCTTGCTCTTTCTTTTGTTGCTCCGCTAAATAAGTAAAAGGAGGTAGTAAGAGTACTCTTCCTTTATATTCTCTTTCTAATTCCATACTTAAAGTTTGAATAAATTCTCCTTGCTCTACAATCCCCTTCATTTCTTTTGCTACGGAAATAGAAAGAAGGGGTATAATACCAGTATCCACATACTCCCTAGCTTGTTCAAATTGCTCCGCATCTTTTACAACCCATTTCATCATAATTCCCTCCTTTACTTGTTATTTCAATCTAAATGACAGAACTTTCACTTTATATCTATTAAACCATACTAAAACGGGTAAAAAAAGAAAAACTACCTAATATAGGTAGTTTTTCTTTAAGTAGTCGGAAATTTGTCAAAATTAAATAAAAAATTATTCCTTATAAGCTTTTTAATTCCTCGGTTAACTTACAAAAAGTTTCCTTATCCTGATTGTCGAGCGCTTCATCAATTTGCTTTAAAAGTCGGTCTCTTCGAAATGAAAATACACTCTCTTCTAAAAATCGTTCCGCAAGTAAACGATCTTTTTCATTTACTTCAATATGCTTTGGTAAGTACGGATTTTCTTCTAATACTGCTACATAATTTGCATTTTGGAACGATGATTTAAAATTAAGCTGAATATAAATGTCCTCATCTCGATTTAAACGGATGTCATGAAACGATTTTTCTGCATCCGTCGTCATAACATTTTGTTTAAAGAAGTGAAACGGTGTATCTTTTACACAATTTGCTGACATCACTAAACCACGAGGACAGTATTTTGCATGTTCTACGAAGTGGACTTTGTGCATTAATTGATCATGACTCATTAAATAATTTAAAATCCATACACATTCACGCTGTTTCAGTTGGTAATTGTTTAAGAACCACTTTACAAAATCCTTCTTCTCGTTTACAGAAACAGGGGTATTCATAGCGCTTAGTCCCTCCTCTGTCTTTCTTTTTTTATTTAGATTCAAGAAGCAGCATGCACTTTCCTTCCAACTTATGAAAAATCCTCTAAATTATATAGCAATTCTTCGATGTGAATTTGTGTCGGGTCCAGTTGTAGTAAGCGTGTAAATACTTCTTTTGCCTTTCTTCGTAAGCCTTCTTCTAACAGGAAATAACCGTACTCTTCCAAGAAATCTGGATGATTCTTAAAAGAAGTATATGCACTCTCATAGTGTTTTAATGCATCAGAATACATTTCTAATTGTTTTTTCGCAAATGCTAGATCCCAAAGTAATTGTGTATCTTGCTCTCCACTATCCATTGCATTTTCTACAGCAGCAATTAGTTCTTCATATTTTTCTTGTTCTTTTAAGATATATGCATATTTTAATATCGCACCTAAATGTCCCGGATCAAGCTGTAATGCTTTTTGAAGCAATTCTTCTGCTTCTGCTAGCTTTCCTATCTTCGCTGCAATATTTGCAAGTTCTACATAAAGAGGTACGGATAATTCATCAATTTTAATTCCTTCATGAAGTGTTTCATAGCTTTCTTGAAGCATCCCTTCCTTTTCATAACATTTAGCTAAATACATATATAAAGAAGCATATTCTGGATCTAATTCTTTTAATTCTTTCCAAGCTCCAATTGCTCTTTGATACTCTTCGCCTTGATAGAGTGTAAATGCATAGCCGAATAAAGAATGAATATCTTTCTGCTCTTCTAGTCCTTCTTCATAATACGTAATGGCTTCTTCCCAGTTTCCAATTGCACTTAACGTTTCAGCTAAACGAAGAGCAATCACAACGCCTCCCATTACTTTATGCTCAGCAAGTAATGACTCATAATAGGCAATCGCTTTTTGCTCTTCACCTTTACTGCTATAGAGTTCTGCTAATCCAAAAGTAATAACAGGCTCTTCTGGCATCATTTCTTTTGCTTTTAATAGTTTTTGTTCCGCAACATCATCGAAACCCTGCATTTGAAATAAATCTGCAACAAGTAATAGAGATTGAACATATAGTTCATCATCTTCAGGAATATCATGAAGTACTTCGATCGCCTCGTCTTCTTTATCTAAATCAATGTATAATTCTGCTAAAAATATTGTAAACTCGCTTTCTTCGGGATATAACAAACGTAGGTCTTCTGTAATAGCTAACGCTTCATCAATAAATCCAAGTGTATGATAGTAACGGGCGATATCATATTTTTCTTCGTCCGTCCCTTGTTTTACCAATTCTTTTAATAGTTCTAATCCTTTTTCCGCTTCACCGTTTTCAATGTAAGAAACAGCTTGTTCAAACTTTTGCATAAATTTCTCCTTTAACTCTTATAATATTCTCTTCTGTTCATTAATAATAAACAACTGTCACCACGTACGCAACTAAAAGGAAACAGCAAAGAATCTTTCCCAACTGAAAAAATTCTTTTGCTTCACAGAGATTCTAACTGATCAAAAAATTGCGGATAGGATACAGCGACTGCATTACCATTTTCAATTTGCACTTCGCCTTCTGCTATACAGGACGCAATTGCAAGCATCATACCAATGCGATGGTCTCCATGACTATCAACAATATTTCCTTGTAATTTCTGATTTCCATTAATAATCATGCCATCTGAAGTCGCTTCAATTTTCACTCCCAGTTTTTGAAGCTCATACACAACTGTATCAATACGATTCGTTTCTTTTACTTTTAACTCCTCAGCATCTTTAATAATTGTTGTCCCGATCGCTTGTGTCGCCAGTAAGGCAATAATAGGAATTTCATCAATTAATCTTGGAATAAGTGAACCGCCAATTTCCATTCCTTTCAGCTCAGAAGTTTCAATTGTAATATCTCCACATGGTTCAAACTCTTCATTTCGAACATTGTGAGTTGAAATACGCGCTCCCATCTCTGATAACACATCTAGAATCCCTGTTCTTGTTGAATTTAAACCAACATTTTTCAATACAAGTTTACTATTCGGTACAATTGCACCCGCTACTAAGAAAAAGGCTGCTGAAGAAATATCACCTGGAACCTCAATTTCCAATCCCGTAAGCGATTGACCACCTTGTAATGAAACTGTTCGACTATTTACATCTACTTTACATCCAAATGCCCGTAGCATTCGCTCCGTATGATCACGTGATTGTAGCGGTTCGGTTACTGATGTTATCCCTTTTCCTTGTAAACCAGCAAGTAAAACCGCTGATTTCACTTGCGCGCTTGCTACAGGAGAATGATAGTGTATACCTTTTATATTTCCTCCACGTATCGACAAAGGCGTATATTGTCCCTCTTCCCTTCCGTCAATTTGTGCATTCATTTCGCGAAGAGGGGCCGTAACACGTTTCATAGGACGTTTTCCAATAGATTCATCGCCAATGATAGTGCAATGGAAAGGAGTATTTGCTAAAATACCGAGCATAAGACGAATGGTGGTTCCTGAATTACCTACATCTAGTACCTCTTTTGGTTCCTGTAATCCAGCTAATCCTTTTCCATATACATTGACATCGTTACCATCTTGTTCAATCATTACGCCTAATTTTTGAAAGCAAGCAATCGTACTTAAACAGTCTTCTCCTAATAAAAAATTTGAAATTTTTGTTGTACCCTCTGCTATAGCTCCAAACATCACAGCACGGTGCGAAATTGATTTATCTCCAGGTACAGCAATTGTGCCATTCAAACCATTCTTCCGCCTCATGATTCTCCTCATTTTTTATCACCTCTATTACAAATAATATATACTTTTGTACACCTATATCATCTATATATATTCATGTTGATTTTTTAACATATCAGTTGTTATAAAGAGCAAAAGGTGATCCATACTCTTTTACTCTCTTGATCTTCCCTTAGCACATGGCTAAAAAAGACACTGATCGGTTCCATGCACGGCCGAATCCTCTCTCTCACCTAAAGATTAGATTTTATGTCAGTTTTTCAATTTATATGTACATATCTTTATTGTACTGCTTTCCGTCTTCATCGCGCAAATATGGTCTAAAAGAAAACGACTCCTATAATGAGGAGCCGTGGCTTTTCTTAAGAATATGTTTCTTCTTTCTTTTTCTGCTCTTTCACAAGTTCCGTAAGCAATCCAATAATCTCATCATTCTCTTCTTTTAAACCAACAGTAATACGAATACCATCTGGCAATCCAAACGCAGCACCTGAACGAACTATATACCCTTTTTGCATTAATCTTTCAAATGCTTCATTACCAGGGATCCCAAGATCTAAGAAGATGAAATTTGTTTGTGATGGATAGTAAAAAACGTCGTACTCCTGACAGAACGTATAATATTGATTTAGCCCTTCAGCATTTCGTTTCACACATTCTTGTAAAAATTCTTGATCTTCTACCGCTGCCAAACCAACTGCTTGCGCAATAGATGAAGTATTAAATGGTAATCTTGCTACTTCTAATTGCCGTATAAGTTTTTCATTCCCCACAGCATATCCAATACGAAAAGCAGCTAAACCATATGCTTTTGAAAATGTACGTAACACCATGAGGTTTTCATATTTTTCAAGAAGCGGCAATGTTTGAGGATAGTCTTCCGCTCCTGCGTATTCATAGTATGCTTCATCCATAATAACAAGGGCAGTTTTGGGAACTGCCTCTAAAAATGAAAGTAATTTTTGTTTTTCTACATATGTTCCTGTCGGGTTATTCGGATTACAAATCCATACGATTTGCGTTTTTTCATCAATTTCCTTTAGCATCGCATCCAAGTCATGAATACCATCCTTAAGCGGCACTTCACGAACCTCTGCCCCTTCAATTACAGCATGGTGATGATATTGTGAAAATGTTGGGTTTGCCATCACAACATTTGTACCTTTTTGTAATAAGGCGCGACTAACCATTTGAATCACTTCATCTAAACCACTACCGAATAAAAGTTGTTCTGGTTTCACATGAAGGTGTGCAGCTACTTTTTCACGAAGTTCAAACGCTGCTCCATCTGGATACAGAGCGGATTGTGTACTTAATGCAGCTAACGCTTCTCCTACACGTTTTGAACAACCAAACGGGTTTTCATTAGATGCTAATTTTACAATTTTAGATAACCCATACTCTCTTTTTACTTCTTCAATGTTTTTACCAGGCACATATGCTTTCAAAGTTAACAATTGCTCTTTTACTCTCATTTTAGTTCCCCCTGTCATTTTACTAGATCAGACCGTAATACAATCGCCTTTTCACAATACATATGCTCTACTTCATGCTGCAACTTTTTTGTCATGACTGTCATCATACGAATACATTTCTATAAAGCATTCGATGTATCTATGTCTTTTACATACATCACTCATACATAAGTAAAGCCTTCCAAGCGTCTTCACGATGCCAGAAAACATGCATTTATGTCAGCCATCGATACAGTATCAGTGGGATAGGGTTCCATTATCATTTTTTATTCTTTTCATTAAACGCTCTGCTACAGTCAATATCTCCTCAACTACACGATCCTTACCTGTAATTGCGCCGTAAATTACACAAATCAAATGGATTCCGCATCTCTTTGAAATGCTTCTAATGCAGTATGAACAGTCTCATCAGAAATAGATACGACATTCACTACCCCATATTCCTGCATAAGTACCATACGAATTGTTCCTGCGTTCGCTTTTTTATCTTGCTTCATTACTTGCACAAGACGTTCTATATGTAGGTTCTTTGGCATATGCGGATAACCATACTGAGAAAACCAACGCTGTATTGCTTTATAACCAAGGTCTACCTTGTAAATTTGTTCACTTAAAAATATAGCGAATAACATACCAATCGCTACTCCATCACCATGTGTAATTTTTCCATACCCCATCTCTTTTTCAAGAGCATGTCCTAATGTATGTCCAAAATTCAAATGAGCACGTACACCTTTTTCCGTTTCATCTTGTGCTACAATATTCGCTTTTACAGGAATTGCTCGCTTTAGTATATAAATTAATTTTTCATCCCGTATATCTTCTAATCCTTTTACTTCTCGCTGTAACCAATGATACAATTCAACATCACCGATAAAGGCATGTTTAATTACTTCAGCAAACCCTGAACGCCACTCTTTTTCCGGTAATGAATTTAGAAATGGAGTATGATACAAAACTGCTTCTGGTTGATGAAACGCTCCAATCATATTTTTCCCTAGCGGATGGTTAATGGCAACTTTTCCACCAACTGCGCTGTCATGTGCCAGTAAAGTTGTCGGAACTTGAATAAAGCGAATACCGCGCATAAATGTAGCCGCAACAAAACCAGCTAAATCACCAATCATTCCTCCTCCAAGTGCAACAACTAGAGAATGTCGATCCATCACATTTTCAAGTGCTGATGTATGAGCCGCATAAAAATTTTCAAATGATTTTTCTTTCTCTCCACTTGGAACAATAAATGAAAAAACATGTTTTTCTACTTGTAATGCATTCATAACTGCTTCTAAATGGAATGATGCCACAGATTCATCAGAAATGACCATGATATTAGAAACAATTGGTTTCATATTTCGAACAAGCGTTGTCAAATGTGACAGCGCATCTTTTCCGACATATACATCATACTCTTTAGACTGTGTTTGAATATGTATTTTTTCCATTAAAACTCCCTCGCATATTCATTATGTTTCTTTATATTTTCACGAATACAATCCATACGATCTGCTCCAAATTGTTCTACTAAAGCCGCTGCTAATTCCCATGCAACAACTGCTTCTGTCACAACGCTAGCTGCCGGTACAGCACAGCTATCAGATCGTTCAATACTCGCTGAAAAAGATTCTTTTGTATCAATATCAACACTCTGAAGCGGTTTATATAGAGTTGGAATTGGTTTCATGACGCCGCGAACAACAACCGGCATTCCTGTTGTCATGCCACCTTCTAATCCACCTGCATGATTCGTTCGTCTCGTATATCCTTTTTCTTTATCCCAAAGAATTTCATCGTGTACTTGACTCCCTGGCTTATGTGCTGCTTCAAATCCAATACCAATTTCCACACCTTTAAAAGCATTTATACTCATTACTGCTGCTGCTAATTTCGCATCGAGTTTTCGATCATAATGTACATAACTCCCTACTCCAATTGGCATCCCTTCTACAATTACTTCTACAACCCCACCAATTGAATCTCCACTTGCTTTTGCATCATCAATTGCCTGCATCATCTTTTCAGACGATTCCTCATCTAAACACCGAACAGGAGATGCTTCTGTAATTTCTTTTAGTTGTTCTATTGATTCGTATGTAAACTTTTCTGCTTGCACACCACCAATTTCAATTACATGTCCAGCAACTTTTACACCTAGTTCTGCTAAAAGTTTTTTTGCAACAGCTCCCGCTGCAACTCGAACCGTTGTTTCACGTGCTGAAGAACGTTCAAGTACATTTCTCATATCACGGTGTCCATATTTAATTGCACCATTTAAATCAGCATGACCAGGTCTCGGTCTTGTAATTTGTCTCTTCATCTCTTTTTCTTCTTGTTCAGTTAACGGATCTACTCCCATAATCTTTGTCCAATGAGTAAAATCTCGATTTTCAACAACGAGTGTAATGGGAGAACCAAGCGTATGACCATGTCTGACACCACTAACTATTTGCACTTGATCTTTTTCAATTTGCATGCGTCTGCCACGTCCGTAACCTTTCTGCCTTCTTGCTAATTCTTCATTTATATCATCTGCTACTAAAGGTAACCCTGCTGGAATACCTTCCAAAATTGTCGTAAGTTGCGGACCATGAGATTCACCAGCTGTAATATATCGCATCGGTTATTCCCCCTTTTCTTGTAATTCTTTTATCCCACATTAACGGGCGGGAAGAGGCTCTGACCGCTTTTATGCATGGCCCGATGATCTCTTCCTAAAAAAGAAAAAGTTTATATCGTTTTTTCAATTTGTATAGTTATTCCAAAGTTATTCTTCATTTATAGAAGTTCCACTTTATGTATCAATATATCATACCAACCTTTACTTCGTAACTATTTGAAACTAAAAAAGTGCAAGAGGAGTATTCACACTCCCCTTGCACTTTTCACTGTTACCACAGTAATTAAAGCGTTTACAAATTATTTTAAAATAATTAGTAAATCCATTGATTCATTAATTTTGAGTAGTCTACTAATTCTTCTTCTTTAAAGAAAATACCAATCTCACGTTCTGCACTTTCTAGAGAATCAGAACCATGGATAATATTTTTCGCAACTGTTACACCAAAATCGCCACGAATTGTACCTGGTGCCGCTTCATGAGGTCTTGTTTTACCCATCATATTACGAGCAGTATCTACTACACCTTCACCTTGCCATACCATTGCAAAAACAGGACCAGATGTAATAAAATCTACTAATTCACCAAAGAAAGGTCTTTCTTTGTGCTCAGCGTAATGTTCTCCTGCAATTTCTGGAGTAACCTGCATTAATTTCGCACCAACTAATTGAAAGCCCTTTTTCTCAAAACGAGCTACAATTTCCCCAATGAAGGCACGTTGTACACCATCTGGTTTTACCATTAGAAATGTTTTTTCCATAAAAAATCTCTCCACTTCTGAATTATGTATGTAATTGTATATCCCCACACACATATTATCACCCTTGTCACAATTGTGCAATAGTTTTGAAATAGAGAGATTATTTTATTTATAAAAGAAAGTCATTAAAATTTTCGTTTCCCAATATACTTTGCAACATTTTGCAAAGCATATTTTGCTTGTCCACGTGGCAATGGTTTTATTACCTCTAATGCTTTATGTAAATAACGTTCACTAAATGCAAATGCCCGATCGATTGCTGAGCTTGTTTTAATATCATGAATAATTTCTTTCATCTCACTTGCAGTTGTATTTTCATGCACAGAAACTATTTTCGCGCGAAGCTTTGGATCTTCCATTGCATACAAAACTGGGAGTGTAATATTCCCTTGCAACAAATCTCCACCAGCAGGTTTTCCTAATTTTTCTTCTGTTGAAACGAAGTCTAAAATATCATCAATAATTTGATAAGACATACCAACAAAATAACCATACCAAAACAAACGATTTACTGTATCACGGCTCGCACCAGAAGCAATAGCTCCCAACTGACAACTAGCCGCAATCAACAATGCTGTTTTTCTCTTAATCCGTCGTAAATATGTTCTTAAATTTTGATTATAATTATATTTATCCTTAATTTGTTCGATTTCACCTTTACATACTTCCAAAATTGTATACGATAATGCCTGGTGTGCTTCAGGAACTTCTAAATTTGTAATACACTCAAGAGACTTTGCAAACAAATAATCTCCCGTATACATTGCAATACGGTCTCCCCATTTTGCATTTACGGTTGCACTACTTCTTCGTAAGAGTGCTGCGTCAATTACATCATCATGAACAAGAGAAGCCATATGAATGAGCTCTAAAGCAACTGCAACATGTTTAATTGCATCTAACTTGTAGTATCCAAACTTGCCTGCAAGAAGCACAAAAACCGGACGAATTCGTTTACCACCAGCTTCGATAAGCTGTAATGCCGCATCTTCTATTAGTTGTTGCTCTGAGGCAACAACCTTTTTTAATTCTTTTTCTATTACATCAATATCCGATCGTAAAAAAGAGTACATAAGTTGTAACTTCATATTGTTCACCTTAACCTAAAAACGTCTTTTTTCTTTTTTCTATTTTGATTTTGGTTTGAATCCTAAGTGCATAGCTGCTACACCAAAGGTAAATGGTTTCACTTGTACATGCTCAAGCCCTGCAGATTCAAACATCTTCCCTAATTCTTTCATCCCAGGGAATGTGCTAGCAGACTCCTGAAGCCATGAATATTCCTTATAGCTTTTCGCAAACATTTTACCAAACAACGGCATAATATATTTGAAATACAAAATGTACATCTGACGAAAACCAATCATTGTTGGTTGAGATGTTTCTAAACAAATTACTTTGCCGCCTGGTTTTACTACTCGAGTCATTTCTTTTAGTACATGCATATAATCAGGAACATTACGAAGACCAAAGCCAATTGTTACATAATCAAATGTATTATCTTCAAATGGAAGTTCCATTGCATTCCCATGCATAAGTTCTACCTGTTTTAAATTTAAAGCTTCAACTTTCTCTTTCCCAACAGATAGCATATTTTCACTGAAGTCTAATCCATATACTTTCCCAGTCGTTCCAACCGCATCAGCAAGTGCAATTGTCCAATCAGCAGTTCCACAACACACATCTAACGCCTTGCTTCCTAACTGCACATCCATAATTCGCATCGTTTCTTTTCGCCATGCTTTATGCCTTTGAAAACTTATAACTGAGTTCATTACATCGTATTTATCAGAGATTTTTTCAAATACGTCATGTACTCTTTCTTCTTTTGATTGTTGCATGCGCTTACCCTTCTTCCAATATAAAGTTGCTTATGTTTTCAGTTTATCTTTTAAAGTAGAAACTACCCCATCAATTTCTTTATGACTTTGTAGAAATATTTTTTCTTGTTCATTCATTTCTTCCATCCACTCTGTAAAGACAGCTTCCACATTTTTGTCATCATTTGACAACACTGCTTGAACCGCTTGAAAAACAGGTGTATTTTTTCTTTCAGCATGCAATTGATACTCTTTTTGAAGCCGATTATTCCCTAGCATATACGCTATAAACGGTTTCCAATGTGATAAATGAAAATGATCACACGTTTTTTGTAAAAGTGCCGATTCAATGGTCATAACACTTTTAACTACTTCATCTACTGTTTCATATGCTCTCTGATATAACATAATTTTATGTTCATTAATTTCTTTAATCCCCTCAGCAAGCGCACGAATTAATACAATATCACAATTCATTGAAAGTAAATAATAATACAATCCACTATAGTAATCACCTGCAAGTACTGTAAGCTGACGACGCTTATGGAATCCACTTGTTTCTTCATCTGCCTTGTTTGATACTTTTTCATGTGTATCAAGAGCGATTTGTACAAGCATAATCGTCACAACATAGTGATCGATTTGGTCTTTATGTAAATTTGCACTTTTTAAAGCAGCATATAAAAGTACTACCTTTTCTTCATCAATAAATGGTTCTTCAATATAGTTTATAAAATAAGGATGGCGCAGGTTTGATAACAACTGCTCCTTTATATCCGCATACCCTCCGTAGATGTCACACACAAAAAATCACCCTTGTTTTCTAATTCATAAAACCTATTATAACACATACACTCTATTTTCTATAACCAAAACTTAGGGAATCAAAACAAACTACAATTTAGAATTCTATTCGTGCGATACGCATAAAAAAACAAAATTTCATTCACCTATAAGTTTTTGAACAACCATAAAAAAATATAACCCTTTTTTAAAGACTATATTTCCTTAATAAATTCACATTAAAGTGAAGGTTTCCTTTCTATCTACCTCACTATAAACATGTAAATTTTACAAGCAGTAGTCCTCCACCTAATCTCTTTTTTTGATACTGATATTTCTTCTTACAAATAGCCTGCATCGACAGGAAACTCTTATTAAAATAAAATAATATAAATAAAAAAGAAAAGCAGTTTCCCGCTTTCCTTTACTTTGTCTTAATAAAAGACAAAATTTCGCTACGTGCCGCTGCATCATTTTCTAACACACCGCGCACTGCTGTAGTTACCGTTTTTGCACCCGGCTTTTTCACGCCGCGCATTGTCATGCACATATGCTCCGCTTCAACAACTACCATCACACCATGAGGTTCTAGTACTTCCATAATAGAATTAGCGACCGTTGACGTAATACGTTCTTGAAGTTGTGGACGACGTGCAATTGTATCTACGGTACGAGCTAATTTACTTAAACCTGTTACTTTTCCACCACGTGGAATATATGCAACATGAGCAACTCCGTAAAACGGAACAAGATGGTGCTCACACATCGAATAGAATGGAATATCTTTTACTAATACAAGCTCCTCGTGATCTTCTCCGAACACTTTGTGCAAATGTTCCTTTGGATCTTCATGCATACCTGAAAATACTTCTGCATACATTTTCGCAACACGTTTCGGCGTATCAAGTACTCCTTCACGATTTGGATCATCTCCAATTGCTTCTAGAATAAGACGCACTGCTTGCTCGATTTGTTCTAAGTTAACTTTTGCCATCCGCTTAACCCTCCCGAAAAACCTAAAAGTGATACGAACACATTCTAGCATATTTATGATTTTAAAAGCAAAAAGAAGAGTTCCCAAAAAGGAAACTCTTCTTCCCTGTTAATATGTAAGGATTATTTAACCGCATCTTTTAACGCTTTACCAGGTTTGAATGCAGGTACTTTACTTGCAGCGATTTCAATTTCCTCACCAGTTTGTGGGTTACGTCCTTTACGAGCCGCACGCTCACGAACTTCGAAGTTACCGAATCCGATCAATTGTACTTTATCACCTTGTTTTAAAGCTTCTAAGATAGAATCAAAAACAGCGTCAACTGCTTTTGTTGCGTCCTTTTTAGAAAGGGAACTTGCTTCTGCAACAGCATTGATTAAATCTGTCTTGTTCATGCCATTCACCTCCTCCCAAAGATAAGACTGTATAATGATCATAAAATGAGTCTTACTTTCATTTGTAGGCAATTTTTACAAATTCTATACTACAAAGATGTAGATAAATCATTATCAACGCCTATATTATACGATTCTCCTGTATAATTCAATATTTTTAAAGAAATTGTTACCGCGAAAATGTGAAAAAACGATGAAACTTGACAATATGCTACAAAGTATTAGATAATGTCTATTTCTATCTATTCCCCTACAAAGTAAAACTCTCCTTACGAATCAAGTATTTACGAATCGTTACCTTCCCATCTATCTTCCTCTCTTTTCTTTGAACCTTACCGTGAGCATCCTACCACCTGCAAATAGCGAGATAAAAAAACAAAAGCCCCCTGCCAGCAGGGAGCTTTTGTTTATAAAATAATAGCAATTAATCCGCCAGATCCTTCGTTGATAATTCTTTCTAGCGTTTCTTTTAATTTATAACGTGCATTTTCAGGCATTAAAGACAATTTTGCTTGAATCCCTTCTCGGACAATTGAACTAAGCGAACGTCCAAAGATATCAGAATTCCATATAGAAAGCGGGTCATCCTCAAAATCTTGCATTAAGTAGCGAACAAGCTCTTCACTTTGCTTTTCAGTACCAATAATTGGTTCAAATGTGGATTCAACATCTACTTTAATCATATGAATAGACGGTGCAACTGCCTTTAATTTCACACCAAATCGCGATCCATGACGAATTATTTCCGGTTCATCTAGACTCATATCAGCCAAGGCGGGCGCAGCCACACCATATCCTGTTTGTTTGACCATTCTTAAAGCATCTGAAACTTGATCATACTCCGTTTTTGCATGAGAAAGATCAAGCATAAGCTTTAACAAATGGTCTTTCCCTCTAATTTCTACTCCTACAACTTCTTTTAATATTTGATCGTACAGTTCATCTGGTGCGTATAAATCAATTTCCGCAACACCTTGCCCCATATCAATCCCAGCTAGGCTCGCTCGATCAATAAACTCATATTGACTAAACTGCCAGACAACGCGGTCTACATCTCGCAGGCGTTTTATATCTTTAACCGTCTCTTGAACAGCTTCTTGATAACTTTGGCGTAACCAATGCCCTTCATTTAACACCATGACCCAACTTGGAAGATTCACATTCACTTCCAAAACAGGGAATTCAAATAAAGCTTCACGAAGTACATTGTAAACATCTGTTTCTCGTAAACTCTCCACACTCATTGCTAGTACAGGAATATCATGCTCTTCTGATAAACTCTGGCGCAACTGTTCTGTATCTGGATGATATGGCTGTACTGTATTAATAATCATGATAAACGGTTTACCTACTTCTTTTAACTCATTAATAACACGTTCTTCTGCTTCTATATAATCCCTTCTCGGAATTTCTCCAATCGTTCCATCAGTTGTAATGACAACCCCAATAGTAGAATGCTCTTGAATTACTTTACGCGTTCCAATTTCAGCAGCCTCATGAAACGGGATAGGCTCTTCATACCACGGTGTATTAATCATTCGTGGGCCATTCTCATCTTCATAGCCTTTCGCTCCAGGAACCGTATAACCTACACAATCTACTAATCGAATATTTACTTCAAGACCATCATCAACATGGATGGAAACCGCTTGGTTTGGAACAAATTTCGGTTCTGTTGTCATAATTGTACGTCCAGCGGCACTTTGAGGTAATTCATCTTGTGCTCTCTGACGATCTGAATCATTTTCGATATTCGGAATAACAACAAGCTCCATAAATTTTTTAATAAATGTTGATTTCCCTGTTCGAACAGCTCCTACAACCCCTAAATAAATATCACCGCCTGTGCGCTCAGCAATATCTTTAAAAATATCGACCTTTTCCAATTGATTCCCTCCCTCGAAATTTTTGGGAATAATACAAGTTTGTATTCACAAACAATACCTTTCATTGATGTTTCCTATCCTATAAAGGATTCTAGAAGTGCGGACAATATATCATATGATTTTGTCCTAAATTCATATGACTATTTAAAAAGAAACTTTTTGTTTTCATCATAAGTTGTATTACATGAAAAAAACCTTTCTTCTAGAATTTATTCGCTAAAAGAAAGGTTCATGACTTATCATTTAAAAAAAATTGGTTCTCCGTTTTTTACTGTATACGGTAAAGAGTATGCAGGCACAAATGGTGTATCTTTTAAAAGCATATCCCGAATATCTTCTCCCTCTTTCATTTCTTCTCCATTTTTTTGTAATATTTCATATAAATCCATTCGGTAATCAACAAAAATCTCTCCTTTTTCATTGATTACAAGCGGTAATCCCTTTCCAGAATACGGACTTTTTACTTGTGGTACATCTTTATATCCCATTTTTTTGAAATCCAGTTCATAAACACCATCTGCAATCACCTTTTTAAAAGGAGGATATTGATGATCATCGCGATACATTTGCAACTTCAACTGAACATCTCGTATTTGTTCCGCCATTCTGACATCAAGTAACTTCACTGTTGGATTTGTTTCTACATCTACTAATACGTATTGATACACCCCACCACTTTCATACGCATTCCCAGGCGCTTCTTGTATATAACGTGGTGCAATTTTTTGAAAATCAATGGGGTATTTTTGATAAATCGGTGTGTTCATATCACGTGTTTTGATTGGTAATAAACCACTATTTTGTTCCTTATATGTATTAACTGCCTTTTGAACAGCTTGCAATTGATCTTCATAAGGGACAGCATTTTGTTTCAAATTTTCTTTAGGATACATACACCCCGATAAAAGGCTTATACAACAAAATATTAAAATAATATAAGTTTTTTTCACAGACAATCCATCCTTTATTTTCTCACTCATATCCATTAAAATTTGTTTACACATCTGCACCTACCTCCTCACAATCTATTTGAAAACAAAGAGTGGTGATGATTCATTCTTATTGTTCAACCGGTCCACTAAACACTACAAGGAAAATAACAATCCCGGATACAATCATAAGTGTATAGGCAATACTTGCTGTAATCCCTTTCAAAATTTTATTCTTCATTTTATGTCTGCTTAATAAAATGAAAACCACAGCAATAAACATAAAACCCATAGCCCCTAAAGAAAACCACATTTTGATAAGTCCTTCAGACATATGTACACCCCTTAATTATTAATCTATTTTTATATTATTTTAACAAATTAAAAATTTTAAACAAATAGAAAAATAATATAAGACCATTCTTTTTTAGGTGGGAGAGAGCAGTCCCATGTCATATAAAGGCAAAGAGAGTATATGAGTACGGGTCACCTTTTATTTTTCGTAGCAGTAACTTGTATATCTAAAAATCAAAATAGATTTCTATACAATCAATAAAAGTAAGCTTCCATTAATGAAAATCCCTTTTTCTCTCACTCCTTTACTTTCAGTTAAACTTTAAGACAAAATATTACCGCTCACAGCTAATCGTAAAAAAACAAAAATAAAACCGAAGCGAATATATCCCCTTCGCCTCGGTTGACCAAATATGCCCACAAACAGCTCTAACCCCGTTTCTTCATAGCTATCGTATGCAATCCTTAAGTCCTTTGTTTCCCATACTTTATTTTTTAAACATTTTACTTAACGAGCTAAAGTCTGTCGGCATGTTATTATTAATAATCGCTTTTACAATTTGATCTTCTTGTTCTTTTGGTACCTCTCGCCCTGCCATTACTGCGACTTGATGGATTAATTGACGTAGTACTTTCTCATCGCGTAAATTTGCATTTTGTACAGATGACGCTAATTTAAAAATATCGTCTTTATTTACTTTTGCTTCTTTCTCAATATTACTGAAAATGTTATTATCCATTCCCTTCACCCTCTCTTCAAGTTACAATCCATCGTATGCAAAAAGAAACAAATGGTGAAAAGACCCAGAAAAACAAAAAGCTGTATACGCGCTTTTCTGCACGTATACAGCTTTTACCTATAATAAATCAGGTATCGCTTCAACTTCGTGTTTACGAACACGTCCCATCAATGATCCTACTGCATCTTTCACATTATTCCCATTGAATAGTACATCATATAAAACTGACGTAATCGGCATTTCAACTTCCATTTTCTCAGCCATTTCGTATGCCGCTTTCGTTGTTCGTACACCTTCAACTACCATACCCATACTATCGAGTACTTCTTCTAATGAATATCCTTTTCCAAGCATATTCCCTGCACGCCAATTTCGGCTATGCACGCTTGTACAAGTTACAATCAAGTCACCCATTCCTGTTAAACCAGCAAATGTTAACGGATTACCACCCATCTTTCTTCCTAAACGGGCAATTTCCGTTAAGCCACGCGTCATAAGAGCGGCTTTTGCATTATCACCTAACCCAAGGCCATCTGTTATACCAGCGGCTAATGCGATAATATTCTTTAACGCTCCACCGAGCTCTACTCCAACAATATCAGGATTCGTATACACTCGGAAATAACTATTCATAAATAAATCTTGTACTTCTTCAGCCGCTTCCATTCGCTTCGCAGCAGCAGTCACCGTCGTCGCTTGACGAAGCCCTACTTCTTCCGCGTGGCTTGGCCCTGATAAAACAACAACATCACGAATAAGATGCGCTGGAATTTCTTCTTCAATCATTTCTGAAATACGTTTTGAAGTACCTGGTTCAATTCCTTTACTTGCATGAATCCAAGTAATTGGCTGTGAAACAATATCTTTCATATTTCTTAATACTTCGCGATAAGCTTTCGTCGGTACAACTAAAAGTACCGTATCTACATCTACTAATGATTCCTCTAAAGAAGAGTAGGCTACGATTGTGCTTGGCAATGTAATTCCTGGAAGGTATCGACTATTCTCATGTTTCATATTAATTTCATCCATAAGCTCTGAACGATTCCCCCAAATACGTACATCATGACCATTGTCAGCTAATACCATCGCTAACGCTGTTCCCCAGCTACCTGCTCCTACTACTGTGATTTTTTTCATAAAATCACATCCTCTCCATTAGTCTCTTGCTCTAGAAATAATTCGAATTGGCGTTCCTACGAAGCCAAACGACTCACGCAAACGATTTTTCAAGAAACGTTCATATGAAAAATGCATTAGTTCTGGATCATTTACAAACACAACAAATGTTGGTGGTTTCACTGCAACTTGTGTTGCATAGAAAATTTTCAAGCGACTACCATTATGTGTTGGTGTTGGATTCATTGCCACCGCATCCATAATTACATCATTTAGTACATTCGTTTGTACGCGAATGCTATGACTTTCATTGACTTCATTAATAACTGGTAATAATGTCTGTGTACGTTTTTTCGTTTTCGCAGATAAGAATACGATCGGTGCATAATCCAAGAATTGGAAATGTGCACGAATATTTTCTTCAAATGCTTTCATTGTCTTTTCGTCTTTTTTAACTGCATCCCATTTATTCACAACGATAATAACAGCTCGTCCTGAATCATGTGCATAGCCAGCAATTTTTTTATCTTGCTCAATAATTCCTTCTTCGCCGTCTAAAACAACTAAGACAACGTCAGAGCGTTCAATCGCTCTTAGTGCACGAAGTACACTATATTTTTCAGTGCTCTCGTATACTTTTCCCTTTTTACGCATACCAGCTGTATCAATGATAACGTAATCTTGGCCATCTTTACTATATGGTGTATCGACAGCATCACGTGTTGTTCCTGCTACATTACTTACGATTACACGCTCTTGACCAAGCAATGCATTTACTAGTGAAGATTTCCCTACGTTTGGGCGACCAATTAGTGAGAAACGAATTGTATCGTCATCATATGCTTCCTCTTCAATTTTTGGAAAATGATTTGCTGCTTCGTCTAATAAATCACCTAAACCTAATCCATGTGTACCTGAAATTGGGAATGGTTCACCAAATCCTAATGCATAGAAATCGTAAATATCATTACGCATCTCTGGATTATCAACTTTATTCACCGCTAGTACAACCGGCTTTTTAGAACGATATAAAATCTTTGCTACTTCTTCATCCGCAGCTGTTACACCATCGCGACCATTTGTCATAAAAATGATAACATCCGCTTCATCAATCGCAACTTCTGCTTGTTGACGAATTTGTGTCAAAAACGGCTCATCTCCAATATCAATTCCACCCGTATCAATAATGTTAAATTCATGATTTAACCATTCTCCCGCACTGTAAATACGATCTCTCGTTACCCCTGGGATATCTTCTACAATTGAAACTCTCTCTCCAACAATTCTATTGAAAATAGTAGATTTCCCTACGTTCGGGCGTCCTACTATTGCCACTACTGGTTTCGGCATATCATTTCATCCTTTCAACTTGCTTCTGTTTATTATGTAAAAAACCCTTCTTTGTGCAAGAAGGGATTTGCATTCCAGAATATTTCTCATCGTATCAAAACACCTCATATTATATCACACGTTACTAATGTTTCACAATAATATATACATTCTCTTGTAGGCGGTGTGCAATGCCGTCTAAAATCGCTTCTAAATTATTTGCTACAAATTCCATTTCTTCTTTTGAATCACACATAAATAAAGGCGCTCCACCAGCGAACTTTTCTGGCGTTGTTGTAATTACAGCAAGAATATAACTTTCTAACCTCATCTCATATCTCGCCTTCCTTTCGGGGCCTCTGATGACATGTGAACAGCACTTTCTAACGTTGGCACACTTCCTATTACTGCAATCGCTTTTTTTACATCTTGGTCTTGTGGGAGTACAAATAACCCTACCCTTCCATCTTCTAAATCACGTTTAGCCAATGGGACTAACGCTGGAGTTCCAGAATCTCTAAATACGCCTAATGCAACCGAAACATCATGCAAGATTGCTTGTCGCTGTCCAAGATTGGAAATCGTTACCCTTGCGTCAATAGACTTAGGCTTTAAAATAAAGCCCATTCCATACTTCATAATTTCTTCTTGTCTTGCTGGCAATCCAATATTCATAATATAAATATTATCAATATATAGTCCTGCTCCTTCAAAACGGAGAGGAGCATGTTCAATGTCTACAAGATCACGTAACCTTTTACCAGACATCAATGTTTTTGCAATAAAGAATCCCACTAAGCCAGCAACTACACCAGCAATCCATGAATGAAATCCTATATATGTAAATGTTGTCACAAACGCTGTTAACATCGCTAAATAGTTACGACTTTCAAACACAAGGGCTATCCCCTCAATATACGTATTTCCACGTGGTACAAGCTCATATCCATCTAATTGCTGCAGCGTATTCCTTTCCATATTTCGAACATCTCGAAATTGAGACGCAGCTAACGTCAAAAAGGTGATTGCTGAAAAGTCCTTCTTCAAAATAGACGGAATAGCAATCGCTCCTAAAGCTGCTGCAATTAGCCCCATAGCAACGTGAATGATTTTTCCATGTAAACGTGTCGGATACTGCCTCGTATCTGTACGAAGCATCAAAATTCGTGTTAGCGTTCCAGCTATGACGCCACATAAAATGGCTGATGTATATTCAGTCATGTATTACCCTTGCCTTTCTTTTACATGTTTTTTCCTAAACAGTCCTCTATACGCCGATATTTTTACGATATAAAACATCAGCATTACAAGTAGCGTAGAAACAGCAATGATATCAAAAAATGTCAAACTACCAAATTCGTATGGAAAATGAAGCCTGCGAAAAATAAATGTTACCAATATTTCTCCTTGTAGCGCTCCGGCATACAAGGAACATAGACGCAATAAACGATCTCTATGTAATAAAATCGATGCATACACAAGAGTACCACTTAACATAAAGGTTCGATCAATAACAATCCAAATCGGGTCGTACACCTCTAATAAATGAAAACTCGTGTATAACATAGCAATAATAAGTGCCGACAATAAAGCGTACATTTTTTTCCATATAGAATATAGAGCAACCCCAAAAAAAGAAATAACACCAAGTATAAGAGCATTTACTGATATAGTGAAAGAAGCAATAGATACGGTTATCTGGGAACAAATAATAAACATTAATATAACAGCACTGACTTTCCAACGAATTTCATCTTTTCTCAAAAAAAATGTTGTAACAATCCAACCCATCCATGCTACGAAATAAAAATAACTTCCCTCCATATTTTTCCCTCCTATCATTTCCATTATGGGAACTTTTTATGAAAACTAATCCTTTTCTTCTTTTTGCATAGTTTTTCTTATAACAGCAACACTTTCTATTAAGGAGGTGTATACAACAATGGGAAAAGACCGCCAAGAAAAGAAGTTAAAACAATCACGCCGTGTTGAATCAGATCGTGACCAATCATTACAATATCCTGGTGCAACTGGTCTTGATACACCAGAACAAGCTCGTAAACAAAATCAGCATTAAACAAAATGAAATGAAAAAACAGCCAATGTTGGCTGTTTTTTCATTTCATCGCCTCAAAGTTCATTATGTTATTAAACCAATTTTCATCGCTTTCTTAATTGCTTCTACACGATTAGAAACTTGAAGTTTCGTGTATATATTAATCATTTCACCTTATAATTAACAAATAGCCCATAGAAAAATCCTGATGTAAGAGTGTATTATCTCTGACTATAACATGTAGTATCAATTCCACGTTGTGCTAACCAATGATACGTATCACCTTTCACAATAAGTGGCACTCGCTGAAGCTCCGAAATCGTTCTCGCTCCAAGGGCCGTCATAATAAATTGTAAATCTGTATGTAAAAGTTCTATTTCTTCGATTAACTTGTCTACACCATCATTCATTAATATACGTAAAAAATAACCAGCAAAAGCCGTCGCTTGCGCACCTAGCGCGATTGCTTTTGCTACATCAAGTGCCGTTTGTATACCACCAGATGCAATAAGGGAGAGGGTGTTATTTGTAGAGGACGCTTCTATTATTGAGGTAGCCACCTGAATGCCCCAATCATTAAAATAAGAAAGCATTCGCTGCCTTCGTTCATTTTCAACTGCGGCAAAGTTTGTGCCACCATAACCACCAATATCTACAGCTGTAACGCCAACATTAACTAGTTGTTGTACCGTTTCTTTACTCATACCAAACCCTACTTCTTTTACTATAACTGGAACCGGTGAACTTATTACGATTTTTTCAATTCGCTCCAATACGCCTGTAAAATCTCGGTCGCCTTCTGGCATCGTTAATTCTTGAATGACATTCAAATGTATTTGCAACGCATTTGCTTCAATCATATCAACTGCACGCCTCGCTTGCTCAACGCTTGCTTCACTACCCAAATTTGCAAAAATGATTCCATCTGGATTCACCTTTCGAACAATTCGATAAGAGGAGGCTTCTGTTTCATCTTTTAAAGCAGCCATTTGAGAACCAACAGCCATCGTAAGATTGTGATACTTTGCCACATGTGCTAACTGCTCATTAATATGTAATGTGTGATCTCCCCCACCACCAGTCATTGCATTGATAAAAATCGGCGAACTTAATGAAAGTTCGCCGATTTTTGTTTCAAATGTAATGCTTTCATAACTTGAATTTGGCAAGCTTTGATGGACAAAAGCAATGTCATGAAAGCCATGTATACGAGACTGTCCGGTGGAAAGAGCATATTCAATATGTTCTAATTTTCGTTTCGCCCTTACCACTTGTATCCCTCTTTATTTTTTTAATTTTTTCAGTTGTTCACCAATAATATCACTAAATTGGAAAGTTGCAGATTCAGAAGTCGGCTCATATTGGCTATAATCTTCTGTTTCATTATTTTCTTCAATAGCTTCTTTTATACTTAAAGAAATTCGTTTTTCTGCCGCATGCACTTCAAGTATTTTCACTTTCACTTGTTGTCCCATTTCCAGTACTTCATTTGGGTTTTTCACATGACGATTTGCAATTTGTGATACATGCACAAGACCTTCTACACCTGGTAAAATTTCAACGAAAGCACCGAAGGTAACAATTCTCTTCACTACACCTTCTCGAATATCACCTGCTTTAACTTCAGCAGAAACGTTTTCCCAAGGTCCTGGCTGTGCTGCTTTAATCGATAAAGAAATACGCTGCGTATCTGCATCAACTGATAACACTTTAACTTTAACACCTTGTCCTTGTGTTAACACATCAGAAGGCTGTGCAACACGATCATGAGAAATTTGTGAAATGTGTACCAAACCATCTACGCCACCAACATTCACAAAAGCACCGAAGTCAGTTAATCGTTGAACTGTACCTTCCACAACGTCCCCCTCTTTTAAAGAAGAAATTGCTTCTTTTTTCTTCGAATCTAATTCTTGTTCGACAACTGCTTTATGTGAAAGAATAACACGATTCTTTTCACGATCTAATTCAACGATTTTCACCGCTAATGTTTTTCCTTTATAATCAGTAAAATCTTCTACATAGTGCATTTCTACAAGTGAAGCTGGAATAAATCCACGGACACCGAGGTCCACAACTAAACCACCATTCACAATATCTTTTACAGTAACATCAAACACTTCACCTGAAGTGAATTTCTCTTGCAACTCTACCCATGCTTTTTCTGCATCAATAGCACGTTTCGATAACACAAGATCATCATCTTCTAATTTAATAACTTTTAATTCCAGAGTTTGGTCTAATTCTACAACATCGCTCGCTTTTTCAATATGAACGTTAGCTAATTCACTAATCGGAATAACGCCATCTGTTTTGTATCCAACATTTACAAGAACTTGTTTTTCTTCAACCTTTGTTACAGAACCCGTAACAACGTCACCCACTTGTAATACTTTTGAATCCATAACTTCTTCATTCATTTTCTCTACCATGGAAATACCTCCCTACAGAATTGACAAAGCTTTTTTATGTATACACGAAATGAAAACAAATGCTTTCATTTGCATGTTATAAGAATGTTTTAGCATATACTCGCTTCTAATACATACAACAACCTATTGTTTATCCTACACTTTATAGAAGATATAGTAACCTATATAAATAGTATACAGCAAAATCTCCTTGAATAAAGTATGTTTTAAAATATAATAGCGAATATATTCTGACAGTTCCTCTTCTTTTACTAACTTCTTACAAATTGACTTATTTGTCAAGGAAAGCGTCTCACTATACTGATATTTTCAAAATAAAAAAGAAAGAGGATTCCCCCTTTCTTTATTTTGCAAATGCTACAGAAACAATATCCATGATTTCTCGGACAACTTCTTCAATTGATAAAGAAGTTGTATCTAATTCCAATGCATCATCCGCTTTTTTCAGTGGAGAAACTTCACGCTCTGAGTCCAACTTATCACGCTCAGCAATCTCTTTTTTCAGTTGCTCTAAACTAGAAGCGAAACCTTTCTTCGTGTTTTCAAGATGTCTCCGCTCCGCTCTTTCTTGAACAGAAGCAAGCATAAAAATTTTCACTTCCGCATTAGGTAGCACATGCGTACCAATATCACGCCCGTCCATTACTACGCCGCCCTTTTCTGCTAGAGCTTGTTGACGACGTACCATCTCTTCACGAACAAGACGATGCTTAGCAACAATTGATACGCGATTTGTTACGTCCGGTGTACGAATCGCGTCGGATACATCCTGGTTGTTTAAGAAAACTAGCTGTGTATTTTCACCTTGTTGAAACTCTATATTTACATTTTTTAAAACTTCCATTAAACTTTCTTCATTCTCAATATCTACATTTTGCTGAAGAGCAGCGTATGTAAGTGTACGATACATTGCACCTGTGTCAATATACACATAAGAAAGTTCTTTCGCAACAATCTTTGCAACTGTACTCTTTCCAGCAGCCGCTGGACCATCTATCGCAATTGAAATTCGTTTATCCATTGTAACACCTCATTTTTTCACTTGTAAAACAAAATGAAAAGCAGGTACAAATCCCCTGCTTCTCTGCGCTTGTTTCATGTCGATTAAATCCTCAATTATTGTAGCACAATCCTTACTAGAAGAAAATGAAAACTACTTATTCACTTGTAAAACATTCGTTATACCTTTATCTACAACACCTTCATAATAAACAATTTTCGATAAATATTTCACTGTAGATTCTTGCATAAAAAGCAATTGAATAATGCAAAGACAAATAAATTGAACTAATACTATACGAATTAAAACTCCCTCAATTTTTTTCAAAAAATGTCCTCTTCTCATTTTTTTATTCATTTCAACAACCTACAATACAAAACTAAAAATCCTCTCACTTCTATATATCTCAAATATAAAGTAGCTAACTTTATTTTCATTTTTAATACAAACTTTTATACATTTCCATTGTCGAATCTAGCAAAAACGTGGTATGTTCTTAATGTATTTTTCGACTAGAAAGGGGTATAAGCATTGAAAAAAATCCTAGTTTTACACACAGGTGGAACAATTGCAATGGAAGAAGATAAAGAAACTGGGGTTGTACAACCTGGAAAACAAAATCCTCTTTTAAAGTTCATTCCTGATTTAGAGGGTAATATTGATTTAATTGTTGAAGATGTCTTTCATCTTCCATCACCTCATATGACTCCTAGTGAGATGTTACAATTACAAGTCATCATTGACGAAAGAGTAAAAAATGAAGACATCCATGGTGTTGTCATTACACATGGTACAGATACATTAGAAGAGACTGCATATTTTTTAGATTTAACTGTACAAGCGAACATTCCAATTGTTGTAACGGGGGCAATGCGCTCTAGCAACGAATTAGGCGCTGACGGTTTATATAACTTTTTATCCGCTGTAAAGGTTGCAAGTAGTAGCGAAGCACTTGGAAAAGGTGTTCTTGTCGTGTTGAACGACGAAATCCACTGTGCAACAAATGTAACAAAAACACATACAAGTAATGTCGCAACATTCCAAAGCCCTCAATACGGACCAATCGGTATGGTAACAAAGCGCGGGGTTGTCTTCCATCACGCTCTCGTACATCATGAAACATACGAAGTCGGACAAGTTTCTAAAAATGTCGTTGTGTTAAAAGCTTACGCTGGTATGGATGATACATTATTAACAGCAATTGAAAGCCTACCGGTAGATGGGATCATAATTGAAGCACTTGGTCAAGGTAATTTACCACCACGAACGCTCTCTAGTTTGCAACGCTTAATAAATAAAGGAATTCCAATTGTTCTTGTTTCCCGATGCTTTAACGGAATTGTCCAAGATGTATATTCCTATGAGGGTGGAGGAAAACAGTTAAAAGATATGGGTATTGTTTTCACATATGGTTTAAACGCCCAAAAAGCTCGTATTAAACTACTTGTTGCTTTAGAATGTACTGATTCTAAAGACAAAATCCAACAAATGTTTATGCAGGATTAAAAAATAAGCTGTCGAAATTCGACAGCTTATTTTTGTTCTCTTGATACAACTGTTTGTGTAATTGCTCCACCATGAAATCTTCCATTCTCAATAAAAATTTCATTTGCATTATTGCCCGCTGCAATAACACCCGCAATAAAGATATTCTCAACATTCGTTTCCATTGTTTCTTCTGTAAATATCGGACGCCCTGTTTCTTTATCAATTTCTACTCCCATTTTTGTTAGGAAACTATGATCTGGGTGGTATCCTGTCATCGCAAATACAAAATCATTTTGAATTGTAAATGCCTCTCCTTTACTTGTATACGTAAGTGTATGTTCGGTAATTTCTTTCACGTGAGCATGGAACTGCATTTGAATTGTACCATTACGTACTAATGCTTCAAATTCAGGTAATATCCACGGCTTAATACTCGGTGAATATTCCCCCCCACGATACAACACCGTTACACGCGCTCCAGCTTTTACAAGTTCTAGCGCTGCATCTATACTTGAGTTTTTCCCTCCTATTACAACTACATCACGATCAAAATATGGATGTGCCTCTTTAAAATAATGGGAAACTTTATCTAAGTTTTCTCCAGGAACGTTCATATAGTTTGGATTATCATAATACCCTGTTGCCACTACAATATATTTTGCGGTATATATCTCCTTGTTCCCATCACGCTTCGTCGTATTTACTCTAAAAAAGCTCCCATCTTTTTGCACTTGTTCTACGCGTTCAAAGGCATTTACCCGTACTCCTTTACGCTTTACCACTTCACGATAATAAGCAAGCGCTTGATTACGAACTGGCTTACGATTTTCTGTAATAAAAGCAACATCACCAATTTCTAGTTTTTCACTAGAAGAAAAAAAAGTTTGGTGAGTTGGATAATGATAAATTGCATTCACAATATTTCCTTTTTCAATTACTAGTGGATTGATTCCTTCTTGCTGCAGTGAAATCGCTGCTGCTAATCCACACGGTCCGCCCCCGATTATAATAGCTGTTTCTTTTTGCATACCCGGTTCACTCCTAGTCTTCTGCTTCAATCTCTATTTATTATAAAACAAGAAAAAACCTACTTTCAGCAGTAGGCACCTATCTTCATTGTATTCATTTTTCATATATTTGTCATCTATACGATACGTACATTCGATAGACGTCCGCTAAAAACTGTCTAAAACTTATTCCTTGTTGCCCTAATACATTTTCTGGATCAATTTTTCTCGTAGGATCAAGCGTTTTATGAGATACAATATCCTTTTTAGGATTTAGATTGAATGTATGACATAAATAGGCATGGTACCATGTAAACCGCGTGTAAGAATCCCAAAAATTAACATTACCCCCATAACACATTTCAACACCAATCGCTGCTTTGTTCGCATCATAACCAAACAAATCATTATCCGTTGGTACACTATATCTTACGTGATACGCTACCTCATCAATTGGGATAATTTCTAAAATGGTCCTATCATCTACAAAAGTATGCGCCGATGCCTTTGGTTGTACTTCGTTAAAGTAATCACGATTTCCTATCGCGTTGCTCCCAGGATTCCCCGTATCATGACTTACAATAAATTTCACCTTCGAAAGGCGAATTCCTGGCCGTGAGCTTCCGTACCCAATATAATTCCGCTCTATAGGGAACATAACCATGTCTATCAACTCCGCTCTAGAAAATTACCTTTCTTCCTTATATATGTATTCGACCTCAATATCTATATAGCACATTTCTTTACGCAAAGAGAAAATCAAAAATGTTTGAAGTAAACACCATAAATAATAAAATACTTACAGCTGTTCCATAAAACCCATAAAACCAAACACGATCTTCTTTAGTATCTAAACCGAAAAATTTATTCACAGATTGTAACAAAGATGAACGTTTCACATCTTTTTTTCGTAAAACCTCTACCCGTTTCATAACATCTGTTGGCATCATAAGTCTTTGGTCTGCTATCATTTTCATTATTTATCTCTCCTTATTTTGTTTCCGTTTTGTTTATCTAAGGAAAGTATAGCACAAACGTTCTATAGGAACAAGTGTTCTTTTTTATTTTTTATAATCGTACATCCATTTTGAAAATAATATTTTAATCCCTATTATATATTCCAATAAAAAACGTGGTTCCCTCAAAAGGAAACCACGTTCTCTCTAAACTTTCCGTTCTATTATACCCAACCTCTAAAGCGGCTAGCTTCTGCCATTTTGCGTACACCAACCATATACGCTGCTAAACGCATGTTCACTTTACGAACTTGTGATGTTTCATAAATAGAATCGAATGATCTTACCATTACTTTTTCTAAACGTTGTTCTACTTCTTCTTCTGACCAGTAGTAACCTTGGTTATTTTGTACCCATTCGAAGTATGATACAGTAACACCACCAGCACTTGCTAATACGTCAGGAACAAGTAAAATACCACGTTCTGTTAAAATCTTAGTTGCTTCTAATGTAGTTGGACCATTTGCTGCTTCTACAACAATTTTCGCTTTAATATCTGCAGCGTTCTCTTCTGTAATTTGGTTCTCAATTGCAGCTGGAACTAAAATATCACAATCAAGTTCTAACAGCTCTTTGTTTGAAATTGTATTATTAAACAATTTCGTTACCGTTCCGAAGCTGTCGCGGCGATCTAGCAAGTAGTCGATGTCCAATCCATTTGGATCATGTAATGCACCGTAAGCATCAGAAATTGCAATTACTTTCGCACCAGCATCATGCATAAATTTAGCTAGGAAACTACCCGCGTTCCCAAATCCTTGAACAACAACGCGAGCGCCCTTAATTTCGATGCCACGTTTTTTCGCAGCTTCGCGAATACAGATTGTTACACCTTTCGCAGTCGCTGTTTCACGCCCATGAGATCCACCTAATACAAGCGGTTTACCTGTAATAAATCCAGGTGAATTAAATTCATCGATGCGGCTATATTCATCCATCATCCATGCCATAATTTGCGAGTTTGTAAATACATCTGGAGCAGGAATATCTTTTGTTGGACCAACAATCTGGCTAATTGCTCGTACATACCCACGACTTAATCTTTCTAATTCACGGAAAGACATTTCTCGCGGATCACAAACGATACCACCTTTACCTCCACCGTATGGTAAATCTACAATACCACATTTTAAACTCATCCAAATAGAAAGTGCTTTCACTTCGTTTTCTGTTACGTTTGGATGGAAGCGAATTCCACCTTTCGTTGGACCAACAGCATCATTGTGCTGCGCGCGATATCCTGTAAATATTTTAACAGTCCCGTCATCCATACGAACTGGAATTTTCACTGTCATCATACGAATTGGTTCTTTAAGTAATTCATATACCTCGTTTGGATAACCCAACTTTTCTAGGGCTTCATTAATAACAATTTGTGTTGAATTTAATAATTCAAAATGTTGTTCCCTCTGTTGTGTTTGTGTTTGAGCTCCCTTTTCGGCTACCATAGTAAGTAAACCCCCTGTAATTTCACTTGTTTAGTAAACCTTCATTGCCTAGTATACACCGTTAAATTTGGAATGCAATAGAAAACGCTAACAAATGTATACAAACTATTTTTTATTGCAAGCGTTTTCACTATTATTATAGTCCTTTTATTGCTTTTAGAAAAGTAAAATACTTAAATATTTAAATGTTTTTTATACCATACTGTATTTTAGTCTCTCCAATATCACAAAATACTAATAAAACCTCAAGCTATTTATATTAGCTGAGGTTTTGTTTTGAGACAAAATACTTGTATATTTGCTGAATTGCTTGAGAATCCATTAACTCTTTTCCATATTCCATAATGCGATAAATTGTCACCGTTGAAGAATTACCATATTCCGCTAAAATCGCAATGATATCTGCCTTTAATAATGGTGTTTCCTCTTCCATCCAAAGATAAAAACGTCCATCCCATGTGTAAAGTCTGCCTCCGGTTACTCCGAGATGATACAAACGTTTTGCCAAAGTAATCACATCTTCAAACGTTGCAAATTCATATAATATATGCTCACTCTCATCTAGAGTTACTTGCATCTCAATATACTCATCACGAAACTCATCTTCTGTATCTGTTTCATGATTTTCTTTTGTAACAATCACAACCATTCCTTGCGCCTGTAAAGAAAATACTTCAACTGCAATTGGACCATCTGCTTCAAACCCAAGTTCTTTATTTGCTTCTTGCATCATATCGCGAAATAACTGTTGCACTTTTGGAGCATTTTTCCACAAATCCTCCTTCGTCAACCCTCGCTCAGATAAATCATCAAACGTTATGAAAATTTTGATTTTATTATAATTCAAACGTTCCAGCCTCATCTTGTAACCTCCCTACGTAACCATTGTATCTAATTTTTATTATATGAAATAGAAAATAGATGGTTCTTTTCGAACAACTATTCCGACAGTTTTAACCACCTATTTCATTTTTTATTGTATAAATAACAAATGCCTCGTTTAATAATTCACGGGCATGTATTTCATCAAATTCTAGCAAATACTGTAGGATATCGTCTACTAAAAACACTTCTTGACTGTACGCCCTCTCAACTAAATTATGATTTTGCAACCGATTGTTCTCTGATAGCTGGACTGCTTGATCGATAATATGATATGATCTCTCCCAAGCTCACAGCGTACTTGGCTGAATTCCGTGCATATTCGAAACAACTTTTATATTTCCCTTTTAAAGTTGGCGTATGTTCTATCCTTTAAACCGAGCATCTCCTAATTTCCCCTTGCAACGTAATTAAGTGCGTTTGAGATGGAGCCCGAAAACGTAGCGGTATAAATGTCGTTCCATATCCGTTACTCACAAACAAAGTTGTATTCGGATACTCATACACACCACCTTTTAAATAACGTTTAGAATGAAATATACGAATTTGTCCTCCATGTGTATGACCACTTAATACGAGCGAAATTTGTTCTTGTCCAGACATTTTGTTCACAATATCAGGATTGTGGCTAATAAGAATACGAAAGCCATTTTCTTGACAATCTGCTAGCGCCAAGTCTAAACGATCCCTTTCTAATCCAACATCATCCACTCCTAATAGACAAAGCTTGTCGCCGCACTCTGATTCAAATAGTACTCTTGTATTATCTAAAATTTTGACACCATGTTCTAGTAATAACGCATCTAATTCATGATAGTCAATTTCATAATCGTTATTCCCCCATACAAAATATACGGGACCAATTTCACTTAACGTTTGAACATTAGCCGCAATTTGTGATAACGATACACCTTTCTCTGCTAAATCCCCACCAATAATAACAAGATCAGCTTTTCCTTTTACATTTTCAATTAAAGAAGGAGAAACAACTCTCCTATGAATGTCTGAAATAAAGAATATCCTAACTTTTCCAAAGCTTTCCGGGAAATTCATAAATGATAAAGTGTGTTCTAGCAATGTATCACGTAATGCTTCTCTATACATCATAAAAAGACAAATAAAGCCTATACATATGAATATACCACCTAAAATCCATACCATATACTTCCCTCTCAACAAAATGTAATAGAATCTCTTGAAATCATATTGCTATAAAATTGAATGCTTCATTCATTTTTTCAATTCACTCATATTAAAACTGTTTTACCTCTATTCTTTCCCGTTCTTTTCTTTAATAGGAATTTTTAATTCTTTTCCCACTTCTAACTGATTATCTTGTAAATTATTATAATTTTTAATGATTGTAGCCCCATCTTTATTCGGAAAATACTGTTTCCCAATACTTTCGAATGTCTCGCCTTTCTTTACAATATGCGTTTCAAATTTTTCTGAGTGCTTCTTTTCTCCTTCTCCATGTTTATTTGAATCGAAAAAAATCACATCAAATGCATTTTTTCCAGGGGCATTATTCTCTTTTGCACTTTTCACCTCGATATACTTATCCGTATACCATAAAATACTAAGTGGCAACAAAATAAATAGAAATGTTAAAACCCGAACAAAAAAATGGTTAATCTTAAATTTAGATTTTTTCTTTTCTTTATTTTGATGAATTTCACTTCGCGGCGGTAAACCTTCTTCCGTCTGCTCGTCTTCTAACGTTTCTTCAAGTTCTTCTTCAAAATCAGGAATTTGTTTTCTCATGCTGTTCACCCCACCTTCCATTTATCTCCTTAATTGAAGACCCATTATAAAATCAACAAGAAAATGTGCAAAGATTGTTATAAACAAATTTCCTGTCCATTGAAACACATACCCAAACACAAAACTGATCATACATACAAAGCAAAATAAAAATGGCTTCTTCACATACCGAACATGTAACACAGCAAAAATAACACTTGCAATTACAAGTCCAAAATGAGTCTGCAATACCCCTCGAAATAAAAACTCTTCAGCAAAGCCAATAACAAACGTAATTACGAATAATTGTATTACAGAAATTCCTTTGAACATTCGATCATTAATTCCACCATCATCAAACCAGGATTCTGGTAGTATTTGCATTGCAATATAATCAAGTAAGACAACACCGCCTGCAACCACACTGCCTATTACGAGAATGGAAACAGGCTCCCATTTCCACAAATCATAAAATTCATTCCTATTTGGAAATAGTATATAGGCCAACGCGCAGCCAACACCTATAATTATTAATTGTGTTATATAGAGATTAAGCCGTATTTCTTTCGGACCTATGTCTTCAATACTACGCCTTTGAATGTTCATCATTCCTCCGTTCTCTCATACCAAAGAGCAACTGTAACTCTGCTTCCC
This sequence comes from Bacillus sp. 166amftsu, assembly GCF_900107445.1. Classification (NCBI taxonomy): domain Bacteria; kingdom Bacillati; phylum Bacillota; class Bacilli; order Caryophanales; family Bacillaceae; genus Bacillus; species Bacillus sp. 166amftsu. The sequence goes on along the minus strand of NZ_FNQA01000004.1, from coordinate 226,096 downwards.
AATTATATTCGAAAATTGGTTGTCTTGCTCGTCTTTTTTTATACTCTTCTTTTGAAATACCACAATAGTCACAACAGTTTTTTATCTCAAATTCCTTCCTATAACCAAATTGCTGTAGCATTTTTTCACGTCTACACCCTTTAAACTGTATCCAGGATTTCATATTTTCTAATTGACTATATTTATTCCGAAGACGCCCTTCCACTTCTAACATTAATCTTTTCATTATCTCATCTGACAAGGATTCCATAATGAGCTTCTTCCCTTGTATGATTTTCATCTTTTCTAAATGATATCGTACAAAACGCCAATGTTGTTCACTAAACCTTGCAGCATTATAACAAATTTCTTTCACATCTTCTATTGGCAAGGCTTTCGTTTGGTACATCTTTTCTTGTAGTAAGGAAAACAAAAATTGAATTTGCTGTTTATTTGGTAATTCATCCTCAATAATAGAAACTGGTAGATCATGATCCATTGGACTACAAAGTAGAATCGCAATACTGGCCTCTTCATCTCTTCCCGCCCTACCAATCTCTTGCAAATAAGAAGCAATATTTGTTGGATAATGAAAATGAATAATATACCTTGTATTTGGCTTGTTTACCCCCATACCAAATGCACTTGTACATATAACAAGTTGCAGTTGATCATTCATAAATTGCTGTTGAATTAGCATTCGCTCTTCATGTTCCATTCCACCATGATAAAATGCAACATCCGCTATACCTTTACTCCCTAAATATTCTGTTAAGCGCTCCGTCCAAGCCCTGCTAGAGCAATAAATGATTCCTGGTCCTTGTAAATTAATCACTTGAGTAAGAAGTGCTTCCTTTTTTTCCTCTATCGTTTGTACAAATTGTACTTCCATTGCAATATTGGGGCGATCAATCGAATACAAATGCTCTGCTACATTCGTAAGTTTTAAAGTTTTTATAATATCTTGTAATACTTCTTTTGTTGCAGTAGCTGTTAATGCTAATACCGGAGGATGTCCAATAGCCACTATAACTTGATCTAGTTTTTTATAGTCCGTTCGAAAATCATAACCCCATTGGGAAATACAATGTGCTTCATCTACGACAAATAGCGAAATATGAATCCTTCTTAGTTCTCTTACTATTACTTCAGATTGCAACATTTCAGGTGAGACAAAGACAAATTTATAAGTAGATAATTTCCTTAGCGCTTCCTTTTTTTCGTTTAATGTGCGAAAACTATTAAGCGCAATCACACGATTCTTTACTACATATTTCAGCTGTGCTACCTGATCTTCCATTAAGGACAGTAATGGGGAAACAATTAGTACTGTTCCTTCTTGCATCAGACCAGGCAGCTGGTAACACATTGATTTTCCCCTTCCAGTTGGAAGCATCGCTACAACATCTTTTCCTTGCAATAAATCTGCAATCACTTCTTTCTGCCCAGGCCGAAATTCGCTATAACCAAACCACTTATACAGATAATCCTCAAGACTCATTTACAACCTCCATTTGCGCTAACACAAGACGGATCTCAAAATAAGAAATCTCTTCTCCTACAGCTTGCTTTAATACACGTAACTTACGTGTTTGCAATGTCTCAATAATGCGCTGTACATGCTTGATTTTATTTTTTCCCATAAATATTTCAATAGAAAAGTCTCTTTCTCTTAATGCAATTTCAACAAAATGATCTTCTATTGTTGCAACCTTTAAATTTCTAATTGTTGCAATCTCGTCTAAAGAACGCCCTTGTCTCCAAAGCTGATATGTTTTCTTTGTTGATAAACTAAACAAATCTGCCCTTTCATTCGGATAAGAAATAATCTTTGTTAATAATGGAAAATCTTTTTCATTATCTCGAACGGATTGAATAAAGAAATGAATGGTACCCCAAAATAAAAGATATACACGAAATACATCTTGGTTTGTAATTTCTGCAAGTTGTTTTACTGTATATCCAATTCGTTCATATCCTGTTAGTCGATATGTAAAAATTGTTGCTTCTATTGGCAAGGTATCTTTCAACAGCATATGTACCTCTTTCCATAAACCTTCCGCAAGTTTACTTCTTGCATATGGTATCTTGGTGAGAAACTGCTTGACCCACATCATTACCTCTGTATCTTGTTGAATTGGAAGAAATTTCGCATTCTGTTGTTGTAAATTTGACACAGTTTGGATAATTAATGAAAGTCGTTTCCAAAAGATTTCACCAATATCTCCATAGTTCAAACCGTGTAAATACTGCGGAAAAGGAAGTGCTTTCCCAAAAATTACCAGTTGATTCTTCCCAGCATTAGTTAATATGTATGTATTTTCATTTACAATTTGGATCCAACCCTTATGTAATACATTTTCAATTTCCTGATCATAATCAGAACGTTGTAATGATTTGTATATTCCAAATAAAAAAGAAATGTGAAATATATTTCCGTCTTGTAACGTTTGTGAAGAACGTTTTCCTTTTAAAAGGTGATAAATGGAAGAAACAGTTCGTTCACCATCTAATTGTTTTATACAATACAATAAAGTATATTGTAACTGCATCACCGCTTCCACCTTTCAATTACATTTATCTTGTTATGCGCTGACAGTAACAGCCTAATTGGTGAAGGTTCCCCATCAGCTAGGGATGAAAAGCTTCCATTGATGGAAGCTTTACTTTATATTGTCTATTGTATCAAACTGTACACCATTTAGGCATTTTGAAAATCTTGTGAAATAAATCAAAAATAAGTTGACACTCTAATTGATAAGCATTATCATTATAATTTTATGTTGAAAAGTTCGAAAAACCGTTTTACAATAAGGTTATAATTTTTATGGCGACTATTTTCACATACATATTATCAGGAGGGAAAAAAATATGGCAAAATATACAATCGTTGATAAAGACACTTGCATCGCATGCGGAGCTTGTGGAGCTGCTGCACCAGATATTTATGACTACGATGATGAAGGTATTGCATTTGTAACATTAGATGATAACCAAGGTATCGTTGAAATTCCAGATGTATTAATTGATGACATGATGGACGCATTTGAAGGTTGCCCAACTGACTCAATTAAAGTTGCTGACGAATCATTCGATGGCGACGCTTTAAAATTCGAATAGTCTTTTTATTAACTTCAAAAAATCCCCCCTCATAAAATGAGGGGGATTTTTTGTTATTCATCTAACTCACAAATAAAAAGACCATCAGCGGTACGCTCCCGCTGATGGCCAAAGTCTCTATGCATTTTTCATTTTTGCAAATACCCACACTTTCAAACGTGAAAACAGTGCTACAAATACAACTGTTACAACAATTCCCTTAATTAAATTAAATGGTAAAATTGCCGCTACAATCATTTGTCGCATACCACTACTAGACATAGCAGGCTGATTTAAAAACCAAGTGTAAGCTGGTAAAATGATAAAATAATTTAACACACTCATAATTACCGCCATTGTAACCGTCCCTAACATTAACCCTGTTGTTAAGCTTTTTACTGTACGATACTTTCGGAATAAGAAAGCTGCTGGTCCAATAAATAAACATCCCGCAATAAAGTTCGCTATTTCTCCAACTGGAACCCCCGTTAAACTCCCCTGAATTCCGTAGTGAAGAATATTTTTTATTGCTTCTACAATTACACCTGCAATCGGACTAAAAATAATCGCTGCAATTAAAGCTGGCACATCACTAAAGTCAATTTTTAAAAACGGCGGAAGTCCTGGAAATGGGAAATCCAACATTATAAGTAAGTATGCAATACTACTAAGCATTGCTACGCTCACCATTTGTACTACACTGTTTTTTTGTTTCATCCTTCTCTCTCCTTTTCCATCGATCATCTCATGGAAAGTGGAAAGGTTCTGCTATGCCTATTTTTTCATGAGATGAAAAAACCCTTTGTGTTTTACACAAAGGGAGAATTTTTAGGCACATCAAACAGACGTTCAAAGAACTATCTTTTTTGAACGCTTGAACCTCCATCTTCTCCCATCCAGACTGTACTGTCGGCTTTGGAATCTCACCAAATCCTGCCTTAACGGCTCGCGGGCTTAGAACGAAAAACAACTGTTCATCACCGCCGGTCGGGATTTTCACCCTGCCCCGAAGATAGACCGATATTCTATTTTCTTCACTATTATACAACATCATCATACAATTGTGAACAAAAACGTTTATAACTTACAAATAGTAAGTGTATTTTTTATTTTGAAGACCATATAAGGTGAAAATTTACTCAGTAGGTTTATTCTTCATCCTACTGATTATTAACCCTTACCAATCGAGCCTTACTGCCTACAAATTTTAGGATAAAGCATCCGTCGAATTATTTGACAACTTAACCCATATTTTTTTACAATCCGACTTTTTCCTACGCTACTCCCTAGTCATCTATACAGAAAAATGATAAGATGTTGAATTGTTAAGATAAGAGCATTTTCTTAATACGGAGGAAATGTCATGAAAAAAGAAAAAAGACACTCTATTCAAGAAACGATGAAAAAAAACCTTAGAAAAGAATACTTTTATTTAAAAAAGGTGTTACTTTTCTACTGTCCAATTGATTTAGGCGCATTTTCAAGAGAAACATACTATGCTACTTTTGATGAAGAAGGAATTAGTGTTTATCAGTATGATAAAACAACAGAAAGTAAACTAAAGCTATGTGAGCGTCATCCATGGAGCAGTTGGGATAAAGTGAAAATTGATCACTATTTAACAACATCGCAATTTATTTTCCAAGGAAAGCGTAATTGGATTCTTTCTCTCTTTCATAAAGGAAAAGAAGCACAAAAAATAATAGAAGAGCATACTTCTTTACAGACAGAAGTTGTTTCCCGATCCTTTTTGAAAAAGCTTCCTGGTTTTCGTTCTAATACAACTTTAAACAAATACATTGGTAGCATATGTTATACCGTACTTATTGCATTTTTATTAAAATGGATTATTCCATTCCACAAAATACAAGTTGCCTTGTATTCTTTTTCTATCGGTTGTATGCTCCTTGGTCTACTTTGCTTTACAATTGGACTAATCGAACCAACTATTGTATTATTTCGAACGAAGGAAAAAACGAGGACAAAGGTCTTTTATTATTATAGCTATTTAGTCATTTCCGGATTTATATGTGTCTTTATTTTTTGGTAAAAAAGGAGCTAGTTTTGCTAGCTCTTTTTTAATTTATATATAACTTTTGATTTGGATAAATTTGATCTTGTTGCAGTGTGTTTTTCACTTTTATCTCATGAACAGTCATGCCAAACTTCCGTGCGATACTGACCAATGTATCCCCTTTTTGTACAATATACATTGATACTGAGGCTACTTGATCTCTTTCTTCATTTAAAACAAGCAATGGATTCATTGCGTTTCTTTTCCCAAATGTCCAAGTACCTTTATGAACTTCTAAATGCAAATGTGCCCCGCGTGATTCACCTGTGTTTCCCACTTCACCAATTATCTCACCTCTTGCAATCTGATCCCCTTGAAATACATATCTCTTATTTAGATGAGCGTACACAGCCTCATATTCTCCATGTTTAATAAACACTACATGTCCATAACTATTGGAAAAATAGGATTTTGTTACTGTTCCACCTCGAATCGCTGCAACCGGCGTACCAATTGACGCTGCTATATCAATACCATAGTGTTTTCCATTTCTCGTTCCAAAATAGTCACTAATTCTTCCGTCTACAGGCCATATCCATCTCCCATCCTCGGCATAAGCATATGCTTGAGAACTAAAAAACAATCCAAAGACAAGTACCACGATTTTTAAGCCTTTCATATACATCCTCCATTTTTTAATAACCGTCACACTTTCTCTATTGTTGTATATCTCGGAAAAAAGTATACAAAAAAAGAAAGTGAATTACTCCACTTCCTCCTCTTCCTTACTACGAAAAACAATTGCACTTCGTTTATATTCGACGTCGTTCACATTAAGTCGGGCGTTTATCACTCTAGCAATTGCAAATAGATAATCGGATAATCGATTAACATATCGCAAGACAATTTCATTTATTTCTTCTTGCTTTCCTAACAATACAATATGACGCTCAGCTCTTCTCGTTACTGTACGTGCAACATGAATCATGGCGGATGCCGAGCTCCCGCCGGGCAAAATAAAACGCTCTAGTGGCGGAGCCTCTTCTATGTAGCGATCAATTCGTTCTTCTAAATACACCACCATCTCTTCCGTTACTGTATACGGCATTTTTTGCTGTACAATTGCTAAATCGCCACCGCAATCAAACAACTCATGCTGAATCTTTTCAAGCTCATCACATATGTCTTGAAAGCGTTCTTCTTGAATCATAGTCATCGCATATCCAATATAAGAGTTCGCCTCATCAATGGTTCCATATGCTTCTACACGAATATGATCTTTATCAACTCGCCCACCAATAATACTCGTTTGTCCTTTATCTCCTGTTTTTGTATATAGTTTCAAATATTCTACACCTCTCTTTTCAACTTTTATTCCATCACAAATGTAAGTATACATTGAAAAGACGACCTAAACCTTTCTCTTTGATGGAAGAGAGCATCCGACCTGTATAGAAACGGTCAAATCCTTTTTTCAGCACCATGCCGTGTGAAACAACAGGAGTAAATAAGTAATAATCTCCTTTTATTTTCAAAGCCGCGACTGATATGCCAGCAAATCAACATGGATTTATTCTTTATTCTATTTATCCTTCAATCAACTTTCATAAAGAGACTATCATCTACAAATAGCACAATAAAACAAAAAGCTCTAATATTCTTCATTCCATTGAGAAAATATTATAAACTCAAAAAGAATAAAAAATACTAGAACTTCAATATTCACTCATAACAATATCATTTATATTGATTGACCTGGTAAATATACTGAGAATGTTGTCCCTTCTCCAACGGTACTTGATATAGAGATTTTCCCATCATGACCTTGAACAATGTTTTTAGCAATCGCAAGACCTAGACCAGTCCCACCTGTTTTCCCACGTGTTCTTGCTTTATCAGCTTTATAGAAACGATCAAACAAGAACGGAATATCTTCTTTCGGAATACCAGCACCTGAATCTTGTACTTCAAAGACTAAACCATTATTTTTCGTATCAATTACAAGCTTAACATGACCACCTGCATTTGTATGTCTAATCGCATTATCAATTAAGTTTGTTAATACTTGTTCCATACGATCTGGATCAAACGGATGCTCTACAATTGGATTACGGAACTCAACCGTTAACTGCACTTCTTTATCCTGCGCAATCCCTTGAAATTTCCGCCCAATTTTCTCAACAAATGGATGAATATCCACTTCAGATATATGCAGCTCTACATGACCACTTTCCATTCGGGCTAAATCTAAAAGTTCATTCACAAGACGACCTAAACGAACAGACTCATCATAAATAATTTGTACAAACTCGTTTATTTCTTCTTTCGACTGAACAACATCATCTAAGATTGCCTCACTATACCCTTGTAGCATAACCATCGGTGTGCGCAATTCATGAGACACGTTCGCAATAAAATCTTTACGCATTTTTTCAAGACGACGTTCTTCTGTCATATCTCGAAGTACCGCCACAGCACCACGAATTTTCGTTTGATTATATAGCGGCGTCATAAGGACAACGTAATTACCCTTTTGTAAGTTAATTTCAATAACTTGCTGTTGCTCACTTTCTACTACAAGGTGGAACAACTCTACAAGTTCAGGTGGTAAATTCCTACTTAATTCTAATTCTTTTTCTTCTTGCCAAACTTGTAAAAAATGTTCTGCCGGCGGATTAATAACAACAACCTCACCCTCTTGATTCAGCGTTACAACCCCGTCAGCCATACTACTTAAAATACTAGAAAGTTGCTCTTTTTCTTGCTGCAGTGCATTAATATTAAACTTTAATTGTTTCCCCATTTGATTTAAGGCCGTTGCTAGCTCCCCTATTTCATCTTGTGAAACCATAGGGGCTTTCGTATCAAATTTCCCACGCGCTACTTCAAACGCCACTTCACGCATTTTACGAAGTGGGGCTGTGATTCGTGTCGATAAGAAAAATGCAAAGAACGTTGTTAAAATAATTGCAATTCCCGCTGATAGAAAAATAAAATCTGTCGCTTTTTCCATACCTTGTTTCGGAACTTGCAATGACTGATACACGAACACCGCACTATGCTTTGATGATTGCAGTGGTTTGCCAACAATCATAATATCATTTTCGGAATTTTTATTCGTTTTGTTATCAGACATTTTTTTTATTTTTTCTTTATTTTCTTTTTTATCTATAAAAACTGCAGCCAAATCTTTATCTTTTTTCAAGTCCTCTATTGTAAGATCTACTAATCCTTCTTGTTTCGGTGAAGAAGAAGCTTCACGATCCTCTTTCACAACAATAATACGGGAGAGTGGATCGGCAAACTTATATGCGATATTCTCAATCGTCTTTTCGTCTGCACCTTCTTCAATTAATTCCGAAACGCTTGTCGCTACTTTTGTAAGCCTTGTTTCACTCATTTCAATATAGTAATTATCAAAAAACTGTGAAAGCAAAATGGAAACAAAACCTAGAACAAATGAAACAAGAAGCAATATTGTCATCCATAGCTTTCCTACTACACTTCTCCAAAGCATCAGTCGTTCACAACCTCAAACTTATAACCAACACCCCATACAGTTACGATCATTTTCGCTGCATCAGATGATTTTTTACTTAATTTTTCTCGTAAACGCTTTACATGCGTATCTACTGTACGTAAATCTCCAAAGAATTCATATTGCCATACCTCTTTTAACAATTGCTCACGATCAAATACTTTATCAGGAGCCTTCGCTAAAAATAGTAACAATTCATATTCTTTTGGTGTTAAATTGACTTCATCACCATCAGCTGTAACGCGATGTGCATCGTTATCAATTGTTAAATGCGGGAATACAATAACATCTTTTGTTGTTGTATCTTGTGTAAAGAATGTTGTTGGCACAGAACGTCGCAGGACCGCTTTTACACGAAGAACCACTTCACGTGGACTAAACGGCTTTACGATATAATCATCCGAGCCAACTTCAAATCCTTGCACCCTGTTTACTTCTTCACCTTTAGCTGTAAGCATAATAATTGGCGTTGCTTTTTTCTCACGAATCCCTTTACACACTTCAATTCCATCTATTCCAGGCATCATGATATCTAATAAGATTAAATCATAGTCATTTTGCAATGCTTTTTCTAAAGCTGTATCACCATTATCAGCCTCATCGATTGTATATTGTTCTCTTTCCAAATACATTTTCAATAAACGACGAATACGATCTTCGTCATCCACAATTAAAATTCTCGGTTCATTTTCCATTGTTTCCCGCTGCCTCAAAAACATGACAACGGTTCACACCTACCTTCCTACAATATAATACTGTTTTTACTCTTATCTCATAATAGACAATTCTAAAGTGTTAAATTTCCACTTTAACAATTATACTTCACAAGAATAATAAAGTTTGTTCATTTCTTTTCCAAAAATATGTATTTTTTTTGACCAGGGCATTTAGGCCTCGACATCATTTTACAAAACCAACCTTTATTTTGCCATGTTTTTCTCAAAAAAGAAAAGAAATTGACAAAAATAAAATAGGAAAGTGACAACCACTTTCCTATTTTATCATGTGCAACTAAACAGTATGCCTCTTCTAAAATAGAGATAATACCTTACGCATATGAGTGTAAACCAGCAATGATTAAATTCACGGCTATAAAGTTAAACATGATAATAGCAAATCCAATTACTGCAAGCCATGCCGACTTTTCACCATGCCAACCTTTAGATAACCGTAAATGTAAAACAGCAGCGTAAAAGAGCCATGTAATGAGTGCCCATACCTCTTTTGGATCCCATCCCCAAAAGCGCGTCCATGCAATTTGCGCCCAAATCATCGCAAAAATTAAGGCTCCTAACGTAAAGACTGGGAATCCAATTGCAATAGATCGGTATCCAATTTCATCAAGCAAATCACTGTTAACATTTTTAACCACTGGCTGAAGAGCGGCTGATACTCTTTTTCGTAAAATTAATCTTAATACAATATATAATCCCGTCCCAATAAGTAGTGACCAGATTACTGTATTTAATTTCTTTGCATTAATGATAGCTGGCATTTCTGCAATAGGTTCAAGTTTTCCGGTAGTTATTAACTTCCCTTCATGAGGTCCAACAAGCGCAGGAAGGTTATATTTCATCTCGGCTTTTTGTTCATTTTTATCCACCCATTGAAACGTCGCTTCATATTTCGTTGCCGAATAAACTGTTGTTATCGCTATGAACCCGACAGTACAAACGAGCGTAAACACAACTGTTTCTAGCCAAAATGTTCGTTTAGTCCTTTTTGACTGATCTACATTTTTAAGCAGATACATGACACCTGTAATAAAACTAATTGCTAAAATAGCTTGTCCAGCTGCCGCTGTTGTTACATGAATATGTAGCCAGTTACTTTTCAGCGACGGAATAAGCGGTGAAATTTCTCTCGGAAACATACTTGCATATGCGATTAATAAAAGTGCCACTGGTAAAGCGAATAATCCCACTATACTTACACGATACATGAAATACATAACAATAAAAGCACCAACAAGCATCATGCCGAAGAATGTACCAAACTCAAAGAAATTACTTACTGGCGCATGCCCTGAAGCGATCCATCTCGTTACAAAGTATACAATCTGAGCGGCAAATCCTAAAATTGTTATCGTTATACCTATATTCGCCCACTTCCGGCCTTTTTCTTTAATTGCTCCCCCGAAGAACAGTGTTGCAATTAAATACAAGATGAAAGCAGCAAATAGGAAATTACTACTTATTTGCACCATATATTCTCCCCACCTTAACTAATTTTTTGATCATTTACTTTGTCGTATGGTTGTGGAATTGTTGTTCCTTCAAGTACTTTTTCAATATCTTTCCGCAAGCCAAACCAATTTTTATTTGTGTGGCCAGCAATCCACCATTCATCTTTAACACGTTGTATCCAGATACGACGATGATTCCAATACATTCCTTGAATCACACCAATCATGAAGATAAATCCGCCAACTCCAAGAATCCACAGTGTCAAATCTTTTCTTACGATAAGCCCTGTTGCATTTCGCATTTCTACTCCTGCAAAGGTCATTTTATATTGATTATTTCCTTCAGGTTCTATATTTTGTTGTATACCTACAAAACTCACTTCTCCTTCTGGCGTCTCTGGTGTAAACATTTTAAAAACGAAAGCTGGGTTGTTTGGAATCTTTGTTTTTGTATTTGGCTGACCATTCTCATCAAAATAAAAATCAGGAAAATAACTTAATAATTTTATAGAATATCCATCCCCTAAATCATAGGTTTCTTTTGGATTTTCTAAGTTAACTTTAATAGGTCCTCGCTTTTGATTATTATCTTTTTTCTGCAGAGTAAACGACATGCTACTAAACTCATTCTCTTTAAAATCAAGTTGGTATATAGCAAACTGATCAAATTTGAGTGGTTCATTTACTCTAATTTCACTTTCTTTTACCTTTTCTAACTTTGGTTTCTGCCCTGCAACATTTTCTCCTACCGTTTTATATAATACGGCATTTGTTTGATAGTTTTTAGCAATCATTTTATCGCCTACACGATCAATTGCATCATTGAATACTTTATCATCTTTACCTTTGTCATAAACCTCTTTTATAAACTTTTCATTCTTCAAATAATATTTCCCATCTGTTCCTGGTATTTCTTTTGTTTCTCCATCACGTAGCCATAGCGATTCATCCACATACATACTTGGAAGAAATCGTAGCATTGCTCCAAATAAAAAAATAATAAGACCAATATGATTCACATATGGACCCCAACGAGAAAATCTTCCTTTTTCCGCTAAAATATTTTCGCCTTCGACTCTTACATTATAATTTCTCTTCTTTAAATTAGTTTGAAGCTGTTCTAGATCCCCCTCTTTCGGAGAACCTGTCCCATACAACCTTTGTCTCTTTAAAAAACTTGGGTGTCTTTTTACTCCCTGCTTTTTTAAAGCTTTATAAAGTGGAATTACTCGATCTAAACTACATATCACAAGTGATACACCAATTGAAGCAATTAAAATCATATACCACCATGAGCTATATAACTTATTAAAGCCTAATTGGTAATATAGTTGTCCTAGAAAACCATATTCCTGTTCATAATATTCACTCGGCGTAACACCCGGAGGTATGTACATTTCTTGTGGAAATATAGTTCCAACTGCTGATGCTAACAGAGTGATAACAATGAGCCATACCCCTACTTTGACAGAAGAAAAAAAACTCCAAACTTTATCGACTATCGTTTTTGTATGAGTAATGGAGCGCCTAGCACTCCCCTCATATCGCATATCTAATAATCTTGTACCTTCTTTGTTTTCAAAAGGTTTCCCACAAGCTTCACAAAAAATTGTGCCTATTGGATTTACGTGCCCACATTCACACTTAATTTGTTCCAACATCCTCACCGCCTCTTGTTTCTATTGTACCGTCAAAGCACAAGTTACCTCAATACTCAGAATTTTAAAAACAGGCACTAAGACGAAGCAAAGCACCTTCATCTATCAAACTTACTATCACATTATATAAAAACTTTCTTTATTAAGGAGTAATTTTCTTTAAGTATTCCTCCATTTGCTCCTTCGTTTGCGTACCAGTAATTTTCTCGATTACATTTCCTTCTTTATCAATTAAAAATGTTGTCGGGAGTGGCCCAACGCCATATGTACCGATTATTTCTTGCCCTTTATCAATTGCAACAGGGAACTTTAATCCATATTGATTCACAAAATTTTTCACTGCAATATTCGTTTCATCGGCATCTAATGCAATGATTTCAACGCCCTTTTCTTTATATTTAGGGTATAACTCATTCATATAAGGCATCTCTTTTTCACACGGTTTGCACCATGTTCCCCAAAAGTTTAAAAACACACCTTTTCCCTTTAGATCATGTAACTCGATTTTCTTTCCTTCTAAATCTGAAACAACAAAGTTAGGCGCTTGTTTCCCGATTTGCATTTTTTCCTTATCAACAAAAAAACCTTGATAGAGTGTAAATCCTACCGCCACGCTCAAAATAAGCAAAATGAAAATCCGGAATATTAAGCGATTCTTCTTCATACTCTCTCTCCTCTCTTTGATGAATTTATATGTAAACAATTTCTGTAACTAATGACTTGTCCTTCGTTCACTTTAGTATTTATGTTGCCATAACCACTCACCAAAACGGGCGATTTAATTAACCATCCGAGGGATATAAAGTACCCCACGGATGGGAGTTTCACTTTATCGCTTATCTCGGTTTTGTAGAGGCAAGCGCACGTAATTGTTTCACTTCATGAGGTGATAGCTCTCTTGCATCACCTGGGCGTAGGCTTCCTGCTTCTAAGAAAGCATAACGTTCACGTTTTAATTTCATTACTTTACAGCCAAGCGCTTCAAACATGCGACGAACTTGACGATTACGTCCTTCATGGATTGTTAATTGCACAATTGCCATCTCTTTACGTTTATCCCAAGAAAGGATTTTCACACGTGCTGGCGCTGTCTTTCCATCTTCTAATACAACACCTTTTTCTAACATGCGAATTTTCTCTCCTGTTAATGGACCTTTCACCTTCGCAACGTATGTTTTCTCAACTTTATATTTCGGATGCATTAATATATTTGCAAACTCTCCATCGTTTGTCATAAGGAGTACGCCAGACGTATCATAATCTAAACGACCAATTGGGAATAGACGTTGCGTAATTTCAGGGAAAAAGTCTGTGACAACTTTTCTTCCTTTGTCATCTGATACACTCGAAATAACACCCGTTGGTTTATATAGTAAGAAATAAATCGGTTCTTCTTTTTCAAGAGGGATATTATTTACTTCTACTTTATCTTGAGGAGTTACCTTCGTTCCTAACTCAGACACTACTTTACCGTTAACTTTCACTTTTCCTTGCTGAATAAGTTCTTCAGCTTTTCTTCTTGACGCAATTCCAGCTTGCGCAATCACTTTTTGTAATCGTTCCATTTCCTTAATTCACCTCAAATTTATCTTACCTTCATTAGAAAGAGTTGGCAACCGCCTAAGGTTTACAGCGTTTTTCCTCTTCCACCGTAAACCACATAGCTATAGTGCAAACTTTTAAAGGTCAAATGCTACTTTTATCCTTTATTATTGTTTACCTGCTACTCACTGCTTACAACAAAAGTTCATTATTTTGTCAAAAACACCCCACAAAAAAAACCACTATTAAGCTACACCTTAATAGTGGTCGTATACGTATTATAAGCGAATGAAAGCAAAAAATGAATAGGTTTAACGAAACAATAGGGAAACAAATACGATTGAACAAATGATACCTATTAAATCTGCAAATAATCCAACCTTTAATGCATCTCCCATTTTACGAATTCCAACAGCGCCGAAATATACCGTTAAAATATAAAATGTTGTATCTGTGCTACCCTGCATCGTAGACGCTAACCTTCCAATAAATGAATCCGGTCCATATGTAGCGATTAAATCTGTCGTAATACTTAAACCGGCCGACCCAGAAATCGGGCGTATAAGTGCGAGCGGGACAATTTCTGCTGGTACATGAATCATATCTAACATCGGCTTCATTACTGATATCATCGCATCTAGTGCACCTGATGATCTAAAAATAGAAATAGATACAAGCATTCCTACCATAAATGGTAGAATAGAGACAGCAATTTGAATCCCTTCTTTTCCACCTTCTACAAACGATTCGTACGTTGGAACTTTTTTTATCGTTCCATATAATAAAATAAAACCAATAACACACGGAATCACCCATAATGAAATTGTATTCACAACGCTCACTTTTTCCGCCCCTTTCTACTCCGTCTTCGGTAAAAATAGCGGTCAATCCAAATCGCTCCAATCATCGATAATACTTGTGCGATAAACGTAACCCCAACAATTTCTGTCGGATTTGCCGATTCATACGTCATCCGAATTGAAATTACAGTAGTTGGGATTAATGTAATGGCAGATGTATTTAACGCCAGAAACGTTACCATAGAACGGCTTGCAGAATCCTTTCCCCCATTTAATTCCTTGAGCTGTTCCATAGCCTTAATACCAAGTGGTGTCGCTGCATTTCCTAGTCCAAAAAAGTTTGCCATCATATTTGATAAAATAAATCCCATCGAGGGATGATCCTTTGGTATTTCTGGAAATAGTCTCTTTACAACTGGCATAAAAAACGAAACCAATTTCTTTAATAAGCCAGCCTCTTCAGCAATCTTCATTAAACCTAGCCAAAAGACTAAAACACTAATCAGCCCAATACAAATTGTTACCGCATCTTTCGCCCCTTCAAAGACCGCTTTATTTACTTCCTCCATCGTACCGTTCACCATCGCATATACGATCCCAATAACCGCCATTGCTACCCATACGATGTTAACCATCTGTTCCAACACCTAACATATGAGAAAAGATTTCTCTCACGTCATTCCAATATACTCCGGTTGTAGCAACCAACTTGCGCTTGCTATAAAATAAGTTACGCTCTCCTACTTTCTCTTCATTAATATACACAATTGTCTTACCCACTTTTTCTCCATCTACTAATGTTGCATTTCTATCAAGTTCAAGCTCTAGCCTAACTTGCTTCTTCTCCTCTTTCCTTAGCGGCACTGAGAAATCATTTTTTATATAAACATGATTTATATATTTCTTTTCCTGTAGTCCAGGAAGCGCCCCTTTTCCTAGAACTTTCGTTGACTCATACTGTTCAAATCCTTGATTAAATAACGACATATGGTCGTCCCAATCATTAGATGCATTAAGCGTCACTACAATTAAGTCTAAACCATCTTTCGAAGCTGTTGTAACAAGTGTACGACCAGCTTTCTTTGTAAATCCCGTCTTTCCTCCTGTTGCAAATTCATAATAAGAAGTTACAAGTTTATGCTTGTTTTTCCATGGATAATCCCATGCTTTCGATTGATATGTTTTTGTTCCGAAAATTTTCCGAAACGTTTCATTTCCCATTGCATAACGTGTTAAAAGGGCCATATCATATGCAGACGAAAAGTGCGTACCGTCCCCATCTAAACCATGTGGATTTGAAAAATGTGTATCTTTCATTCCGATTTGTTCCGCTTTTTCATTCATCAAATAAACAAATCCTTCTATACTCCCTCCAACATTTTCAGCAATTGCTTGTGCCGCATCATTACCTGAACGAAGCATTAGGCCATACACTAAATCCTCTAACGGTACTTTATTTCCAGGTTTTAAATAAATGGCCGAACCCTCTACTCGAACAGCCTTATCGCTAATAGGTACAGCCTCTTTCATTCTTCCTGATTCAGCAGCAAGTAAGGCAGTCATAATTTTTGTAATGCTAGCAATCTTTTGTGGTTCATGTTCTAGCTTTCCATATAAAACACGTCCTGAATGTTCTTCCATCAATACGGCATTATGGGCGCTTACATCATTCATTTGTGCATATGTATGAACCGGTATAATACTTGCACCCATTAAAACAAGTGCAATTACAATCCAAATTCGTCTCATATTCCCCACCACGTCCTTTTGACACTTTTTGTACAAGTGTATGCTTGACCCTTTAAAATATGAACGAAATATTCTTTTTTACCAGCAAAAAAAGACGCACAAATATGCGTCTAATACGGTGTCCACTCAAGCTGTTTTGCACTTTCATAGCGCTTTTCCACATCCGGCCAATTTACAACATTCCACCAATTTTTAATGTACTCATCTTTTCGATTTTGGTACTGCAAGTAATATGCGTGTTCCCATACATCAAGCACAAGTAACGGTATTGTATCCCACTGTGTGAATAATTGATGAAGGGTACTTTGTAGAATTTCTAACCTTCCCGCACGAGGAACCCATACAAGAATAGCCCACCCAGATCCTTCTACCTTCGATGCAGCTTCTGTAAAGTGCTTCTGAAAACGTAAAAAGCTTCCAAAATTATTCTCGATTTCTCGAGATAATGCCCCTCTTGGACCTCCGCCCCCATCTTTTTTCATGTTATTCCAAAATATCGTGTGTAAATAATGGCCTGAACCGTGAAAAGCCGCTTCTCTTTCCCAATGCTTTATTAAATCAAATTGGTTTGTTTTCCTTGCTTCTTCCATCATTTTTTCCGCTTTATTCAGCCCTTCCACATAACTCCGATGATGTTTATCATGATGTAACATCATAATTTCTCGAGAAATATATGGTTCTAGTGCATTGTATGGATAGGGTAGTGGCGGAAGCGTGTGACCCCCTATTGGAACAGATCGTTCAGCATACGTTCTTTCATGCAATTCATATTGTTCACTTTCTTGCATAAATACTTCTTGTAAATGATTTTGAATATGTTCCACATCATCACTTATCTCATACAGTAATTCAGCATCTGTTTCATACTCATTTTCTTTCATACGATCTAGCAGCGTTTGAATTTTATAAGCAAGCATATGGACGTCATACACTTCAGTTGCACGACTATCTAATACATGTAACACACTTTCACACCAATTTTCTACTTCATAAAAGTAATCCGTAAATACCCCTTGCTGATTCATACGACACCCCCTCAACGCTATCCACTTTAACTATATTCAGCGTCCGCATTGTATATACCCTACAAAAAAGTAAAAGAAGCTAGTCTTTCGCTAGCTTCTTTTAGCATTCTCTAATACTTATGTAAATTGAAACTTTAATCAACCCTCACCAATCGAATGTTTACGTTCAGCCCAACCCCCATCTAAAAAATAATTTTCTATCAGTTCGTCAATTCAGAAATGCTTTCTACCTGCAAATCACTGCTATGTAGATAAAAAGAAAGCCCTACTGATGTTCTTCTTTTGTTCTCACTTCGGATAAGGCTGAAAAAGGATCTGACCACCTCTATCCATGGCCAAATCCTCTCTCCCACCTAATGAAAATAATTTCCTTCCAATCTTATACTAATACTTGTGTAACATCTTTGTTTGATAGTCCGTTTCGTAATATTCCAGCTCCTCACGCATTGTTTGGAACTTACTTTCTAATTCTTGCATTACTTTTTCGATTGAGCGAGGTGGTATTTGTTGAAATGCAATGGAATTTTTCCCTGTATATGCCGACCGACTATTTTCATACCACTGATCACTTTTTGGTGAAAAGAATTCAGCAATTACTTGATGATAAATTTTATATAATGTTTTCTCGGCAGCCATTTTTCGAAATGGTTGACTACTCAATAAAACAAGACACGCATCCAAGCCTTCTTCACAAAATACAAGGAGTCGTCTTAATGATGATAATAAACCTTCATAATAATGTTTATTCCCTTCTGGTGACTCTTCTAATAAAGAAGGTAATGTATGATAATTAACAAAATCCGTCATTAAATCAACAACTTCTTCTAAAAATTCAGAAACTTGATGCGTTTGATTTTCAACCATTGAATTAGACATATCCTTTTCTCTCCTTTGCCATTTTACGCTAGTTCTACTTTTTTATTTTTATGTAACTGAATCATTATGTCTTGTACTTTTACCACTGTTTCATCATCAAAATATTTTTGAAACTCCTCTATTCCATTAATATATACACGCTTTTGTCCACGAAGTTCTTTATTCTTAATAAAGCAAGCTAAAGCAACGATATCACGTAAATATATGTCTTGTTCTTCTATTTTAAAAACTGGATTTCCTTCAAACGGAGTAATTTCTTGCAAAATTTCTTCAAAATAACGCACATATAAGACAGAAAATGTTTTTTCTTGTTCACCCAAAATATACGTTACTTCAGATCGATTAAAGAAATCTTCTGATGTATTAGGTTGTGCTTTTTCTAGCTCATAGCCTGCGTAACCTATAATAACCATCCACTTTCCCTCTCTTCCTTATTTTGTTTCATTTTAACTTATTTTTCTGAATAAACAAATTTTAATTCATTATTCATTCTTAGTAAAAAATATATGATATTTTTATATTTATATAAAAAATAGTTTATATATCCTTCAATTTACCTTTTTATTTTCCATGAAGTTTGTCATAATAAGAATATTGTCTCAGTTTTCTTATGCAAGGAGAGTTGTATTTATGTCGTTTTCGTGGAAACGTTTCTTACAAATTGGAAAAATCATTTTCCCATTTGTTGTCTTGACAATTGTATTCTTTCAAGCTAAGAAAGAATTGTCAGGTATTTCATTTCAAGAAGCTATTGAAACAATTAAAAACATTCCGACTGGAGGAGTCTTTTTAGCTATTACGCTCGGTGCATTTGCTGTTTCAACAATGTTCTTTTATGACTTTGTTATGCTCCGCTATTTAAAAGCAGATGTGCCTGTTCAAAAGATCTTCCGTGTTTCTTGGATTGCTAACACCTTGAATGGATTTATCGGTTTTGGTGGACTTGTTGGAGCGGGTATACGGACAATGTTATATCGCCCTCACGTAAAAGAGAATGGTAAACTTATCAAAAGCATTGCTTGGATGACAACTGCTTTTATAAATGGATTATCCCTTCTCTCATTCCTCGGTCTTATAGGAATACTAGATACAACCTTTATATTACATGAAAAACCTTGGCTATGGCCTGTCCTCATCTTTTTTGCTCTTTTTGTACCGCTTTATATTGGGTTCTCCAAAATTAAAAATCGAAAAAAGCAACACATAGAAGGACAAGAAGAAACAAAGGAAAAGAATCCAACCGTTCTATATTCACTTGTTTCGTTAATGGAATGGGTTTCTGCCGGCATCGTCATGTATGTTATTTTAATTTTATTTGGAATTGACATTGATTTCCGAAAGTTTTTAGGTGTTTATGTTATTGCTGCATTAGCAGGGGTGGTCAGTCTTGTACCAGGTGGTCTCGGTTCATTTGACCTTGTCTTTCTATCTGGGATGGGTCAATACGGTATTGATACAGGTGTACTGTTACCTGCCATGTTATTATACCGACTTGTATACTATATTTTACCATTTTGCCTCGGTTTAATTTTTGCGGCTTTCGAAATGACTGGAGCTGCTCTAAAAAAGATTGAAGATAAACCATTTATTGCACCTGCCCTGGAAACAACAGGTGTCATTTGGACATTGCAACGTGATTTTTTAGGAAAGCTAGGCTCATGGGCATCCGCTGCTTTAACAGTTTTTGCTGGCTTAATGGTTATCTTATCAACCATTTTACCGACGAGTGTAAATCGTGCTCATGCATTACATATTTTAGCTCCAAAATATCTCATTCAATTTTCTTTTAGCTTATCATTAACATTTGGAATTCTACTCCTTATTCTATCAAGAGGTATTTATTATGGGACAAAACGTTCCTACTATATGACGATTATTTCTTTAATTGGAGCAGCCATTTTTAATACGCTAAAAGGAATCGACATTGAAGAGACTTTTATTTTACTAATCGTACTTGCCGTATTATATATGCTTCGCAAAAGATTTGTGCGTGAGAAAATGGAAGTTTCACTTTCTGATGTAGTAAAAGTATTTATATTTTTACTGCTAACATTATACTTATATAAAAATTTAGGTATCCTATTTGCAGGAGCAAAAGAAGCTTTCAAACCTGATTTTGTCGTTCGTAACATTACACAAGTAAAGCAAAGTGCACTTGCAGCTGCTTTCTTTGTTCCAACCTTTTTACTCATCGCTTCTCTTATCGCGAATCGGTACCGTAGCGTATTTCCTGGGCAACCAGCAAGCGCTAAACGTTTGCAAAACTTCTTAGATGAATATGGCGGAAATGTACTAAGTCATCTCGGTTTTCTAGGAGATAAGCAATTCTTCTTTAGTAGTGATGGAAAAGCACTTCTTTTATTTTCAACAACAGGGAAAAGACTTGTTGTACTTGGCGATCCAATTGGGAATCCGTCTTCATTCCGCATAGTACTACAAGAATTTTTAGCTGAAGCAGATCGATTCGGATATATTTGCGTTTTCTATCAAATTGAAAGCAAATGGATGAGCTTATATCATGACTTTGGCTATAACTTCTTTAAACTTGGTGAAGAGGCTGTTGTTGATTTAAACACGTTTACTATATCAGGGAAAAAACGTGCTGGATTACGTGCAACTTTTAACCGTTTTGAACGGGAAGGTTATACATTTTCCATCCATCAACCACCATTTTCAGATGAGTTATATGAGGAATTAAAAATAGTTTCAGACGCTTGGCTTGGAGGAAAAAAAGAAAAGGGCTTTTCTCTTGGATACTTTGATCGTGAGTATATAAATCGTGCCCCTATTGCAACTTTATCTGATACTGAGGGAAAAATCATTGCATTTACAACGTTTATGCCCGTTTACCAACCTGGTAAACTTTCTGTTGATTTAATGCGCTATTACCCTGATGCCCCTGGAGGGATTATGGATACAATCTTTATCCATTTATTCCAATGGGCAAAAGAAAACGATTATCATTCCTTTAACATTGGTATGGCTCCACTTTCTAATGTTGGTTTATCTACACAATCCTTTTGGTCTGAGCGTGTCGCTGCAGCAATTTTCAATAATGTTCGTTATACGTATAGCTTTAGTGGATTACGACATTTTAAAGAGAAATACAAACCAACTTGGAGCGGGAAATATTTAGCATTCCGAAAAAATCATTCCTTACCAATTACAATGCTTGCCGTAACAAAATTAATAGGAAAACGAAAAAACAGCTAGAGATACTAGCTGTTTTTTCGTTTCTGAACTCTTATTATAAATTCCTTTTCATACTTTTTTTCATTTATATAAAATGTGCCCCACATTTTATATGTCCCTTCTTCTGGAAATGTAATACGATATTGCAGCTGCTCTTCTTCATTTACAGGGAATGCATATAAGAAATGTTCACGTTTTTCATCTACGATATAAAGTGCAGCATTTTCTCCAGTACCTGAACTAAATTTCGCACTTTCTCCTTTTTTCATTTGCAGCTGAAATGTCAGTGTAGCAGCTTCATTTGGGTGTAACGCTTCAAATAAAAGTGACATTTGGTAATCACCAATTTTTTTTGTAAGTACTGTGTCTTCTATTAAATCCTTTTGTTTCTTCTCTTTTTCCTCTCCCCCAAAATTTTTCTTAGAAAAGGACTGTTCTGTTTTACTATGATCCTCATATAAGAAAACCGTATAAGCTTTACCTTTCGCCCCACTTGCCGATAGCTTATAAGAGCCATTTCCAGCAAATGCAGGTTTAATGTGCTGAATTCCCTTTAACTGCTCATCTACAATAATAGCCCGAATACGATCATTTACTCCACGAATTTCGTTGTTATTCTTATTAAACAATTGAAATGTAATATCTACCTTTTCAGTTCCCTCTCCATTTTTCATATCCCATTTTACTTCTCGAATGTCTCCTGCTGTTTCTTTCGTTCCTTTATACTTTTGCATGTAGAATCCACCAGCTACAATAAGTAGTAAAGCAATTAGCCCAATGACAAGATTTTTCAAACAATCACCTGCCATACTATTTTATAAATCGTGACGCAATTCATACAACTATCTTTCTGAACAGAATATTATAAAAAAATTCATTCTATTTTTTTTATAAAAATCCTCTATGAAATACAATAAAGTTCCTATTAGAAGAAAAATATCGCCAAATTGCAAATTACATAGCCAATTATTGAAAATAGGGTATCTTATATACTACAAACAAGTAAAATTTTTCAACAAACTTAAAGTCTTCTTCTGTAACTCATGTGAAGGTGCATTATCCAAACAAATAGACGGAGGATGTATTGACTTTTTACGTAGCAAAGCATATCTTTTATTGTTATACTCTAATTATGAAGTGTTCTTTGACAATTGATTATATACAGTTAAGTGGACAATTAAAATGCGAAAAAAAGCGAACGCTTCTACTCGTGAAATAATCCAGGCACCAGAAAGAATCTCCAATCGTCAGTTATCTACCGTAGAGACTACGGAAAGTAGCGCTTAAGCAGATAAAAGGTTACTTTCGGCTTGGAACTGAGAAACTCCCAACTTTACGCATTAGCGTGGCGAGTAGTTCACTTGATAGAATTCCTAGTATATAATGCAAATGATGTTGATTTATATCGATACATAACAAGGAGGATTTTTATGAGCGTTCATATTGAAGCAACACAGGGTGAAATTGCTGAGTCTATTTTACTACCTGGTGATCCATTACGTGCAAAATATATCGCAGAAACATTTCTAGAAGATGTAACTTGCTATAACAATGTACGTGGTATGTTAGGATTCACGGGAACTTACAAAGGGAAACGTGTCTCTGTTCAAGGAACAGGCATGGGTGTACCTTCTATTTCTATTTATGTTAACGAATTAATCCAAAGCTATGGAGTGAAAAACTTAATTCGCGTAGGTACATGTGGTGCGATTCAAAAAGATGTAAAAGTTCGCGACGTAATTATTGCAATGACGGCTTGTACAGACTCTAACATGAATCGTTTAACATTCCCTGGATTTGACTTTGCACCAGCTGCAAACTTCGATCTTTTAAAGAAAGCATATGATGCTGGAACAGAAAAGGGATTACACGTTCGCGTTGGTAATGTTTTAACAGCAGATGTGTTCTACCGTGAAAGCATGGACATGGTAAAAAAACTTGGTGAATACGGCGTATTAGCTGTAGAAATGGAAACAACTGCACTTTATACATTAGCGGCGAAATACGGTGTAAATGCATTATCTGTATTAACAGTAAGTGACCACATCTTCACTGGAGAAGAAACAACATCTGAAGAACGTCAAACTACATTTAACGAAATGATTGAAATTGCTTTAGACGCGGCGATTCAATAATAATGCAAAAAGAACTTGTCATACGTCTGGCGAGTTCTTTTTTGTCATTTTCTAAATTAAAGAATTACTTTATATGACTTTTTTAAAAAAACTGCTTCAAAGAGAGACAGATTTTTAGTCTCTTCTTTCTTTTTTCGTTTGTTATAATAAAGAAAATATTTATACGGGTATTCTTTTGTGAGGTGAAGAAGTGAAAAAGAGAAGTATTGTCTTTAAACTATTTTTATTAACATCAACATTATTTACTGTTACCTTCCTCCTTTTTTTCCTTGGGCAATCGTTGTTTTTAGAAAAATTTTATATTAATAAAAAAGTTCAAACCGTTCAAACTGCTTTTGAAAAGTTTTTATCAAATTATGAAAAAAGTGACAGGACATTTGAGGAAATAAGGAAGCTCAAACAAGACTTTCACGAAAAAACAAACGCTGATGTCGTTTTATTAGATCCAAATGGAATTATAAAAGATGAAAATAATTACTATATTGAGATTGTCGATAAATCCAATAAAACGTATTCCATTCCACTCAACAATATTTTAACAATTGATGAATATACCAAGTTTATGAATTTACAGTTAAAAAATAATGATGTTATTCTCATAGATGGAATTTTAAAAAAAGACGTAATTATACCCGTTACGATTACGACTCGTTATAATTCATGGAAAAATGATAATATCATTTCTGACTTTAAATTATTCAATATTGATTGGACAAACGCTAAGAAAAACAAATACGCAAAAGACACAAGACTTGGCATTCATACATTTGAAGGAATTGTATCAAAAATACATCTTCCTTCTAAAAACGACCTTCGTCTCGCAAATAATTTAGAGACATTACAAGGGATTCAACATTGGGAATTATCTGTAATACTAGGCAAAACCAATTCCAATGAATTGACAACATTTACAATCGGAGAAGAGGAGAATGGAAAAAGCCAAATTTTTGTAAAGCCAGTCATGGAAAACGGTAAAATTAAAGAATTTGCTTTTGCAACGACCTCCTTACAACCTGTAAATGAAGCAATGCTTGTTTTAAAAGATTATTATGTCTATGCATTAATTATCGTATTTCTCGTTATTATTTTATTATCTTTTTATTATTCAAAGATGATTGTCAAACCGCTTATTAAAATAAATCGAGTGACCAAAAAAATGGCTAACTTCGATTTCAGTGAAAAATTACCTGTTTCAGCGGATGATGAAATCGCTGGTTTATCTAGTAGTATTAATACGTTATCCGTAAACCTAAAAGACCGAATAGATCGATTAAACGTTGCAAATACAAAATTACAGCAAGACATCGAGCGAGAACGTCAATTAGAAAAGACGAGAAAAGAATTCATTTCTGGTGTATCTCATGAATTAAAAACGCCACTTAGTGTGATTAGAAGCTTTGCTGAAGGAATTAAAGATGGTGTCAGCAAAGATACTACTTACTATACAGATGTGATTTTAGAGGAAACAGAAAACATGAATCGACTCATCGTCGAAATGTTAGAATTAGCAAAACTAGAATCTGGTACGTATAAACTAGAAATGAATACTTTTTCAATCGGTGAACTTGTTCACCAAGTGTATACAAAGCTATTATTTAGTATGGAGGAAAAACACTTACAAGTAGAAATTGATGCAAATCCTTCTATACATGTTGAAGCAAATCGCAATCGAATTGAGCAAGTTGTTGTAAATTTACTCAGTAACGCAATTCGCTATACACCTGATGGTAAAGAGATTCGTATTCGCATCATAGAAAATGAAGAAAAAGTAAAAGTGGAAATTGAAAACACTGGTAATCCAATCCCAAATGAAAGTTTAGAAAAAATATGGGATCGCTTCTATCGTCTAGATGCTTCCCGTAGCCGCCATACTGGAGGAACTGGCCTTGGTCTATCAATCGTAAAAAACATCTTAGAACTTCATCATGCCGAATACGGTGTGTATAATACTAATGATAGCGTCGTTTTTTATTTTGATTTACAAAAAATAAAAGAAGTCAAATAATTTGTCTTAACTTCACCAGGAGTTCACATGAAATTCACACTCTCCCTTTATAGTTATAAACAAGTTAATCCTTTCCTTTACACACATAACAGAGGAGAGTGCGTGAAATGAAACAAGCAGGACAACCTATTCAAAACGAAACACAATTAGAAAAAATCAAAAATATACTTTTACAATCTTCGAAACGTGATGGCTTACTATTCGTACTAGCTGTAAATTCCGGTCTAAAAGTAAGTGAGATTTTACAATTAAAAGTCGGTGATGTCATCGATGAAAATGAAAATGTTCGTCACTCCATTTTATTTTACAATGAAAAAGTAAAAAAACATAAATGGTTTGCTGTAAATGAAGATTTACAGCATGCAATCGAAGATTATATGAGAGAGCGTAAAATATGGAAGCGAAATGAACCATTATTAAAATCGCAAAAAGGAACAAAATCCATTACAAGACAGCATGCATGGTATATTTTAAACAAAGCTGCAAAAGAAGTTGGTTTAGAAGGGATTAGCTCACATACACTGCGAAAAACTTGGGGATATTGTGCATACAAATCTGGTGTTGATATTGCATTCTTACAACACTTCTTTGATCACAGTACCCCATCAAAAACTTTAAAATATATCGGTATTGCATAAAAACAAACATGGTTCTTATACATAAAAAAGGTTGCCAACTTTAAACTTGGTAACCTTTTTTATGTTTCATTTTCTCTTTTCTTGTTTCTCTTATTTCGTAGTGGTACTCTAGTAATAAGGGGGAGAAATTATGAACACACTAACAATTGAATTACCAAAAGAAACAGCAGAAAAACTCGGCTTATTAAAACAAGCATATCAAAAGAAAACAGGTGCTACAATTTCAGAAAGCACTCTTGTTCAATCACTTATCTCAAGAGAGTTTATTCAAGAAATAACTCCATTTGATTTACAACAATATGTAAATGAAAAAGAACAGCGCTAAGCTGTTCTTTTTCTATTGAATCGCTTTTACATATTCTGCAATTGCATGAACTTCCTGTTTAGATAACTGTGGCTTTTCTTCATATTGATGCTTCTCCACTGCTTCCTCAATTGTTTTTGCACTACCATCATGTAAATATGGTGCTGTTGCCCCTACACCACGAAGTGTTGGTGGATCAAAAAATCCTTTTTGCCGCTTATTTTGAAAACTACCGCGTGCGTCACCCTCATAGCCTGTATCTGTTTCATTCGCAGTTCCAATATTATAAAGGAAATTTGTATTATTCGTTGTCAACTTTCCATTTTCATCTATCGCTTTTGTACTATTGGTCAAATTCTCTCCGCCGTGGCATGTTAAGCAATTTGCCTTTCCTTTAAACAATTGCTCTCCGTCTTTGGCCGTAGGAGTTAACGAGCCATCAGCTTGACGATACGGGCTCTTTGGTACTGGGAATGAATTAGGATCATCTAAAAATGCCTGCAGCGCATCATACATATGCTGGGCATCTTTTGGAATCTCTTTTCCTGGATCTAATTCCATCATCCCCCCCATTTCACCTTGTACAGTATGAATATAATCTGTGAAATCATCACGTGATCCATCCCACATAAATAAACCTGTTTGAGTAGTTAAAACATTACTTGGTACATTTCGTTTCCCTTTTGGTGTCATCAATGATAACCCATTAATTTCTCCATCACTATGACACGTCACACAACTCATCCAGTTGTTTCCGGTTATTGTTGTTGCATACTTATCACTATTTGCACTATAAAAAATTTCTTTCCCTTCGCGTACTAGTTTTGGTAAAGAATCTTTTTCAATTAATTTAACTGTCTTCTTATCAGCTTTCACCTTTGCGTATGAATCATCGCCACCTGTTTGTAGAAATGCCAGGTCATGACTCATTGCATTATGAACAGCCAACGTGTTTTCTTTTGGAAGTAAAATAATCCCCCGCGGGTTACTTCCTGGAATGCGTCTTACAATTTGTGTCGCATTGCCACCGCGAGTTAGATCAAACATGACAAGATCTTCACTACCTGACATAACAACAAATACTTTCGTCCCTTTTTCATTAAAAACTACATCGTATGGATTAGACACAATCATTGTTTCATTCTTTGTATCTTTCACATTCATCGCTTCAAATAATTGCTTACGTTGTTTTGTAACTTCTTCATCTTTTTCTAAATCGATAATTGAAACAGCTGGAAACACAGTTTCCTCAAATTGAATTGGTGTATCGGTATTCGTCAGCATGTGTGGCACCCAAGCTGTCTTACCATCTGGTGCAATTACAAATTGCTCTAATGTATTGGGAACCCCTTGACTCTTTTTACGGTCTTCTTTGTCTGGGGAAGGAGCAAGCGTAATTACTTTCTTTACTTTATTACTCTCTGTATCTACAACACTAATTTTCCCCTCTAAATAATGTGGCACATACAATTTTTTCCCGTCTTTTGTCATCGCTAACGTTCGTGGACGGTCACCAATTTGAATCTTTTGAATTGTTTTTTTCTTATCAATATCAATAACTGATACATTCCCTGAACGGAAATTTGATACGTACAACTTTGTCCCATCTGGATTTGTAACAATACCAAATGGCTCTATTTCTATTACAATTCGATCAATCACTTTTTTCTTTTCCAATGATACAACATCTATCTTATTATCATACATACAAGAAACATATAATGTCTTTTCATCTGGACTTATTGTTAATTGTCTCGGTTCTTTTCCAACTGGAATCTCCGATACTACTTTTCTACTTTTTACATCTGTCACCGTTACAGTATTTACATCAATATTTGCAGTATAAATCCATTTTCCATCTTTGCTTACTATAATATTATTACTATGAACAGCTTCGTCGCGTTTTACTTCTTTTCCTGACATTTTCACTTCGCAACTCGCAAACACCCCAATGCATAGAAGCAACACAACCGCAATAAACAAGCGCTTCATCATCTGACCCTTCCTTCTTATCCCTCATTAGACAACATTCCTACCACTTAAAAATTGACAATTAAACTGGTGGATACTAGTCTATAAAATCTCATCAATGAATGTATCATCTTACTACACCCTTACTTCACAAAAACCGAACAAGTTTCTACACTTGTTCGGTCTTAATACTACCATGAATTGCTTTTTCTTATTTCTCTTTTTTCACTTCAACATTTACAAGAACCGGAGCAATACCATTCTTACCATGCCCAGCTTGAATTTGTGGTACGTTATCCTTATCAGCATTTCCAAGCTTTCCTTTTATATAAACATCTCCAGTATCCCAAAATTCACTTGTTTGCATTCCTTCTTTTAATGATGGTCCATTGATTACTTGCTCATAAAAATCAACATAACGAGAAGTAATTACTTTTTGTTCCAATGAATCATATTTCGTTTTATCTGCATCTGTGTTACTTAAGTTTTGTAATGCAACGCGTAAAACTGCTGATACGCTACCAGCTGTATATGGTGTATATTTCATTTCACCTTTTTTCGTTTCATATGCACGTGCTTCTTTATTCCACATTTTACGATCAACTAAATCATATAGTTTACGTGCTTCCACGCGATACGTTTCATCTTTCGTTGCTAGAAAGGCCGCTGTTAACCCACGAATTGCTCCTAGTTGTGCTTCTAGTGTTACAGGTTCCTCATCTACCCCTTTACCGATTGTATAGCCATTTGCTATGAAACCATCTTTTGTTTTCATATTTTTTAACAAAAAGTCTGCTTGTGTCTTAATCATAGTAAGTGCACGTTTTCCTTCTTCTGTTTGTAACCCTTGTGCCTCTGCACCACTGGCATATCCCACTGGCATTCCATCAATCGCACGCTGGAACATACGAAGTGCTTCTACCATATAACTTGCATCAAATGTATCAATTCGTTTTCCTTGCTCTGTTCCGCTATGCTCTGCAACAAATGCTCCTGTTTCTTTATTGTAGTGCATCGCTTCAATATTTTTAAATACATGTAGCATTACATCACGATTTAAAGAATATGGGTCATCTGCTTTTACATCATTCACTACATCAAGATCTGTATTTTCTGCTACCGCTTTGGCAAATGGCGCACCATCGAATGTCGCTTGGAAGGCTGGATTTACATTTTTATTATCGGGACGTTGATCCGTCATTCCGAAAAATTCTGCTGTTGGCCATAATATCATCCACTGATCACGAAGCATACTGCGTGCATCTTTCACTTCTAATCCGCCAGCTTTTGCAATTCCGCCTTTTTCTTCTTCATTTACTTTAATCTCATGTGGTAAATAAACAAGGCCGTTATCTGGATTATATTTACTTCCAATTCCGCTCGTTAATTGTTTTGCATTCGCATCATAAAATAATCCATCACGAATATATGCAAGCTTATTCCAAATTTCTTCTGTTAAAATCACTCCTTGCATACCATCTGCACTACTTTTTCCAAGGCGAATATTTGCATCTTTATCTTGTGTGCTTGATGTTGCCTCTAACTCTTCATCTTTATCTAATGTATGGAAACCACCTAAAAAGTCCCCAGCCCATAATGTTTGTTTTAAAAACGTTGAACCGTACGCTGCTGGTGTTAACGTTTTATTCATTTTCGTACGATCCCAGCGTAATGTTTTAAAATCCATTTGGTACGCTGGTACATATGTTTTATCATCGTTTTCTGCATATACAGAAGTATCCACCTTTTGTGTATAATGCGGATCACCGCCAGCATATTCCATAAATGTCGGGTACATATTTGTAAATATTTCTTTACGTGGATACCCTACACTATCAGCTAATGTATAAAATCGACTCTCTAACCAAGTAGGAACATCTTTATTTTCTGCTTTTGTCATTTTTTGTACAATTGGTGCGTGCAGTAAATGCAGTCCAAGACCGGATTTCTCAACAACCTCATACATTGCTTCTTCTGAGTACTCATAAGATTCAATTCCAGCCATGTAATCAAATTTCGTTGGTTTATTTCGTTTTTGTGCATCCAATATGTCTAAATCTAATCCAAGTCCTTCTGCTAATGGTTCCCCAGACAATTCAAATTCCGTATATGCAAACATATTTGCTGCTGTATCAAACGAATAATCAGTTACTGGTATACGATATGTATTTTTTTCTTTTGACGTTTCTTCTTTTTTCCCTGCACACCCTACTGATAGTAGAAGTGAAGAAACAACAGCAACTGTCGTCATGACTTTCCATGGCTTTTTCATTCATTCCCGCTCCCTTAATTAACATTGATAATTATTATCAAATAAACGTTTTCATTATATTATTAAATTAATTTTTTGTAAACTTTAAATTTTCTACAAAAAATATTAAGAAAAGTATTGACAATGATAATGATAACCATTATCATTTATTATGAAGCCAACAATTGATGAATCAAACAAACGCTCAGTAACATTGTTACCCCTCTTTTTCATATAGAAAAACACTGTACATTCCCCCTGTTTGTACAGTGTTTTTCTTTTTTAATTTTATTCAAATAAATTGAGTTGTTCCGGTTTTGGTTCGCCGTATGTAATGTGCATCATCGTCATAAGCTGTTTTGCATTATCAGCAGCATCCCCGCCGGAATTATTATTAAATAACACATATATGTTCTTCGTCTTTTTCTGCAATACCTGTAACCTTTCTACCCATTCTTCTAACTCTTTTTTATTATAACGATACAAACAGCGCACAGCTCGCCAATTTTCTCCTTTATCAAGCCATCCATGAAAATTGCGGCCATGAAAGCGTATTAATGTCACTTCAGAATGAGTCGCTTCTAATACAATTGGAACTGAACCAATTCCAGCTTGTGGTTCATCACAAATCGTATGGATCCACTTTTCCTGCTCTAAAAATTGTAATGTTTTATCATGCATATGTGGATTAAACCATGTTTGATTTCGGAACTCTATAGCACACGGTAATCCTTCCATTTTTTCTTTTGTATAACGGAGTAAATCGACATTTTTCTTCTGACAATCAAACCAAGGTGGATATTGAAATAATATCGCCTTTAATTTATGTGCCTCTTGAAGCGGAACAATAGATTGTTTAAACATTTCAAACATCTCATCGAAATTAGAGAATGGAATCTCTCCCTGCATATGTCCTGTCATCCCCTGATAGGCTTTGACAACAAATGAAAAATCTTTTGGTGTTTCTCCGGCCCATTTCATATAATTCTTAACTGGTTGCATCGCATAGAACGAACTATCTACTTCTACAATAGGAAAATACTCACTATATGTTCGCAATTTATTTCTATTTCCATAGGAATCCGTATATAAAGAATCGTGATCTCCCCATCCTGTTAATCCAATAGAAATCACCCTTATCCCTCCTTATCCTATTTTTGTCAATCCATACATACTGAATTAACGAAAACAAATAGTTCAGCCTGCTAAAAAAGTTTCAGCTTTCCTCAAGAGCATCCTTAT
The DNA here is from genome assembly GCF_900107445.1 of Bacillus sp. 166amftsu. Lineage (NCBI taxonomy): Bacteria > Bacillati > Bacillota > Bacilli > Caryophanales > Bacillaceae > Bacillus > Bacillus sp. 166amftsu. Next base: position 193,893 of record NZ_FNQA01000004.1, on the reverse strand, counting down.
AAAAATATGATATACTAGATGGAAGAATTTTTAAATTGAGGAGTTATTTATTTATGATTCAAGAGGATACTACTTTATCTCATGAAAATCAAATAAAAGAATTAGAAAAGAAAGTGCAGTTTTATGAACAGTTGGTAAATCAATTACCCCATCATTTCACATACGAAAATTCACAACTAGGTTTACAATTACATAAAAAAGGAACTTCTCATTTCATTCATCACATCCCAAAAGAAGATATAGAATCAAATCTTGTACTAACTTGTGATTCCTTATTTCTATTTGAGCAACTTGAAAAGTACTTTGTTCATATTTTTGATGCATTTTCACATCATGTCACTTTCATTGACAATAAAGGTATCATTACATTATGCAACCAATCTGCAGCAGACGATCTTGGCGTATTACGAAATGATATAATTGGTGAACCAATCCAAAAGTTATTAAACTTACCAGAAGAAAAAATTAAAGCTTTAGAAACATTACACAGCGGGCAAGAAATTTACAATGAAGAAGTATTAGACTTAAACTATGGTATTATAAACAATCGTATTATTCGTGATTATAATGGAGAAATTTTCCGTGTTATCAGTGTTTTTCATTATTTAAATACCGAGCGTGATGCTGAAAAACTTGCATTAGCTGGTCGAATTGCAGCTGGAATTGCACACGAAGTTCGTAATCCACTTACAACAGTACGTGGTTATTTACAATTTTTACAAGAAAGCGTTTCACCTTCTAATAAAGAACTCTTTCAAAATCTGCTCATTCCTGAATTAGATCGTGCAAATAGTATCATCACTAAATTTTTATCTATTTCAAAAGCACACGAATTTAAAAGAGAACCATTTCCCATCAATACTTTTTTACGTGAATATATCCAACAGCTACTAGCTAGTGAAGTATTTTTACATAACATTTCTATTGAATATAATTTATCTTCCGATTTAGAAAACATATTAGTAAATATTGATCGATATGAGCTCGTTCAAGTTTTCCTAAACTTATTCCAAAATGCTGTGGATGCAAAAAGTGATAGACCTTTATCCATTCAAATCACTAGTCATCGTTTGGATAATTTTGCTCGCGTCACTTTCCAAGACAATGGATTTGGTATTCCTCCATCGATTCAAGAATATATATTTGATCCATTCTTTTCTACAAAAGATACCGGAACTGGCCTCGGATTATCAGTAACAAAAAAAATCATTCAAAATCACAATGGAACTCTAAAAGTTTCTAGTAATGAAAATGGAACAACATTTATCATCTCCATTCCATTGGCACAAAAAGAAGCGGGCTTATAGCATCTTCTAAAAAAGAATCAGTGGGGATAAAGCCCCACTGATATAACTACATAAATATATTCAAAATATACAATTTTATGTTTTTTTACATGCCCCAAGTTCTTCACTACTCAATCTCTTAATCCACATGTCTTCTATATTTTTTCCTCTTTCATATAGAAATAGCACAAAACTTAATGAGTTCAATGTCTCTTCTTTCATTCCAAACTCAACACACTCCGGTAAGGATGAACTCGAGGCTATTCTTCCCATCTTAAATGTTAGATGTCCTTCTTTACGTGTCTTTACTTCAAATTTACTCTACCTTAACGCTTATTCTGTATGATAGAGAACAAAGACAATGATATGAAAGAGGGATGAAAATGAACACCTTATCGTCAATACGCTTTGGGATCGTCCTTATGTCATGTATAATTTTATGTTCAGGACTCTTTTTGACTTTAGAATGCACCTCTGCATCAAAAGCAGCAGAAAACAGTAACATTGCTTCATACGAACTGCTATATGCAAACCAAAATATAGTACCTCTCTCATCTTCTTTATCTAAAGAAAAAAGAGTTATTAAAGGAATGATTATTACAGAAGCTTCTTCCCATCATGACCTGAATCAGATTGCAAAAAGAATTAAAGAACAATATAACAACCAAAAAATCGATGAAATTACATTATCCATTCACAATAAAAATACTGGAAAATATGAAGATGACTTACCTTTTGAGCCAATTAGCAAAGCAACAATTTCAATTTTTTATAATTCACAATCCCATTCTAACATCATTATTCGCCTCACTGAACAGTAAATACACCCGCTGAAAAAATTTTCAATTCATATAAAAAAGAGACGAATATAATAATCATTCGCCTCTTTTTATTCTTACAAAAATGGAATCCACTCTTTTACTTTATCAATCCACTCTTTTTGTTGTTCTTGACGCTTTTTTTCTTCCTCTTTTCTTCTTTTTTCTTCTTCAATTTTCTTTAATTGTTTTGCATAGTCAGTCTCTGATATTAGTGATAATTGAAATGCTTTTTGACTAGGGTTGGCATCAGCTTTTTTCATAATATCTCGAAACATTGTTGTTGTGATTTGACTACCGCCTGGAATATAGTGCTCTCTATCCGTTTTATCATACCCTACCCAAATTGCACCGACAAGGTCAGGTGTATAACCAACAAACCATGAGTCTTTCGCTCCGCTACTCGGACCGTCTACAAGCTGAGTAGTTCCTGTTTTACCAGCCGTATCTATATTTTTTACCTTTGCTTTTTCACCTGTTCCTTTTTCAACAACGCCTTTTAATAAATACGTCATTTTTTGAGCAACCTCTTCACTTGTTACACGTGTTTCTTTTTTATACCACTTTCCTACTATTTCTCCTTCAGCATTCTGTATTTCACGAATTGCATGCCCTTCAACTTGTACTCCATCATTTGCAAAAGTTGCATAAGCTTGAGCCATTATGAATGGTGAAGTTCCCGTATGCATTCCCCCTAAAGCAATAGGAAGGGTACGATCTTCCTCTTGCAATGGAATACCAAAACGCTCTAATGACTTCAACCCTTTGTCTAATCCAATTTGTTCTAACAACCAAACTGCTGAAACATTATAAGACTTAGCAATTGCTTCATACATTGTCACATCGCCATGAAAAGTATGATCACTATTTTGAGGCGTATAATCTTTTATATGAAGTGGCTCGTCCTTTAAAACATCATATACTTCATATCCCTGTTCTAATGCAGGTACATATACTGCGAGAGGCTTTAATGTCGAGCCAGGCTGTCTTTTTAATTGTGTTGCATGATTAAATTGTAAAAATTGATACGTTCCCCTCCCGCCAACTAGTGCGGGTACACCACCAGTTTTCGGATCCATCAGAACAATGCCCGTTTGCATAAGTTGATCAGCATTACTCCCTTGAAAATAACTATCATTATTCACAACATCTTCCACTGCTTGTTGTTTTTTCGGATCAAGTTCTGTATAAATACGATATCCACCAGCTAAAATTTCATTTTGTGTCAATTCATATTTCTCCATCGCTTCTCTGACAATGTAATCTACATATTGCGAGTATTTGCCCTTATACTTATCATCAACGCCACGGCGTAATACAAGGCCCTTTTCTTTCTCATTGCTGTACTGTTCTTCTGAAATATATCCTTGCTCTTTCATTAATGCTAAAACAACGTTACGTCTTTCGATTGATTTATTAAAATTTTTATATGGTGAATAAATTGATGGCCCCTTAATTAACCCTGCAATTGTCGCAGCTTCTGCTATTGTTAAATCCTTTACTTCTTTATTGAAATATGATTTAGCCGCTTTTTTTACACCCCAAGCTCCTTCACCAAAATAAATTTGATTCATATACATCTCAATAATTTCATCTTTTGTATACGTACGCTCTATCTTTTTTGTTAAAAAATATTCTTTAAACTTCCGTGAAAATGTACGTTCTTGTGTTAAAAATACATTTTTCGCAAGCTGTTGTGTAATTGTACTCCCACCAGCTACTACTTCTCCAGCAGTAATATTTTTTAACAAGGCACTCATAATCCCACTATAGTCAATACCATGATGGCTAAAAAATTCTTTATCCTCTACTGCTACAACTGCTTGAATCATAATATCAGGAATATCTTTTCTTTTGATTCCTTCCGCCTTGGAAGAAGATAACTTTGCTGCCACTTCTTTATTAGCATCATAAATAAGTGTCGGCTGCGGAACAGCTTGTTTTAATGCAGATATGTCTTGAATGGAGATCATTATATTTACTGCAATAAATAGGGTAACAAAAAAACTGGAAAAAATTAATAATATGTTGCGCAATTTCTTCCTCTTGTTGAACCACTCAAGCATTTTCTTGAAATGAGTGTTGTTCAATTTCATTTATTCACTTCCTCCATGAGTTTACACTTTCGATTAAAAAAGGAAAAAATGTCCTCTTTTTGAATTTATTATAATAACGTATTAGTTCCTCAAGTGTAAAGCATTTCTTTTACATTCATACTTTTTACAAGAAAAGGACATTCTACAAGTAAGATATTCATTATTGATTATTAATATTATTAATACATCAATGTGAGTTATGTTAAGTTTTTGTAAACTTTTCGATAAAATGTTTTAAAAAACGACAGTTTTTTGTTAGAATTGACTAGCCAATATATTTTACATATATTACTTTTCGTGGGGGTAACAATAATGGTCTTTAAATCTAAAAAAGATAAATTTTCCGAAATGTTAATGAATGTTTCCGAAAATTTAAAAGAAGGCGCGCAATTTTTCGTGGAGTATAAAATTAAAAATGCCAGCGATCTAAAAGAATTTTCTATGCGCATGAAAGAATACGAGTCAAAAGGTGACTCATTTATTCACGAAATCATTATGGAGCTAAACAAAGCGTTTATTACTCCTATTGAACGTGAAGACATCCTGCAACTTGCGATGAGCATGGATGATGTACTTGATGGACTAGACCACAGTGCAGGTTTATTCGAAATGTATTCTATTACAGAAGCAGATGAATACATGATTAAATTTGTGGAGGCAATTAATCAATGTGCAATTGAGATTGCAAATTCCGTTGAACTTATGTCGAATAAGAAATTAGTGGATATTCGCACAAATGCAATTAAAATTAAGGATTACGAATCACAGTGTGATGATATCCGTCGCCATGCTATTAAGAACTTATTCTCTCGTGAAAAAGATCCAATTAAGATCATTCAATTCAAAGAGATCTATGAAGAGCTAGAAGAAGTAGCTGATAGCTGTCAAAGCGTTGCAAACGTATTAGAAACAATTATTATGAAGAACGCATAAGGAGTTTGATCATGGATACACTCTTGATATTGACTGTTTTAATAGTCATTTGTGCTTTAGCTTTCGACTTTATTAACGGATTTCACGACACAGCAAACGCGATTGCAACGGCTGTTTCAACGAAGGCATTAAAGCCGAGACAAGCTATAATTATGGCAGCTATTATGAACTTTTTAGGTGCAATGACATTTACAGGTGTAGCAAAAACAATTACAAAAGACATTGTTGACCCATTTGCTTTAGAACATGGATCATATGTTATTTTAGCCGCTCTGCTTGCTGCAATTGCTTGGAACTTAATTACTTGGTACTATGGAATCCCAAGTAGTTCTTCGCATGCAATTATTGGTGCAATCGCAGGTGCTGCAATTGCTGCTGCTGGATTAAGTTCAATTAATTTCAAAGGATTTATTAAAATTCTTGAAGCTTTAATTATTTCGCCAATCGTTGCATTTGTTATTGGGTTTATCGTATATAGTATTTTTAAAGTTGTCTTTAAAAACTTTAATTTAACGAAAACGAATCAAAACTTCCGTTTATTCCAAGTGTTTACAGCCGCACTACAAGCTTATACACATGGTACAAACGATGCTCAAAAGGCAATGGGTATTATTACAATGGCCTTAATGACAAATGGCCTTCATAGTTCTGGAGATATTCCTTTCTGGGTTCAGTTCTCATGTGCTCTTGCAATGGGTCTTGGTACTTCTGTCGGTGGATGGAAAATTATTAAAACTGTTGGTGGACAAATTATGAAAATTCGTCCTGTAAATGGGGTAGCTGCCGATTTATCATCATCACTTGTTATTTTTGGTGCTACATTTATTCATTTGCCAGTTAGTACAACGCACGTTATCTCTTCTTCTATTTTAGGGGTAGGTGCTTCCCATCGTGTAAAAGGTGTAAAATGGGGAACTGCGCAACGTATGTTAATTACATGGGTAATTACACTTCCAATTTCTGCTTCATTAGCAGCCTTATTCTATTACCTATTACATTTTATTTTCTAATACAAAGTCGCCTTCCTTATTTTTCTAGGAAGGCGACTTTTTTGTGAACAATCTTATTTCTTTTCAAAAAGCATGTATAATAAATGTTGTATTAGTGATACAGAGGAGTTGGCAATTTTGGAATACATCATGTTACTTTTCATTGGATTAATCGCAGGAACAGTCGGAAGTTTAGTAGGACTTGGTGGAGGAATTATTATCGTCCCCTTACTGATTGGGTTGCATAGTTTATCACCACAACTCGCAGTTGGGACATCAATGGTGACCGTAGTTTTCACTGGTCTCTCCTCTACTCTTACTTATATGAAACATAAGCGAGTAGATTATAAAAGTGGACTTATTTTATTTATAGGGAGCGGCCCTGGAGGTATTATTGGATCGTGGGCAAACAAATTTTTGAATCAGGATTCTTTCTCATTATACTTTGGAATTTTCCTTATTTTCGTATCTATCCTTCTCATGTTACGCGATAAATTGAAACCTCTTTCCCTCTCAAATGCAAATGTTATTAAACGATCTTTCACAGATGCTGAAGGTAACACCGTTCATTATCAATTCCCACCGTTTCTTTCGATTATTATCGCATTTGTAGTTGGTTTTATATCTGGATTATTTGGCATTGGTGGCGGTGCATTACTCGTTCCAGCGATGATGCTTCTTTTTGCATTCCCTGCACAAATTGCTGTCGCAACTTCCATGTTTATTGTCTTTTTATCAGCAATCGTAAGTTCTATGACTCATATTTCTCTTGGCAATGTTAGCTGGATTTATGCATTGATTCTTATTCCAGGCGCTTGGATTGGCGGGAAAATTGGAGCTTTCATCAATACAAAATTAAGTGGTAATGCGATTATCAAATTATTGCGTGTCACATTAATTATTCTTGGAACTAGATTAATTATCATTTCTTTCTTGTAACGCGTTCTTTTTAGAATGCGTTTTTTTATACGCAGGAATACAAAAACACCCCAAAAATAAAACATAATACCGTACACATACACAACAACGTCAAATTTGAAATATGCAATTTACCCAAGTTGATCACTCCACTTCTATAGCTGTGACTATTACCTTTATGATAGCGAAAAAACAAAGGGGGTGCTGTTACAAAGCGCTAACAATGCAAAAGCAATTATTACAAATTTTATCAGTTTATTGCATCTGCTTGTATAATCTATCGATTCAACAAAAAAAGATGTCATATTGACATCTTTTTAGTGAAGGAGTGACCATCCCATAAAATCTTCATGTACTTGACGTGCTCGTTTATCATTCCTATCATACAATTCAGCGTAGCTATCCGTTTCTTCATCATAAGCCATTGTATAGATAATTTGACCATCTATTTCAACTGATAGAACGACTCCACCTTTCATCTCTTCCACATGTATTACAGCATTAGCTGGAATTTTCATATCAGTCATTTTCGCATCTAACAATATAGTAAACCCCCTACAGCGTATTTATTGCTAGTACTATTACACACTAAATAGTATACTACTGTAATAGCATACATTCCGTCAATTAAATTGCTGTTTTGTAAGCTTATCTTCTTTTATTCATCTATTTTTTAATACAAACAGACTATAAATCGGGTACAATGAACGAATAGAAATGATTAAATGAGGTGCTAACATTGATTCTACATAAAGGGGATACATTATTTCGTCAAGGTGAAGAAGGTCCCTTATATTTTATTAAAACGGGACTATTAAAAGTTATTCGATTACAAGAAGACGGAACACCATTTTTATTTAACATTATTGTTCCAGGTGAGACAATCCCTCACCATTCTTTAATTTCACCAAAGGAGTATCATGGTACAGCAATTGCTTTAATTAAAACAGAGGTCCAGCCCATTGTATGTAATACATGGTACGAAAAACTACAGGAGAATCCAGAATTATACGCTGATATCGCCATGCAACTACAAACAAAATTACGAATGATGCAGCAGCGAATCGATCAATTAACAACTGTTTCTCCGAAAGAACGTCTCTACCGTTTACAAGAGTGGTTCTCACTATATTTAGGGGAAATTCCAATCTATGAAATATTAACACAAACAGAAATCGGACAACTGATCGGTGTACGTCGTGAAACAGTAAATCGCTTGTTACGAGAACAAGTAAAAAACGAGGGGAACTAACACCTCGTTTTTTGTTTGCCTTATGATAAACTTGCTGCCGGCCCAAAAAATTCATAATGAATGTGTTCAGGTGAAACGCCCCATTCTACTAAATCCTTATTAATATGCTTCATAAATGGTACCGGGCCACAGAAATAAAAGTCCGCTTTATTTGTAGGAATAATTGATTGTAACCAATCTAAATCAATGAAACCTTCTTTATCAAAGTTTTTCGCTTGTAAATCTTGTTCTGTTGGTGAAGAATAGCAAGTGTATACTTCTACTTGTTCATGGTCGTTCTCTACTTGCTGCACATGTTCTTTCATCGCATGCACTTTGCTATTTAATGCTGCGTGAATAAAGTATACCTTGCGGTTTGAATCTCGCTCAATTAATGTATTTAACATACTCATCATCGGCGTAATACCAACGCCGCCACTGATTAACACAATCGGTAAATTTGAATCCATATTTAATACAAAATCCCCCGCCGGTGCACTTAGTGGCAAGATATCTCCCTCTTGAACATGATCGTGTAAATAATTAGATACCTTTCCATCAGGTCTTTCTGCAGCTGTTTCTCGTTTCACACTAATACGATAGTAGCCTTTTCCAGGAGCGTTTGATAAGCTATACTGACGATTATGTGTATATGTTTCACCTTCTATATTTAATTGGATCGTTACATATTGACCAGGTAAGAATGTTGACAGTTCTCCACCATCTTCTGGTTTGAAATAAAACGATGTAATTACGTCGCTCTCTTTCTCTTTTTTCACAACAACAAAGTTACGGAAATCTTTCCAACCGCCTTCTTTTTTTGCCGCTTCATCATACATTTCTGCTTCGATACTAATAAATGCATCAGCAATTACACCATACGCTTCTCCCCAAGCATCTAACACTTCTTGTGGCGCATTTGCTACCTCTTTAATCGCTTGTAATAAACATTTCCCGACGATTGGGTAGTGTTCTGCTTTAATTCCTAAACTTCTATGTTTATGACCAATTTGTTTTACAGCAGGAATAATAGCTTCTAAATTATCAATATATGTAGCAGCTGCATACACTGCACTTGCTAACGCCTGTTGCTGTCTTCCTTTTTTCTGATTTGTATGGTTAAAAATATTTAATAATTCCGGATGTTCCGAGAACATAATTTGATAAAAACGTGTCGTAATTTCAACGCCTTTTTCTTGTAATAATGGTACTGTTGATTTTACAATTTCAATTGTTTTTGCACTTAACATTGTATCCCACTCCTTTATTTCTTTAACTATTGTTAGTGTAAATGGAATGTTCACTGGATGTTGTGATTTTAATCACTATAAACACGGTGTTTTTGTGAAAAATGTATGAACGATTTAGATTTATCCTGTTATTTGCTGCTAAACCAAACAAATTTTTGCTTTATATCCCATCCTATCTTTTCTAAAAGAAAACAAACTAACCAAAATTCCCCAACTTAAGACTGGGCTTGAAGATATTCTTCGATTACTTGTATACCTTTTCCGTTCCCAAACTCAGTATATCCCCATATATTTGTTTCACCTGTATATTTGTTTATAATACTATTAAGTCGTGGTAAACACGATGAGCATAAACGACGTATTCACTCTTCCTGACTTCTATCCCCTTTTTCAAAACCTTAAACTTCGCCTTACATCTTGTTTTATCTGCTTCTTTTTTATTTCCGTATTATATCTTTTAAAAACGGTTCTCGTTTTTGAAACCTCTACACTAGATGATTCCTATCTCTCCCTCTTTATATGTATGTCATATTTTTTCTTTTATCAGAAATGACGTTTATATAATCCAAAATTAGCCAAAAATAAGAAAAGAATATGTTTCAAGCAGTTATTCTTCTTTTTCTTCAATACAATACTAAGATTGATTGCTTGAGAACAGAAAAATAACGGAAGGAGGTAGACATAAAATGTCATTACAATCTCTCATGATTGGCACTTTATCCTTTTTAGCCTCAACACTAATTTTTTATACAGTTGGCTATTTACTATTATTAGATTGGTTACCCAATCATTTGTTTATCGCTCTTATTGTCCTTTCTGCTCTTATGATTTCCTATCTTATTACACGAAAATCAATGAACGAACCATCTGCAAAAACAAAATAATAGAGTGAACCTTTTAGTTCACTCTATTTTTCATTTCCTAGGAAAGAGTTTAGCTATCTTTGCAAATTCATTTTTTCACCATAATCTTTTACAATCTGAATAATATTTTGAAACGCTCCTACTTTTTCTTTTTTGTAATTTAATACTTGTAAATCATACTCATCGTAATAAGTTTCTAATGCTTTTATTTGAGAGGTTGATACATGCTCTACTGGTACAACGATACTCACTTCATATTGTTTATACCCCTCTTTCACTTTCTCACCTTGCATGATTTCACTTATTTTCTTTCCAATCACTTGTTGTACTTTAGAAGGAAACGTCAATTGAAAATAGTACTCCCTATCTTTTTCCAACGTTTTATATAAAGAATCCGAAATCGTATAAAATACTGTATAATTTATGCTTTTTTCATTTGTTTTAATGTGAAAAGCAGTAATTTGTAAATCCTTTTTTGTCACTTCTGTTAATGTATTTACTTTCGTATCATCATTTGTTGATTCAGGCACAGTCGGAAGTATAGATAACAGTTGTTCTGTATCAGATTTTGTGAGCATATACGTACCCTTTTCATCTTGTAACCAACCACGTCGATCTTCTCCTCTTAACCATGCACGATATGTTTTCTTCTTTCCATTTTTCTCAATTTGTATTTCATACTCTGACTCTCCAAAACTCCCTGTTATTTGTTGTTTCTCAGCCTTATTAATAATCTCCACTACTTCTTTTGCTTCCTCTTGGCTTAAAACCTTCTCGAGCTTTCCTTTTTGTATAACTGTTACTTGTATACTTTCCTGCACAGAATTCACCGTCTTTTCTACTTGTTTTTTCTCCTTTTTTTGTTCAAACTGACTACACGATGCTAATAAAAAAATGAATATAATTAGCAAATATTTTTTACTCACTCCGCGCCCTCCTATATAGAACAATAAGAAAAGCTTATTGTCCTTGAAAATGAAACAAAAACGCTATGTATGATGAAATGAGATATACTATACACGAAAGGAGGCTTTTACATGTCCATTAATTTTCATGATGCCAATAATAAGTACACTTATGCCACACGAAAAGCAGATATTTCTTGGTGTGAAATAATCCAAAATATAATTGATGTAAAAGGTAAAAGCATAATTGATATTGGATGCGGTGGTGGTATTTATACGAAAGAACTGGCTCTCATGGGAGCTAGCAATGTCGTTGGTTTCGATTTCTCAAAAAAAATGCTACAAGCAGCAATAGAAAATTGCGATTCCATCCAAAACATCTCATTCATTCACGGTGATGCCCACCATATGCCATTTGCTAATGAAACTTTTGATATTGTAATTTCTCGTGCTGTTGTTCATCATTTACAAGACGTCCCAAAGTTTTTACAAGAGGCCTCACGTATCTTAAAGAAAAATGGCATGCTTATTCTTCAAGATCGTACCATTGAAGATTGTATAATTCTAGGAAGCCCAGAACATATTCGTGGGTATTTCTTCTCCATCTATCCTAAGCTCATTCCAATAGAGGAAAAGCGAAGACCAAAAGCAACCTATATACAGCAATTAATCACACAAAACGGTATGCATCCACTTCCCCTTCAAACAATTTGGGAAGTTCGAAAAATCCATGATTCCATTGAAACATTACTACAAGATTTATCACCACGGACAGGCCGATCTATTTTATACGAATTAACAGACGAAGAACTTTCTCAATTACTCCACCATATCCGCTCTGAGCTACACAACATAGCTCCCATTGTCGAACAAGATCGTTGGACCATTTGGAGTGCCACAAAATCTTAAGAAAGCCTCACATAATTTTGTGAGGCTTTCTCCTTTCATAACCTAATTTTGCAACACTCTTGATATCCTCCACTTCTAGCCTGTGCACTTCCACACTTTGGACACACTAAGTATCTAGATTGATTGGTCAACAAACTTCCTTTTTGAAAGAGCAACACTTCTGCTTGTTTAAACGAACGCGAATAATATAACCATATGAAACCACAAATTACTACAATTCCAAACAATATACCCATCGCAAGCATTTCCGTCACCTCTTTTTGGTCTGTTCTTTTCCGTAAGTGGATTGTAGTATTATTCGCTATTGATAAAAAAGATTCCTGCCTTTCCATCTCAATTGTCATATTTCTCAAAAAATTTACATTCCCTCTATACTTTACGATTTTTTTACAAAAGATTCCCTTTCACTCCTCATACAATAAAGTGAAACTTCCACATCCTAAAATATGTTTAATAGAGGAGTGTCAATATGAACTATTTCATATTATTCCCATTTCTTATCAAACTGATTTTTCCCGTGCTATTCTCTCCTTCTCTACCTGCCGACATATCCGTGCAAATCCTTGGCCTCAATGATTTGCACGGCCAATTAAATACCACTTCAACATTGCATGGTAAAGCTGTAGGACGCGCCGATTACATATCCGCCTACATTCAATCCTACCGCGATAAAAACCCCAACACCTTACTTGTTCATACAGGAGATATGATTGGCGGGAGTCCTCCGATTTCGGCACTGTTTCATGATAAACCAACGATGGAATTTTTAAATATGCTTCAAGTTGATGTTGGTACAATTGGAAACCATGAATTTGATAGAGGACCAGTTGCTCTGCAGCAACTCATTAGTGGTGAATCTACTGCACAAATAAATTCGTTTTCAGGCAGTTCATTCCCCTATGTATGTGCAAATGCTTTAGATAGTAAAACAAAAAAGGCACTCTTTCCTCCCTATACAATTAAATGGATCGATGGTATTCCCATTGCATTCATTGGTGTCGTCACAAAAGATACTCCATTTCTAACAATGCATACCAATATGTCTTCTGTCCTCTTTTTGGATGAAGCTACTTCCATTAATGCCTATGTACATCAACTACAAAAGAAAGGCATTCATGCATTTATAATTCTTGCTCATCTTGGTGGTAATACAACCGGTGATAATACCACTGGAGCTCTAGTTAATTTAGCAAATAACCTAGATACTGACGTCGATATTATCTTTGGTGGACATACCCATTCTTATGTAAATGGAAACGTAAACGGGAAACTCCTTGTGCAAGCTTATTCATATGGAAAAGCTTTTTCAAACGTCACTGTTACATTAAATCGTAAAACCAAAGACATTATAAGAAAAGATGCAACTATTGTCCCAGTCTACCAAAATACGCTTTCTCCTGATTCTCATATAAGAAAATGGATAGATTCTTATACATCTAAAATCCATCCTAAAATAGAAGAACAATTAGGAATAGCAAACTACGAATTAACCCGTGATCGAAACGAACATGGCGAATCAAAATTAGGCGCCCTTCTTGCTATAGCTCAACGTCAAACTATGCAAACGGATATTGCTTTTGTAAATCCCGGGAGCATTCGGCACGATTTACAAAAAGGAACAATTACGTGGGAAGATGCCTTCCTCATACAACCATTCGGTAACCCATTAATCAAGATGGAGTTGTCAGGAAAAGAAATTCGAAACATCTTGCAAGAACAATGGAAAGAAGAAACTCGCATGCTACAAATTTCTGGCCTTCGTTATAGCTGGAAAAATAATTTAATCCAATCTATTTCATTAGAAAATGGAACTCCTCTGCAAGATGATCAAACATACTCTGTTGTGGCCAACTCTTTTTTAGCAAACGGAGGAGATAAATTTATAACTTTCAAATCAGGAAGAAATCGTATAGAAGGCCCGACAGATCAAGAAGCTTTTGCAAATTATATTCGTTCCATTTCTCATATTGATACAATTCCTCAAAATTCTATTCAAAAAACATATTGACTTTTAAATAAGACATATGAAAGTCCTTTCAGAATACTTAAACAAAATCCATCGACGAGAACGTGTACGTTATACAGCTGTTCCCCAAAGAGTAGGCATCTTGCTGAAAGGTAATGCTCAGCGCGTAACCGAAAATCATCTCTAAGAAGTAGAACCGAACGATGTAGCAAGTTCTTACCTGTCGTCCCCCGTTACGAAGAACACGTATCATGTTGTACGTCGCAAAGCTTCGTACATATAAATATATTTCTATATGTATGAACTAGGGTGGTATCGCGGGTAAATAAAAAAAACTCCCTTAAACGGGAGTTTTTTTATTTGATAAGAAGTATGATTGAAACTACTTATTTTATATGCTTTTGTATAATACTTAATGTTCGTATCAACTGTTTCCACTTTTACAATATCATATTGTTCCTTAAGTGCTTGCAATACATTCACGTAATTTCCTAACTTTTCTTTTTTACTCGTTTCTACTCAAATGATAGCGCTCTCAAATGAATTCGTCAATAAAGTGAAACTTTAATCGGTGGGAAGTGGAGATCTTTCTGTCCACCAATCATAAGATAAAAAACTTCCACTAATGAAACCAGTCATATCCAGTGGAAGCTCCATCTTATTTCGTTAACTGATGTCTAAAAGCATAAATAACCGCCTGCGTACGATCACTTACATTCAATTTATTTAATATATTACTTACATGTGTCTTCACAGTTTTTAGTGCAATAAATAGCTCATCTGCTATTTCTTGATTACTTTTTCCTTCTGCAATTAATAATAAGATTTCAAACTCTCGTTCCGTTAAATCTTCATGAAGTGGCTGTTCTTTCTTTTGACGCATACGAGACATCATTTTTCCAGTAACTTTCGGCTCAAGTACTGTTTCTCCATCATAAGTCGCTCGTACTGCATCTGCGATATCGCTCGCTCTTGATGTTTTTAATAAATAGCTCGTTGCCCCTGCTTCAATGACAGGATATAGTTTTTCATCGTCTAAAAAGCTTGTCACGACAACAATTTTTGCTTCTGGCCATTCTTGAATAATCGTACGCGTTGCCTCCACACCATCCATTTCATCCATAACAAGGTCCATTAAAATAATATCTGGCTTTAATGCTAATGCTAATTCTGAACCTTTTCTTCCATTTTCAGCTTCCCCAACAACTTCAATATCCGGCTGAGTGGATAAATATGCTGATACACCCATCCGCACCATTTCATGATCATCAACAAGCAATACTTTAATCATGCTACTCTTCCTCTCTCTCTATCATAATTGGTACTTTCACTTCAATTTGTGTACCTTTATTCGGAAAACTTAGCACCTTTAATGTTCCACCAATTTCATGAACACGCTCTTGAATGGACCTTAGACCATATGATCCAGCTTTATTGACACCTACTTCAAATCCAACACCATCATCAATGATTTTCAAAATCGCATATTGATCAATTTGGCGAAGGCGTACCTCCGTTTTCTTCGCTTTGGCATGTCGTAATGTATTAGACAATGCCTCTTGTACAATACGGAATAAATGATCTTCTACACCTTTTTTTAATTGAATCGGTTCAATTAACCATTCAATTTTCATATGTTGTTTTCTAGAAAGTTCTGTTAACAACTCCTCTATACCCTCTGTTAACTTTTTACCTTCAAGTTGTACAGGACGTAAATGAAGAAGTAATGCTCTCATTTCCGATTGCGCATTGACAACCATATTTTCTACAAGTTGTAATTGTTTTTTCGTTGTTTCTGGCATATGATCTACTTGTTCATTAATCGCTGACATCATCATAGACATTGCAAAAAGCTGCTGACTCACTGAATCATGCAGTTCCCTTGCTAGTCGATGCCTTTCCTGAGAAATCGCTTCTTGTCTCATTTCTTCATTCCAATGAGCTCGTTCATTCGTTACCTTTTGAAATAACCCAGCTTGTTCCTCTAATCTTCGAGCAAGCGCAATTACTTTTCGTTCTACTTCATGAAATTCATCTTCTGCAGTAAACGAAACATCCTTTGGAAAGTTCCCACGCTCTACTTCAAACAAGAAAGTATTCAAGCCTTGAATACGCTGCTGCATATAATAACCAATCGCATATCCTACAATTCCACCCATAAGAAGACTTGTACTTATAATTAACAAGCCGATTGGAACAGAAGCAATGGATTCTTTCCATAATAAATCATATACATCCTGTCCGCTTTTCCATACATATACAACTGTACAAATAAGTGCAATACTAACAGAAGATAACATAGAATAACGAATGTACATCCATGAAATATTTCCTTGCTTTTTCATTATACTTTCCTCACTTCCGTATCGCCTACGACAAGCGAAGAAATAATTTTAATTCGGCGAGGAGTTTCTTTATACTGTTCTGTCCTAAACGTCACATTTCGATTAAAACCTGTTTCTTCATGCCCCGGAAGCGAAACTCTCCCCATGATGACAGAATGGTTTAAAGATAGTTCGATATCATACGGAACATATAAACGAATGTTCCCAATAACACCACGAATAACAATGACCGTTTCTCCTTCGGGAATCATTGCCGTTGTCAAATCAATTTCAACATCACCGACTCCGTACTGGACATTAATATCTTCTAACTCATAAATATGGTCCATCATTCTTATGTTACCAACCATTATATTCTTAAGGTATGGTTCTGTGCGATAGATTTGTTTTTCTTCATCTATATATCCTTTTTCCTTAATTTCAACTTGTATAGTTTTTGGTTTCTGCTGTCCTTGAATAAGTTGATAACCAATAAAAGCTATGCAAGCAAATACAACTAGCACGAAGGCCGCTGATGAAAACAGGAAGAATAAAAAAACAATCCCCCCAACAAATAAAAACACATTCCCTCTCACATAACGATTCTTTTTCCGATAATGCCTTCCGAACATAATCATAATAAACGCAAAAATAAGGGCCCCTGGTTCAAAATGTCCGAGAACCATATCAAGAAAAAGACCAAATCCAAATACGATGAGGAGCATCCCCAATAATTGTGTTTTTGAAAATTGTTTCTTCATTTCAGCTCCCCCCTTCTTGTTACATATAAATAGAAGAAAAAGGTATTGCTTTCCAACACCTTTTCTTCTACCACTATATCATAAGCTCATTTTATAATATACTACAATTATTTTATTACTTCTTTGTCTAAAGATACTTCATTTTTTTCTTTCATTTCGCGTTCAAGTTTTGCAATTTTCATATCAAATGTATCACGCTCATGATCCTCATTCATACGAAGCTCTAAATCACGAATGTGATCTTCAATTTCTTCAAATCGTAAGAACGGATTATTCTCATCCATTTTATGAAGAGCTGTATTCATACGACGGTTCGCATGAGCCATATTTTCGCGTGCCATTAATTCCATACGCTTTGCATTCATTTCTTTTAGCTTATTTTTCATTTCAGAAAGACGGCGTTCTAATTCATCAATTTGCTCCACTACACCTGCATACATTTCTTCTAGTCGAGCTACTTGCCCTTCGTAGTATGCTACTTCTTCTAATGCACGTTCATGCAATTGCATTTCTCCTGCTTCTTGCGCAATTACAGCTTGCTTTGATCTCTTATTTACGAAGTAACGAGCCTGTTCAAGTTCACGAGCAAAGTTAGATTTTAATGTTTTATGACGTTGGATTAACTTTTCAATTTTTGTTACTTCACGCTCACTATCGCGTAAATATTGGTTTAACATAGCGATTGGATTCTTTCTTTCTTTCTCATCTAATACATTATGAAAATCTGCTAAAATTGCATCGCGCACACGTCCGAATAAAGATTGTTTCATTATAAATCTTCCTCTCTTTTATTTTATGATTTAAGTTGTTTTATATTAGTTTTTCATTAACTTATTCCATTCATCTTCAAAGTTACTATATGGTTTAGAACCTTCTGAAGCAGAATCAACTACTACATGTTTTTCTTTTTTCCACTCACGGTATCCGTAGTATAGAACTACTAATGCCGCAATACCGATTAATGCCGGTGAATGAGATAGGGCGATTGACAAGCCGATTAAACCACCAATACCCCAAGCTAATTTCCCAAAAAATGATTGTGCCCGCACAAATGATTTATAGCTCCAATACACAATTCCTGCTCCAATTGCGAATCCTACTATACCAGCAAGACTTCCAAGAGCAATTAAAGCCAAAATACCAGCTGCGATAAACGCTAGAAATTGTTTCATCTTGTGCTTGCCTCCCTTCGATTTGATACTCTTATCTTAACTATTTTTTCGTTTTTCCATAACGAGCTTAAGAACCGTTTTCATCTCGGACTTAAGACTGAGTCGCATTCAGCCCTTTACAAATCTCATATATATAGAAACAAAGACTTTTTTGCTACTTTGAATGATAATATTCGCTTTAAAGTTAAATATAGTGAAGTTTAAACAAAATCAAAATTTTTAGAAATTAACTTTGAAAAATATGTTAAAATGAGGAAGAAGGCTATATCCAAATAAAGGGAGACTTATATTATGAATTTTCATATTGTAAAAGAAATGAATACTGCCGATAAAAACTATATCAACAATGCTCTTTACGAATATAATTTAAAACATTTCCCACCAGATTTAAGAGGAAGATACTCAGAAATTCATTTATTTCTTAAAGATGAAAATGACAAGGTCCGCGGAGGACTATTAGGTGAAGTTTGCTGGAACTGGTTAGAGATTCATACTCTTTTGATTGATGAAGACATCCGCAAATTAGGATATGGATCCAAATTGTTGTTAGAAGTAGAAAAAATTGCTTTAGAAAGAAGTTGTGATTTTATAAAAGTTGATACTTTAAGCTTTCAAGCCTTAGACTTTTATAAAAAGCACAGTTATCAAGAATTTGGTATTCTTGATAATGTAGGAAGAGACTATAAGCATTACTATTTAAAGAAGGATTTATAAGTAACAAAAAACGCCCAGCATTTATTGGCTGAGCGTTTTTATATTCTATACGATTCACATTAAGGTCAAGCAGTTTTATGATATTGCTTTTTTTCTGCTACTTTTGAAAATCGCGGAAAGCCTATTAAGATAGAAATCACACCACAAATCCCAACCAAAATTGGATAAAACGCATATGGTAACAATTCAACCGGTGACAATGCTGCAAATCCTGCTGCCGTTAACATTTGAGCACCATACGGAATCAACCCTTGTATACAACATGAGAAAAGATCCAATACACTTGCTGATTTTCGTGGATCAATTTCATATTGATCCGCAATGTTTTTTGCAAGAGGGCCAGTAAATATGATAGAAATCGTGTTATTCGCTGTGCACATATTTGTCATGCTTACTAAACCAGCAATTCCAAATTCAGCACCTTTTTTCGAACGAATATTACGTGTTAATACGTCCATTAAATACTGAATACCACCATTATATTGAATGATTTCAACCATTCCTCCGATTAAAATCGATAAAAGTACTAGCTCCATCATACCATTAATTCCTGTTGTTACACTTTTAAAGAAGCTTGCCAATGTGTAACTCCCATCAATAAGACCAATAATACCTGATAAAACCGTTCCGCCCGTTAATACAATAAGTACATTCCAACCAAGTAACGCGGTTATTAACACACCCGCATACGGTAAAATTTTCACCCAATCGAATGCATGAGCTTTTATTTCTGTATCATTTCCAAGTGTAAGCACAACCAATAATACGATGGTAATAACAGCAGCTGGTAATACAATTAAAAAGTTTGTTTTAAACTTATCCTTCATTTCCGTACCTTGCGAGCGAACCGCTGCAATTGTTGTATCAGAAATAAATGATAAATTATCACCAAACATCGCTCCGCCAACAACTGTTGCCATTACTAGTGCAATAGAAATATCTGTTTGTTGGCTAATACCGACTGCAATTGGTGCTAATGCAGCAATCGTTCCCATTGAAGTTCCCATTGCTAATGAAATAAAGGACCCTATAACAAAAATTCCAGCAACGATAAATCCTTGCGGTAAAATAGACAGCGCTAAATTAACTGTAGAATCAACTCCACCCATTCCTTTTGCTGCTTCAGAAAACGCACCTGCAAGTACAAAGATTAACACCATAATCATAATATCCGGATTACCAGCCCCTTTGGCAAACCGTTCTACTTTTGCTGTAAAACTTTCTTTTCTATTCATCGCTAATGCAATTCCTACAGCAATTAAAATCGCTACTAGTATCGGCAATTTATAAAAATCACCTGTAATGATTCCAGAACCAATAAATAGTGCTAAAAATATTCCAAGTGGTAATAATGCTAAGCCATTCCCTCTCGTTTGTTTCAAAATAACATCTCTCCCCTAATTCTAAACCTTTTCTATCCAATAACAAAAGACCTCTTCCAAAGAGAAGAGGTCTTATACATCTATAAGAAACACTCTCCTCATCTTTCAAGCACATGCTTGCTGGATTTGGCACAGCACTCTATCGTGAGTCCGCTGCCGAGGCATCGTAGGGCCAGTCCCTCCGCCTCTCTTTATAAGAAGGTTTCATATTTTATTTTTTAATAATAATTTCTTCCCTAACTTTACCCGCTTACTAATCAAAAGTCAATTATTATTTGTATAAAAATAGTTGGTATTTTTTTGATATTTATACAAAAGTACGAATAAATCAAGCATTACAAACGAAAAATATTCATTTTAATTTTTGAATTTCTTTTTCTAAAATTGTAATCCAAGGGAATTTTTCTTTTTCAATTACTTCGATAAGCCATTTTGCTGTATCCACCGATTCATTATATTCCTCTTTAGAAATATCTCCATCTCTATATGCCTCTTCTAATTCGTCTTCATCAAGCAAATATATATCCCCATTAGGTAATAACACTACATCCAAATATAAATCATCAAAATATGGCATACCTCGCTCATCTATTTTATATTCTTTAGCCACATCAATATAATACTGCACTAATTCCCTTTTTTCATTTAACATAGCTGTGATGGCAAAGTTCTTATCGTTTATAAAATACTGCACCCACGTATAACCTGCATCTACAATACAAAGCTCTCGATCATTATATTTCTTATAGCTCGGCTCTTTTACCTTTTGTATACGCAATATACCTAACATACCTTGCTCTATTGCCTTTACTTCATATGTTTTCTCTATTAACCGATTCCAAGAAGAACCATCCCCATACTTTCTTTTCATTATTCCCTCTCCATTCTCTATGCAGAAAAGCCCTCACTCTATTGTGAGGGCTTTATTCATTACCAATTAAGCTGCTCGCTTCTCTGAAAGTTCTTTTAGATAAGCTTGTCCTTTTGCTTCATCATATTGACCTTCCCACTTAGACATAACAACAGCTGCTAAAGAGTTACCAACTACGTTAACTGCTGTACGAGCCATATCTAAAATACGGTCAATACCTGCGATAAATGCTAAGCCTTCCGGCGGAATACCTACTGTGCCAAGTGTTGCTAACAATACAACAAATGATACGCCTGGTACACCCGCAATCCCTTTAGATGTCACCATTAATACAAGCAATAATGTAACTTGCTGCGAAATTGATAAATCAATACCATACATTTGCGCTAAGAAAATTGCTGCAATTGCTTGATATAATGTAGATCCATCTAAGTTAAACGAATAACCTGTCGGAATAACGAAAGAAGTAATTGCTTTTGGACAACCAAACTTCTCCATTTTCTCCATAATTTTCGGTAAAACCGTTTCTGAACTTGCAGTAGAATACGCTAAAATAAGTTCATCTTTCAAAATCTTGAAGAATTGGAAAATATTAATTCCGAATATTTTCGCTGTCAAGCCTAAAACAACGACAACGAAGAAAATCATTGCTCCATATACGACAATGAGCAATTTCCCTAATGGGATTAATGAAGATAGACCAAATGTAGAAACTGTAACACCAATTAAAGCAAATACACCAAACGGTGCAAATTTCATAACTTGGTTCGTTACATAAAACATCGCATCTGCCACACCTTGGAAAAATTGAAGAACTGGTCTTCCTCTTTCACCAATTGCTGCAACGCCTAAACCAAATAGTACAGAGAAGAAAATGATAGCAAGCATATCACCATCAGCTAGAGATTTCACAATATTTGTCGGAACAATGTTTACAAATGTATCTGCAAAAGAGTGACTCTGTACTTGTTCTGTCGTGTGTGTATATTTAGAAATATCTGTCTTTGTTAATTTGCTCATATCTACGCCTTGTCCTGGTTGGAAAATATTCGCTACCAGTAGGCCTACAACGATTGCAATTGTTGTAATGATTTCAAAATAAATAATTGTTTTTCCGCCTAATCGTCCAAGCTTCTTTACATCACCTACGCCAGCAACACCAACAACGATGCTCGCTACGACAATTGGTACAACAATCATTTTAATTAATCGAATGAAAATATCACCAATTGGTTGTAAGTATCCTACAACTGCTGTATTGCCATAAAAAATCGCCCCTACCGCAATACCCAGCGCAAGACCTATTAAAATTTGCCATGCAAGTCCAATTCTTTTCATACTTGCTGCAACCCCCTTCTTAGATGCTTTTACTCTATTTTTCTCGTTTGTTATGAAACAGTGAAAGTAAGAGTATTACATATTATTCGACAATTCACTACATTTGTCCCTGTTTAAAATGATAAATCATAAAATTAAATCTGACAACAAAATAACTTTGCATGAATACAAATAATTTTCTTGACAAAAACAAAACCCATGTCAGAAAACCTAACATGAGAACGATTCCTCACTGATGATTTATAGGTTTCAAAAAAACGATTTCATTATGAAAAATGCCAACATTTCTCACTCGTTTCACATCAAAAAATTTTAAAATCCGATTTTGGATCCCATTGCATAGTTTCAAACTGATGACAAACTCCTCCAAATCATGCTAAATTCCGACAAATCTTAGCAATTTTATAAAATTTCCTTTACATTATGATTACAACAATAGACACTCTTCTTCTCCTTATGATATATACATTCATAGAGAAGGGAGCTAGACAACAATGAAGAAGAAATTTACAGCTTTCAGCGTTTTAGCCGCAGGGACTATTTTTGTTTCTCCTTTGCTATCACCAGCATATGCAGAAACAAGTCAAGATAAATTATCTAATATTCAAGCCGAGTTAGAAGGCAATCAACAAGAATTACAGGACAAATCAGCAGAGAAAGAACAAATTGAAAAAGAAATACAAGAATTACAGAAAAAAATCGATGATTTAACGGCTTCTATTAATAAAAACGAAACTGAATTAAACGATACAAAAAAAGAAATTAGTAAAACACAACAAACAATTGCTGAAAAAAAGAAACATATTGAGCAATTACAAACTAATATTGACACTCGCCAAGATGTCATTAAACAACGACTACAATCTATGCAAGAGAAACCACGAACAAACATCATAACTGAAGTATTGATGAACTCAAACAATTTTGCCGACCTTGTCGATAATGTGTATTCCGTTAGTTTAATTTTAAATAACGACACAGACATCGTAAAAAAGCAAACAACTGATCAAGAAACTGTAAAGGCAGAAAAAGAGGCCGTTGAAAAAATAGAACAACAACTAAAAGAATCCGAGCAACAATTGGAGCAAAAACAACAAGAACTTCAGAAAAACCAACAAGAACAACAGACACTTATTAACGATTTACATACCAAAGTATCAAAAGTAGATTCTGAGATTGAAGGATTAGAAGAATCAAAAAGTATTTTAGAAAATCAGCGTCAAGCTGTTCAAAAGGCGATTGAAGAAGAAAAACGCGCAGAAGAAGCTCGGAAAGCTGAAGAGGCACGTAAGGTAGAGGAAGCTCGGAAACAAGCTACTACATCTTCAGAAGCTGCTCCAACACCACAAGATACAAACAAAGGTGGATTTATTAAGCCAGCAGCCGGTTCAAAAACATCTGGATTCGGCGCACGTTCTTTAGATAACCATAAAGGAATTGATATCGCTGCTTCCGGAACAGTTCCAATTATTGCAGCTGCTGATGGCGTTGTCATTCGTTCCGAGATGTCATCCAGTTACGGAAATGTCGTGTATTTATCACATCGTATCAATGGTAAAACTTATACAACAGTATACGCTCATATGAGCAGTCGTTCTGTATCGAACGGACAAACTGTAAAACAAGGCGAACAATTAGGATTTATGGGAAACACTGGCCAATCTTTCGGACAGCATTTACACTTCGAACTTCATATCGGTGAATGGAATGTAGGTAAAACAAATGCCGTTGATCCTTCTCCTTATATCGGATTATAAATAAAAAACTCGGTGCATACCGAGTTTTTTTATTTATGTCCAAATTATATTCTTTATTATAAGCCCCTTTGTTTTTAACACTTTATAGGCATTTTACATAAACTAAAACAAAATGCCTATTCATCTGGGGGGATACACATGAATATAGAACAACAAGCAGAACTACAAGAAGCCAAAGAAACATATGTTGGCCGATTATTTACGCTTGGTAGTGCGATCCTATTTTTAATTGGTTCCGTTATATCAATTGCTACAGCTTATAAGACATATACTCGTTTATTACAAACATCTACATCACAATAAAGTGAAACTTTAACCAACGAGAGTATTACTGTCCGCGAATAGCGGGATAAAATAAAAAGGCAGGGAATCCCCCTCGCCTTTTTATTTTGTAAACATTTTAAACACACCAATTGCATTCAAAAATACAATTACTACTGTTACTGGAATAATATAGCGTAACAAGAAAAACCACACGTTAAATAATGTTTTTCCTTTTGTTTCTGTAACTTCTAACTCCTTCATTAATAAATCTTTACTCATTTTATTTGGCACAAACAATGAAATCGCTAGTACTCCTAACGGCAACAATACATTACTTACCGTAAAATCTACTAAGTCAAAAAATGTTTTTCCAAAGATTTTTACATCACTCATAACACCAAATGATAGAGCACATGGAATTCCAACGGCAAAAATGAGTAATCCGATAATAAATGATGCTGAAGGACGTTTCTTCTCATTATCTTTCGCTACAGACGCGACAACAATTTCAAGCATCGAGATTGCAGAAGTTAAAGTTGCAAAGAAGAATAAAATTAAAAACATAATAAAGAAAAATTGTCCGAATGGTATTTTCGCAAACACAGCAGGAAGAACGATAAACAGTAATCCCGGTCCTTCTGTTGGTTTAACCCCCAATGCAAAGATCGCCGGGAAAATCGCTAAACCTGCAAGTACTGTAATAAAAACAGTTAAACTTACGATGGATGTTGCTGATTTCGCTAAATGCTCCTCCTTCTTTAAGTACGAACTATACGTTACCATCACAGAGGCTCCTACCGTTAACGAGAAGAAAGATTGTCCCATCGCATATAAAATCGTATCTGCTGTTAACTTTGAAAAATCAGGTTTTAAGAAAAACTCTACCCCGGCCCATGCGCCATCAAGTGTAAGAGAACGGATAATAATAGCAATAAACAAAATAAATAATAGCGGCATCATATACTTACTTGCTTTTTCGATTCCTTTTTCTACACCTTTACTTACAACGAAAATAGTACAAAGCATAAAGATCAGCTGAGCGCCTACTGCACTAGCAGGATTCGAAATTGTTTGTTCAAACAATTTTCCATATTCAACTGCCCCGCTCCAAAAATCCCCTGTCACACTATAATATAGATATAATAAAATCCATCCACCTACGACACTATAAAAGGATAATACACTAAAACAAGTAACAACGCCCATACGACCAATCCATGGATATAATTTACTATTTGGTACTAACAATTTATATGCAGTAACCGCTTCTTTTTGTGTACTACGACCTATAACAAACTCAGCTATAAGAAGAGGCATACCAATAAACAAAGTTAATAATAAGAAGACTAGGAAAAATGCTCCTCCTCCACCATTACCTGCAACGTATGGAAATTTCCATATCGCTCCAAGTCCTACTGCGGCTCCGGCTGCTGCGAGTACAAAACCTATTTTCGACGTCCATTGCTGTGTTTCTTTCATGATAAAATCTCCTTTTCTGAATATTTACACTTTTATTAATTATACACTTTCATTTCATACTCGCACACCTCCTTTAGAAAATAAAAAAGTCCCCTACACGCTACTATGCATGTAGAGGACGATATATGTAATAGAATACCGTGGTACCACCTCAATTGGATTAAACAATCCCACTTGTTCAGGTACAGGAAACATCCGATACCCTATCCTTTTAACGGCGGAACCCGGGCTGCCTACTAAAATGTTCAGCATACCTCTCGCAAGCCCATTCTGTATATTTTATCGTACCGGGCTCACACCTTATCCCAGCTCTCTGAACGCATCAAATATACGTACTCTTCTTGCTCATCGATTTCATATATTGAAGTTACTAGTGATTATAGAGTAGATTGCTATGTTTGTAAAGAAGTATTTAATCTATTCTTTTATATCCCCTTTCATCTAACTCTTGTAAAAATCTTTCCCTTTTTTGCGGATTTTGAATGTACTCAGACTTCAACACTTCTTGTAATAAAATGTGCTGTCTTCTTTTTTCTAGAGACAATTTCTTCACCTTCATTCTCGCCTCATATAAAAAATCAAGGTACCCTTCATACACATCATCATATTTTTCCGCAATATCATCTCGAATTTTTTTCGCAAGTTTTGGACTTGCACCTCCAGTAGAAACAGCAACATTGAGCTTCCCTCGATGAATAGTCGCTGGAAAATGAACATTTCCACTTTCAGGGTTAGTAATTACATTAACAAGCTGGTTTAATGATGCATCTTGTGCAATATGTTCATTTAATATCGCATCACTTGTAGCTGCTACTACTAAAAATGCATCTTCTAAATCACTTTTTTCATAGTCCTTTTGAAACCAACGAATTTGCTTTGATTCTACAAGCTTCACTAAGCTCGGATCTAAATCATGACTCACTACAACTATATCCGCTCCTTCTTTTAGTAAAGGAGCTATTTTATATGACGCTACTCGTCCACCACCAATGACAATAACTCGTTTATTTGTAATTCGAACTGTAAGTGGATACACGTTCATCTCCCCTTAAAATTTCTTCCGTCTTCTGGATCAATACCTCTTGAAACACATGATTTCTTCCCAAATAAGGACTTACATATATATTCAAATTACTATAATTGCGAACTTCTCGTTCAATATGTTTCATTAGCAATCCTGTAAATAATAAATAAGGAAGAACGACGATGTTCTCATTAGCTCGTTTTACAACTTCTTTTAACTTTTCTTCAAATCGCGGTTCTGCTGCAGCTAAATAACATACTTCTACCTTTTTAACTTTCTCTTCTTTTTCAAACAAAGAAGCAATACGTTTCATATCTTCTAATGCCCTAGGATCACTACTTCCTCTTGCGACAAGTAATAAGGTCACTTCGCTTTCAGAAACTTTAATGCCACTTCCCTCGTACGTGGCTGATACAAGGGGTTCTGAAACACCAAACGGATTTCCGTAAGTAATTGCAATGTGCGGATATTTATTTTGCAGTTTTTTCAATTCATTTGGAATATCTTCTTTCACATGCCCTGCTGCTAATAAAAAAACAGGAACAACAACAACTTCTGTTGCTCCTCTTCTTACACAAGCGGCAAACCCTTCTGAAATAGAAGGCCTTGTTAACTCTAAAAAGCACAGCTCTTGAATAGGAGCTGACACACGATTCATACAAGAAGAAACAAAATCTATTGCTTCCTCTTTCGCCTCTCGGAGCCTACTTCCATGGCATATATATAATACAGCTTTCATTTTATAACACTCCACTTACTGGATACGTAGTATCAGCCTGTTGTTCAAACCAATGAATTTTTTCACGAAAACGAACAACTTCCCCAATCACAATCATACTCGGATTTTGAATCTGCTCATTTCCGGCAATCGTTACAATTGTTCCCAACGTTCCTGTAATAGTTCGCTGAGATGATGTAGTTCCCCACTCCACAATAGCAACAGGTGTATCTTCCTCTTTTCCATGTTTCAAAAGTTGTTCACATATATAAGGAAGATTACTTACTCCCATATAAACAGCAAGCGTGTCGACC
Organism: Bacillus sp. 166amftsu; assembly: GCF_900107445.1. Lineage (NCBI taxonomy): Bacteria > Bacillati > Bacillota > Bacilli > Caryophanales > Bacillaceae > Bacillus > Bacillus sp. 166amftsu. The sequence continues at coordinate 165,611 of NZ_FNQA01000004.1, read as the reverse complement.
CCTTTCGCTAAGTTTTCCCACTTCACTTCTTCTTCAGCACCATCTTTTCGATGCCCTGTCACAACAGCAAAACTCGCGCTCGCGTCTCGATGAGTAACAGGAATACCTGCATATGCTGAAGCAGCAATCCCAGCTGTAATACCAGGTACAATTTCAAATGGAATACCTTGCTTCGCTAATACTTCTGCTTCTTCTCCCCCTCTTCCAAATACAAATGGATCCCCACCTTTTAAGCGCGTTACAATTTTCCCTTTTTTCGCATATTTAACAAGAAACGCATGAATTGTTTCTTGTTTCATCGTGTGATAGTTTGGGAGCTTCCCACAATATATTAAATCTGCATTTGGCTTTGCATAAGAAAGTAATTCTTTATTTACAAGACGATCATATAAAATGACATCTGCTTGCTTGATACACTTGACTCCTTTTACAGAAATTAAATCTGGATCTCCCGGCCCTGCGCCAACAATATATACTTTTCCCATCATCTCTCCTCATTTCTACTATAAAGTGAAACTTCCATCGCTATTACGAATGGAAGTTACAATATATACCCATTTTGATTTACTGACATTTACGTCATGACTATAAAGAACAAAGGGGGATTCCCACTCGTTTTCTACCAACTTTCCAATATTTTGTATTACAACGTCTCTTGCTCATGAATGACAAATGCTGCCCCTTTTCGAATCTTCTTTTTTTCATATAGAGAGATTTCCTTAACTTCTGGCAGCGGTAAAAAATACTTCTCTAATTCTACTTCCACAAGTCTAAATGCCTGTTCTTCACTTTGTGCAACAACTACTACAGGAATAACACCATTTTCCAATACTGCTTCAAAACGATATAAATCCATATTGCCCTCCCCCCTATGATGCAATCACTTCTTCTAAAATAACATTTAACGCGGATTGTAAATCTTCTATACCAATGCGTCCAACAAACTCATAAAATGTTTCAGCTGGCAGTTTATGCTCTTTAAAATATGTTAAAAATGATACAAGAACATTTGGAAGGTCTTCCCCATCAATTTTCCCTTTTAATTTTTGGTTATAGACGCCACCATCTAATAACGTACCACCTACATAAATTTCAAACGCTTCCACAATTCCTTTTTCTTTCGTTTTCAATTTCACCCCTTGCAAACCAATGTCTGCAATTTGTCTTTGCCCACATGAATTTGGACACCCTACCATATGAATACGAACCGGAACATCTAAAACAAGCTGCGTATCTAAATAATCTGCAATATTACGTAGTCTTTCTTTCGTTTCCACTAATGCAAGGTTACAATATTCAATCCCTGTACACGATACTGCATATCCTATAAAAGATTTTGGACTTGCAAAAATAGATTCAAATAAAGGTTCTTTTAACAGTCCCTCCACATTTTCTTTCGGAATATTCGGAATGATGAAATTTTGGGAATTACATGTACGAATCTCTCCATTTCCGTACTGTTTCGCAATTCTAGCAATTTCAAAGAACTCCTCAGAATGTAAACGTCCAACAGGTACGTTAAAACCAACGTATGATAAATCACCTTGTTTTTGCTTATGAACACCGTAGAAATAACCCGCGTTCCACCCTTTTAAAGCATCTTTTCCTTTATCATGTAAAGGCCCTGTATATTCTAATAATTTGTCTTTAAATTTTTCCGGTCCCCAATCGGCAACTAAGAATTTCAAACGTGCTAAATGTCGTTTTTCACGATATCCGAAATCACGGAAAACTGTAGCAATTGCAATCGCTACTGTTTTCACTTGCTCAGGAAGGATGAACAAATCTAGCTCTTGCGCTAAATACGGACGGGCAGATAATCCTCCGCCTACTCGTAAATGAAATCCTTCCACTGTTTTTCCATCAATCTCTTTTGTAGCTGGAATAAAGGCAGCACAGTTAATTTCAGCATTTGCTGCATTATATACATTTGTGCTGATTGACATTTTAAATTTTCGAGGTAAATTCGAGAATTCTTCATTATGTTGGAAGAACTCATACACTTCTTTTACAATTGGTGCAGTATCAAATAATTCGTCACCATCAATACCAGCAAGAGGATTCCCAATGATATTTCTTGTAATATCACCGCAAGCTCCAGCTGATGATAATCCTACTTTTTCTAATCGGTCAAAAATATCTGGTATTTGACCAATTTCAAGCCAATGGAATTGAATCGCCTGCCTTGTAGTAATATCCAGAACATCACGACCATAATCTTCCGCAATCGAAGCCAATACCTCCACTTGTTCATTCGTTAAAATACCAGAAGGAATATTCACGCGCATCATAAAATATCCCGCTTCTTTTGGCCGCTGTAAATATAACCCCGCCCATTTAAATGAATCCCATTCTTCTTTTGGAATAGAATCAAATCCATGTTCAGCATAATACGGAATCGCTTTAAAAATTTCTAACCCGTCTTTTTCTAATTTCTTTTTCTCTGTAGCATTTAACTTTTCATTGTTTGCCCACACTTTTTCATAACTCATTTTTATTCCCCCTATATAAAGCTACGCTCTTGTAAGTAACCAATAATTTGTTCTGCACATTGTTCGATTGAATAAAGATGTGTTTCTACTACCACTTCTGCCTCTACAGGCTCCTCATACGGCGAATCAATACCAGTAAATTGCTTAATATCGCCTTGCCTCGCTTTTTTATAGAGTCCTTTCGGATCACGTTTCTCACATTCTTCTATTGGACACTTTACAAACACTTCGATAAATTCGTCCGTTTCAAGAATATCGCGTACTTGCTGACGATCCACTCGGAATGGTGAAATAAATGCTGTTAATACAATTGTCCCTTGATCTACAAATAACTTCGCCACTTCACCAATACGACGAATGTTTTCTGTCCGATCACTTTCGGAAAAGCCCAAATCTTTATTTAAACCATGACGAATATTATCGCCATCGAGCACATAATTCCCTATATTTCTTTCGAACAACTTCCTAGCAACCACATTGGCTACTGTTGATTTTCCAGAAGCTGACAATCCAGTGAACCAGAGCACAAAACTGTGGTGATCACTTTTCTTCCGTCTTTCTTTTTTTGAAACAGATGCTGTATGCCAAGTAATATTTCTTCCCATCTTACTCTCTCCTTATTTTGTAACGACTTCTTTTTGCAAACCACGAATTAATATTTCTATCACCTCTTTACGGCTAAATGTACTTGGCGGAATTTCTCTATTTCGTAACATCTCTCGTACTTTTGTACCAGATAAAATAACATGGTCATCTTTACTATGTGGACACGTTTTCGTAGAAGCCATCGCTTCACATTTGGTACAGTAAAAACTATGTTCAAAAAAGAGTGGTGTAATCCCTAACTCATCTACTGTAAAGTTCGCAAAAATCTCTTGCGCTTCGTACGTGCCATAATAATTACCTACCCCCGCATGATCACGTCCGACAATAAAGTGTGTACAGCCAAAGTTTTTTCTAACTAGCGCATGAAATATCGCTTCACGTGGTCCCGCATAACGCATTGCCGCTGGAAAAACACTTAAAAAGACACGATCACTCGGATAATAATTTTTCAACAGCACTTCATAACTTTCCATACGCACATCAGCTGGAATATCATCTGATTTCGTTTCACCAACAAGCGGATTCAAAAATAGGCCGTCTACAATTTCCAGTGCAGACTTTTGAATATACTCATGTGCACGGTGGACAGGGTTTCTTGTTTGAAAACCTACTACCGTTTTCCAACCTCGCTTTTTAAATTCTGCACGAGTTTCGCTTGGATCTAAGTGATAAGAAGCAAACTTATCATTTTTAAAACGCTTTACAAGCGTGATTGTTCCTCCAACATAAATATTCGGTCTATCATATAATTTTTTCACACCTGGATGGGCAATATCAGTGGTTTTATAGACAAGCAACGCTTCTTTCTCTTTATCCGGTGTAAAAATATCTTCTATTTGAATGGCACCATACGTGATTCCCTCTTTGACAAGACGAACCTCTTCACCAATTTTTAATTGCTTCGCCTTTGCTTCCGTTATTGGTAGTGTGATAGGGATACTCCATACACTCCCGTTTACTAGGCGCATTGTTTCTATTACAGATTGATAATCCTCTTTCCCTAAAAATCCTGTAAGGGGGCTATAACCACCTACTGCAAGAAGCTCTAAATCACTTAAAGCCATTTGGTCTAATTCAATTTCTTTTGTAACTCCCTTTATTTCATATGATTCATCAACGCGATTTACTAATATGTTTGTTTTACTCATTTTCCTGTCCGCCTCTTTCACATATATTTAAAAGTGCTTAAATTCTTATTGATAATGAAGGCCACATTCCGTTTTCGACTTTCCAGCCCATCGTCCGTCCCTGGAATCTCCTCCTTCTCCAATAGGCAATGTACATTTTTCACAACCTATACTTGGATACCCAACGTCGTGCAGCGGATTATACGGTAAATGATGCTTAAATACGTAACGCCACACTTCCTTCCACGTCCAATGAATGAGTGGACAAATTTTAATAGATTGAAAGCGATGATCTTGATTGATAAATCTTGTATGTTTACGTGTTTCAGATTGTTCCCTTCTTAGTCCTGATATCCAAGATTTCCCACTCGATAAAGACTCTTCCAGCGGTAAAATTTTTCTTAATTTACAACAAAGATTTGGATTATGCTCCCACAGATTATCCCCATGCTCCTTTGCTTGCTCTTCAAGCGTTAGCGAGGGTTGTTTTTCAGTAATTTTGAGATTTGGAAACCTTTCGCGCACTCGCTTAATTAAATCGTATGTTTCTTGAAAATGAACGTTTGTATCCAAAAATACAACGTTTGCAGATGGATTTACTTGATTTATAAGATGTAGTAACACCATCCCCTCTACACCAAAGCTACATGCGTATACAATATCATCCTCATAATGTTTATAAGCCCATTCTAATACTTGTAATGCTCCCTTCGTTTCATCTTCCTCAGAAAAAGAAACGAAATCCTCTTTCCACGTTTCATACGTCAGCATGTTATTTCCCCCTATAACACAAAAAGACGGTTTTAACCTAATAAAATAGATTAAAACCGCCTCTAGTTTTTCTAGTCAGCGCTTTTTACTTTAAGCGTACTTTTTCACTTTTCTCAAGCTGAATCACTTTTCCATCTTGCACAACAATTGTAATGGAACCATATTTCATACCTGCAAGCATCGTTTGAATTTTCTCAGCTACTTCGTCAAAATGTCCACGTACTCCCACGAACAGCCCCCCTTTTTATTCATAAAAAAAATCTTTTCCATTTCGAAAAGACTGTTCGGTAATATATTTTACCTTATCTTTCAAAATGGATGCCATTTTGCTGGACTTAGCACCTTGCTTTCATAAGCAGGTTGCTGAGCTTCGTAGGGCCAGTTCCCTCCGCTTCTCTTGATAAGCTTTGTATCTGTATTTTATCATAATTCTGATTTTTTTCAATCCTAGTTTTCCGATATATTTTATATTTTTTCTTTTTTAAAGGAGTTGCTCAGTCTAAGCAACTCCTTCTTATTGATTACACAAGCTCTTTTATGTGTATGCGATCGTTCCCAATTATATTTTCATATGTTTCACGTTCAACAACAACTTGCGACGCTCCATCTTTTGCAAATACTACAGCTGGTCTACGAATGCGATTATAATTGTTTGCCATAGAATATCCATATGCTCCTGTACAAGAAATTGCTAACAGATCTCCTGGAGCAACTTGCGGCAATTCTATATCCCAAATAAGCATATCCCCACTCTCACAACACTTTCCAGCAATCGAAACAACTTCTTCAGCCGCTGCTTTCCCTCGATTTGCTAACATCGCCTCATAACGTGCTCCATATAAAGCTGGTCTTAAATTATCTGTCATTCCACCATCGACTGACACATATTTACGAATACCAGGAATATTTTTTACAGCTCCTACTGTATAAATTGTTGTTCCTGTATCCCCAACGATACTACGACCTGGTTCAATCCATATTTCAGGAAGGGGATAATTATTTCGTGTAAATTGTTCTCTCACTGCATCAGTGACAGCATGCACATATGTTTCAAGTGTAAGTGGTGTATCAGCTTCCGTATATCGAATCCCAAAACCTCCACCGACGTTTAACACCGTTACAACATAACCAGTCTGTTCTCTTATTTCTTCTAAAAAGTTATACAATACTTCAATCGCCCGAACAAATCCTGCTGTTTCAAAAATTTGTGACCCAATATGCGAATGAATGCCTAACACATTATAATTTGATTTTCCTAACGCTATTTGAATTGCCTGCATTGCCTGGCCAGTAGAAACCCCAAAACCAAATTTCGAATCATCCTGCCCTGTTGTAATATATTCATGCGTATGTGCCTCTACCCCAGGTGTAACTCGAATTAATATATTTACAATTTTTCCATACTGCTGTGCTAAATCATGTAATACTTCCATTTCAAAGAAATTGTCTACTACAAAGCATCCAATACCTGCTTGTAGTGCCATTATGATTTCTTCTTCGGTCTTATTATTACCATGAAAATGAATGCGCGATGCAGGAAAGCCCGCCTGCAGAGCAGTATACAATTCACCGCCAGAAACAACATCTAACGACATATTTTCTTCACGAGCTACTCGGCACATCTCCATGCACAAGAACGCTTTACTTGCATACGCTACTTGATAAGAGAACCCACTTTCCTGGAAAGCATGATGAAACGCGTGACATTTTTCACGAATAGAAGCCTCATCGTATACATAAAGTGGTGTTCCATATTGTTTAGCTAGTTGCGCTGTATCGCATCCTCCAATTTCTAAGTGTCCTTGCTCATTGATTCGGCTTGTGCCGTGTAAATACATTTGAATTCCTCCCTTATTCCCTCTACAACTTATAACCCCAGTCTTCTATTCATTGCAGCACGCTTTTGGATAAACAAAAAACGCGCGGAACAATGTTCACACGCGTTTCTTATTAGGAATCATATATCATGAAAAAATAAACGAGTTGTTATCTTCTCAAATAAGAAACCGCATCAACATCTCCAAATAGCTCTCCATAAAATAAAATTTTATGACAGTACTACATTTATTCAATGTAGTCCCAATATATGAATGATGTGGTCAATCTTATATTTCGGCAATAGTCCCTTTCAATCTATGATCACAGATTCCACTAAATCTCCCATAGCTTACTCTTTCCTATCGCGGCCTCTACCTTTGAGAGTAGATGAGGTAATACTATTTAATTTTCAAACAGCTTATATTGGTATTAACAATACCAAACGAATAATTTATTTGTCAAACAATTTTTTACATTAATTTTTTACAATTTAATTTCGTATCATTCGGCAAGCGCTTTATATCTATTTTTTTCACAGTCCATTCTCCCTCATCATTATCAAACGTAATTCTTATTTTTTCAAATGGCGGAAGCACCTTTCCCCTTTTAACTTCATATTTTGTCACTTCAATTACAGCTTGAAATACATATGTACCACTATAAATTTTTTTTAAACTCACGATTTTGGGACAATCATATGGCTTTAGTTTTCCATAATTCTTTTCAATCGCAGCGTTTATTTTTGGAAACAATACAGAATAGAGGGCATCCTCCATTAAAGGTACATCATATTGTGCTGCAATCGCTGCTGGAGAAGAAAATAATATAAAAACACTACATAACGCTAAACAAAGTAACTTTTTCATTACAACCTCCATATTCTTACGCAACGTTTTCATCCCATTATTTTAATCAATGGATCAGCATCCATGAATTAAAGTTTCATTTTATTTTCTCCCACTTCTCTTTTTCTACTCGATTATTACAAAAATCATCCACAATCCCGCTTTGTTCTCGTATAATAGTACACATAGTATAATAATCATAATCATATAGGGCTGTTCGTATATATAGTGAAACTTCTATTCAGTAAGGTACAATCACTATAACTGTCATAAGTATAGGAGAGGAGTATATTATGTTACAACATTTGTTCCCAAAATTACGATTTGCACTTGTTGCAGTCGTTTTATTATGGATCAAAACATATATTGTGTACAAGCTAGCCTTCGATATTAAAATTGATAGCTTCTTTGAAGAAATGATGCTTTTGTTTAATCCAATTGCTTCATTGCTTTTATTTTTTGGTCTAGCTTTATTAGCATCAAAATATCGAAATCGAATTATTATTGGAATAAGCTTTTTGCTGTCATTTATTTTATTTGGAAATGCAATGTTTTATGGATTTTATAATGACTTTGTCACATTCCCTGTTCTATTCCAAACAAATAACATGGCTGATTTAGGAACAAGTATTAAAGAACTATTTACGTACAAAACATTACTTCTATTTGCAGATGCGATGATCTTAATTTTTATTTCACGTAAGTTCCCGAACTTCTGTGATAACACACCACTGTCCCGCTCTGAAAAACGAACCTTTTTTAGTGGTGTAACAGCTCTATTAGCATTGCAAGTTATTGTTTCTGTCATTCATAAGCCACAGTTATTTTCACACTCTTTTGATCGTCAAACTGTTGTGAAAAATCTAGGTTTATACACGTATCACCTATTTGACATTACACTTCAGTCTAAATCTTCTGCAGAGCGTGTATTTGCAAGTGGAGACGGTTTTTCTGAAATTAAAAACTATGTGAATTCAAAAGATAAACAAGTTGATAAAAATTTATTCGGAGCTGCAAAAGGAAAGAACGTCATTTTAATTTCAATGGAATCCACACAAAATTTTGTTATCAACAAAAAAATAAATGGAAAAGAAATTACTCCATTTTTAAATCAATTTATAAAAGATAGTTATTACTTCGATAACTTTTATCATCAAACTGGACAAGGAAAAACATCCGATGCCGAATTTATTGTAGAAAATTCATTATACCCATTAGACCGCGGCTCTGTATTCTTTACGCATGCAAAAAATGAATACACAGCAACTCCTGAACAGTTAAAAAAATACGGATATTATTCCGCTGTATTCCATTCAAATGATAAAACCTTTTGGAATCGGGATGTAATGTATCCAGCACTCGGATACGATCGTTATTTTAACCTCAATGATTATACAGGAACAGAACAAATGTCTGTTGGTTGGGGACTAAAAGATAAAGAGTTCTTTGAACAATCGATTTCAAAGCTTAAATCCTTGCCACAACCGTTTTACACAAAATTTATTACATTAACAAATCATTTCCCATTTCTTTTAAATCCAGAAGATCAATACATTAATGAGTATAATTCTGAGAGTGGTGTATTCAATCGTTATTTCCCAACCGTTCGCTATACAGACGAAGCTCTTAAACTATTTATCAATCGATTAAAAGAAGAGGGGCTATATGATAATTCAGTTATAGTTATTTATGGAGATCATTATGGTATTTCTGAAAACCATAATACTGCGATGGCACAGTTTCTCGGTAAAGAATCCATAACTCCATTTGATTCAATGCAGCTGCAACGTGTACCACTTATTATTCACGTTCCTGGTCAAGAAGGAAAAATCATTCCCAAAGTATCTGGACAAATCGATTTAAAACCAACATTGCTCCATTTACTTGGTATCAAAACAAACCAATCCATTGAATTTGGTACTGATTTATTTATAAAAAATGAAGATCCACTTATGATTATGCGTGATGGTAGTTTCGTAACAAACGATTATGTTTATACAAAAAATATGTGCTATAAAAAAAGCACAGGTGAACCTATTGATTCAGCAATTTGCCAGCCATATATTGAAAAAGCAAAAACAGAATTAAATTATTCCGACAAACTTATATATGGAGATTTATTACGATTTGATCCTAACAATACATATAAAACAGGATCAATGATAACTAAATTTGAATAAATTTCAAAGAAACCTCAAATGATAACAACTTGAGGTTTCTTTTTTCTTAATTAAATCTTTACTCTTTCATAAACATGACGATCTTATCTAGCACCCCTCTCTCTCCCTTAGCTCAACCCTCACTTTATCGAATCCCACCATTAAGCTAAATGAGGGTTTCACGTTATGAAATCTTTCACAAAATGGGAATTTTTTCGTACGTCGAAAGAAATTTATGTTATGATAAAATAAGTAAACTTTCATACACTAATTAAGAATTTATTACAGAAAGCAAGGGATCAGATTTTGTATAGAGCAGCAATTCCAAACTTATTTACGCTCGGAAATTTATACAGTGGATTTTTATCAATCGGCTATGCATCTTTAGGGTATTATAAACCAGCTGCTATTTTAGTACTAATCGGGATGATGTTAGATAGTCTTGATGGTCGGGTTGCTCGTTTATTGCGTGTTGATTCACAAATGGGAAAAGAACTTGATTCACTAGCAGATGTTGTAACATTCGGTGCTGCGCCTGCGGTTTTAATGTACTACACCTCCTTTTCCAATTACGGAATTATTGGACTATACATAGCAGGACTATTCCCCCTATTCGGAGCATATCGCTTAGCAAGGTTCAATGTAACGCCATCCTCTACTTCTATGAAGTATTTCACTGGTGTTCCTATTACTGCAGCAGGAGGACTTGTTGCCTTCTTAACATTGTTTTCAAATACCATTCCAAAAATCGTCCTCATTACGGTATTTGTAACGTTTGCATTTTTAATGGTAAGTCGCATTCGAATCCCAAGTTTAAAAGATGTACCAATTCCACGTTACAGCATTATTGTTACGCTATTTTTAATTGGTAGTATTTATACAATGTATAAAACGAGTTTTGGCAACATTTCAGTATTTCTATTCATTGCTATTCCACTTTATATTTTGTTTATGTTATCTCAATTTCTTAGACAAAGGCCATCTCATAAAAAACGAGCAAATAAAGAAAAATAGCAAGAACCCTTCCGAATTCGGAAGGGTTCTTGCTATTTTGTAACTAATACTTTTTGTTTCACAGGTGTTAATGGTTCCTCTCCTTCTAATACAGCTAAAATGTTACGTACTGCCATTTCAGCCATAGCGTCACGTGTTTCAAACGTTGCGTTTCCAACATGCGGAGTAAGAACAACATTTTTCAGCCCCTTTAATCTCTCTGTAATTTTCGGTTCAAACTCAAATACATCAAGAGCCGCCCCTTCAATTTCATTTGTCTCTAACGCATGAGCAAGCGCTAGTTCATTCATAATTGGACCACGTGCTGCATTTATGATATATGCTGTTTTCTTCATCATTTTAAATTGTTCTTCATCAATCATATGATGAAGACTTGGATTATACGCACAATTAATCGTAATAAAGTCTGCTGTTTGTAATAGTTCTTCTAATGTTACATATATTGCTTCTAATTCACTTTCTGCCTCATCCTTACGGTTTGGTCCTGTATAAATCACATTCATTCCAAATGCTTTTGCACGTTTCGCAACTGCTTTTCCAATTTCACCAAGGCCGATGATTCCAATTGTTTTCCCATATACTTCTCGGCCTAGGAAAAAGAGTGGTGCCCAGCCATTAAATCCTACAGTACGACATAATGTATCTCCTTCTGGAATTCGTCTTGCAGCTGCTAAAAGAAGGGCAAATGTTAACTCTGCTGTTGCTTCTGTTGAAACTTTTGGTGTATTTGTAACTGTAATTCCTTTTTCTGCAGCATACATATAATCGATATTATCGTAACCTGCACCATAGTTGGCAATGATTTTCAAATCAGGTGCTACATCAATTACTTCCTTTGTTACCTTTGTTGAAAGTAAACTTAACAGTGCATCTTTTTCCTTTACTCGTTCTGCTAGTTCCTCTACACTAATTAATCCTTCCTTATCATACATTTCCACATCATGATTTTGTAATAATTGTAGTCCGATTTCTGGAATTTTTCCTGCCACTAATATTTTCGCCACTAATAAGCACCTCTTCTATTTAAAAATGAAAACTCCTTTATATTTTATTGTAAGAAATCTATATCAAAAAAGCCAAGAAATTTGATTACAGTTCCGAAAACTGACACTTTTCCACATAATAAAAGAGGAGATCGATATCTCCTCTTTTATTTATTGCTCTTCACTAGATTGTTTTCCCAGCTTTACATCAATCGTTCCTTCTGCTACCGTATCACTAATTTGTTCTTGCACTACAGAATCAACTTCCTCGTTCGTTTGGGAAGCATAACTTTGATTCGTCACTTTCATGTTCTGTTTGTTGTTTTGTTTTGTCATTTCAAACCCTCCTTTATCATTCTTTTTTATTTTGAGCAAAAAGAAAGGTTTTCATCACAAAATCATTTTTACTTTGAAACAGTTACCGATTCTTCTTCAAGCAGCTTCATCTTCCTCATCCGTTTTTCAAATGTAGCAACATGAGAAATACCATGATTACGTAATGTTTTCACATTTTCCCGGATATAATTTCCTAAGTCATTTGGGTAATGAGCATCTGATGAAAGAGTAATCGGTACTTTATGCTGCGCTAACGCTTGTAAATAAAGCGGACTTGGACACATCTCTCGAACAGGATAACGATAATATAATCCAGCATTTACTTCCGTTGCTGTATTTGTTTCTATTAATGCCTTAGCAATTCTTTCGTAATATGGAATCTGTACATTTTCATCTAATCGATAATTAAATACTTTTATATTATCAAGGTGCGCTACAATATCAAATAATCTCGAACGAACTGCCTTTTCTACTGTTGTGAAAAAGGCACCATACAATGTATTTAGCTGATGATTTTCGAAATATTCTTTCGTATCTGGGTTATCAAATCCCCATCCATCAATAAAATGGACAGAACCAATTACATAATCCCAATCTCCTAATGCTAACAAATCTTCTAGCTCTCTCTCTCCATCAATAAAATAATCAGCTTCAATCCCAAGGCGCAGCACTACTCCTCTTTTTCTCCAACGCTCCTTTGCCTCTTGAATTGCTTTTGTAAAATCAGAAATGGAAGCTACCCGCACTTGATCTAGCCATTCTTTCTGCAGTCGACCGAGCTTTGAATCACTAATGTCTACATATTTTTCGTAATACTCTTTTGCCTCATAAAAGCGATAGAGATGATCAACAATCCCCACTTCTTTTATTCCTTTTTGCAGCGCTTCTTCTAAATATAAATCAATCCATTCCGCTGTAAACGGACCGTCTTGCACACGCTTTTGCAAACGTTCTTGTGTTTTCATGAGCCATTCAATAGAGTGCTTTTCTTCTTTGAGTGGTTGAAAATGTTCTAGCGATTCATTTATTCTCGCCAACCATCCTATTGAATACGGACCTTCTTCTAAATGAAGGTGATAATCTACTTTCATACTCTTCCCCCCTTATAATGTATCAATTTCTTTTCGTTCCCCTGTTTTTGAGAGCTTTCCTTGTCTCTCTTTCACTTCTTCTAACACATCTTCTAATGGAATATTTTTTGTGGCTAGTAAAACAAAGCAGTGATAAATCACATCGACCATTTCTTTTATAAGTTCTTCTTTATCATCGTTTTTTGCAGCGATCACAACTTCTATACACTCTTCCCCTATTTTTTTTAAAATCTTATCTTCACCTTTTGTAAATAAATAACTTGTATATGATTCCGAAATTGGACTTTCTTTACGCTGCTCAATAGTTTCATATAAAGACTTCAGTACGTCTTCCATCCTCAGATCCCCCTATATGATTTTATAATGAAAGCATGTTTTCTCTCCTGTATGACAAGCTGGTCCTACTTGCTTAACCATAATTACAATCGAATCTTGATCACAATCTAAATACAGAGATTGAACATACTGCATGTGCCCAGACGTTTCTCCTTTATTCCATAACGCTTGCCGCGAGCGTGAATAAAACCATGTTTTCTTCGTCTCTAACGTTTTTTTATATGCTTCTTCATTCATATATGCTAACATCAAAACTTCTTTTGTTTCTTCTTCTACCACAATAGCTGGCAACAATCCCTTTGAGAAATCAGGCGTCATATTCTCACCTCAATTTTCGCTTCTTGTAATTTTTGCTTCACCTCTTGCACTGTTGCCTCACCATAGTGAAAAATAGAGGCTGCTAATGCTGCATTTACCGATGTTTTTTGAAACACCTTTACAATATGTTCCGCGCTTCCACATCCTCCTGATGCAATAACTGGAATCGAGACAGCTTCTGAAATTGTTTTAGTCAAACGAATATCATAGCCATCCTTCGTCCCATCTGCATCCATACTCGTAAGTAAAATCTCGCCAGCCCCTAACTGTTCTACCTGCTTTGCCCATTGTACAGCATCAATTCCTGTATCAATCCGTCCACCATTTACATATACGTTCCATTTATTTTCTTTTACTTTCCTTGCATCAATTGCGACAACAATACATTGGGAACCAAAATGTTTGGCTCCTTCCCCAACTAATTTTGGATTTCGTACTGCCGCTGAGTTAAGTGAAACTTTGTCCGCACCTGCTCTTAGCAAGGCATATATATCTTGAATAGTGGAAATCCCACCCCCAACTGTAAGCGGAATAAACACTTTTGACGCCGCTCTCTCTACAACATCTATAATTGTTTTTCTCCCCTCATGCGTCGCCGTAATATCTAAAAAAACAATTTCATCTGCACCTGCTTTATTATACAAATCAGCTATTTCAACAGGATCACCAACATCTTGTAATCCTACAAAATTCACACCCTTTACAACACGGCCATCTTTCACATCTAAACATGGAATGATTCGCTTCGTTAACATATCTTTGTCACCTGCAATGCCTCTTCTAAATCAATTGTTTTTTCATATAACGCTTTTCCGATAATAACGCCATAGACATTCATATCGTTTAACTTCTGTATATCTTGCAATGAGCATACGCCGCCTGATGCAACAATACGGATCGCCACCGCTTTCTGTAGTAATTGCAGTTGCTCGAAGTTCGGACCCTCTAACGTACCATCTTTTGCAATATCTGTAAAAATGATTGTTTGCACGCCGGCACTTTCCATTTTCTTCGCAAGGTCAATATAAGAAATTTCAGACACATCTAACCAGCCTCTCGTTGCAACAAAACCATTTTTCGCATCAATACCAACAATAATATTTTCTCCATATAAACGAACTGCTTCTTCTAAAAAAGGACGATCATACAATGCTGCCGTTCCTAAAATAACTTTTTCTACTCCTACTGACAGTAACTTTTCAATCGTTTTAAGAGAGCGTATTCCTCCGCCTACTTGAACCGGAATTCGAACTGCTTTACATATATCCTCAATTACAGAAAGATTCATTGATTGACCTGCAACCGCCCCGTCTAAATCAACAATGTGTAATGTTCTTGCACCTAATTTTTCAAATAATAATGCTTGAGCAACTGGATTTTCATTCATAACTTTTTCCTTATTAAATTCTCCTTGATAAAGCCTAACACACCGCCCTTGTTTTAAATCGATAGCTGGGAAGATTTCCATGATTCTACCACTCCTTTAAAGTTTCTTAACATTTGTATTCCGATATCACCGCTTTTTTCAGGGTGAAACTGCGCTCCAAATATATTCCCTTTCGCAACAATCCCTGGAATATCAATCTTATAGTCACTACTACCACATACAACCTCACTTGGACAATCTACATAATAGGAATGAACATAATACACAAATGAACCATTTTCTACTCCATTCCACAGCTCCATTTCCCGTTTCTTCTTTAATTGATTCCAGCCCATATGCGGTATTTTATAAGGGACTTTCAGCTTTCGAACTACTCCTGGCAACAAACCTAATCCTTTTGTTCTCTCTATTTCTTCACTTTCTTCAAATAAAATCTGCATCCCTAAACAAATACCAAGTAGTGGTTTTCCTTGTGCTCCAATTTCTTGAATTACTGAAACGAGATCTTTTTCCTGCAAAGCAATCATTGCTTTTGGAAAAGCTCCAACTCCTGGTAAGATCACACCGTCACTTTGTAATATCTTCTCTTTATCATCTGTTACAATATGCTTAGCCCCAATACGTGTTAACGCCTGTTCAACACTGCGAATATTCCCCATTCCATAATCTACAATTGCAATCAATTACAACAGTCCTTTCGTAGAGTTTACACCAACAATTTTGTCATTTTTGTCCACCGCTTCACGCAGTGCACGTCCAAACGCTTTAAATAACGCTTCAATTTTGTGATGGGTATTACTTCCATATAATATTCGAGCATGTAGTGTGATATTGGCAGCGTGGGCAACCGCTCTAAAAAACTCCTCTGTCAGCTCTGTATCAAAATCTCCTAACTTAGGATTTTTCAATTCACCTTGAAAGACAAGATAAGACCTTCCGCTTATATCAATTGCTACAAAGCCTAATGCTTCATCCATTGGTACATATGCCGCTCCGTAACGATTAATCCCTTCTTTATTTTGCAGTGCCTCTTTCAAACAATTTCCAAGTACAATACCAACATCTTCAACAGTATGATGAGCGTCAACAAACACATCACCTTCTGCTTCGATTTGCAAACCAAATCGTCCATGTCTTGCAAACAAAGTTAACATATGATCAAAAAACCCCACACCTGTTTGAATCGCAACATTTGTACTTTCATCTAGTTGTAAACTCAGTTTGATTTTTGTTTCTGTCGTTCCTCGTACTTGACTTGCCTCACGCATTATTTCTCCTCCTCAAATCGAATTTGTATTGCTCTTGCATGCGCATGTAGTCCCTCTTTATCAGCGAGCGTTGTAATATGATGTTGAACGTTTTGTAACGCTTCTTTTGTATAGGATACAAAGCTCGATTTTTTCACAAAATCATCAACCGATAACGGTGAAAAGAAACGCGCCGTTCCGCTTGTTGGCAGTACATGATTGGGTCCTGCAAAATAATCTCCAAGTGGCTCTGGTGCATACGGACCAATAAAAATCGAACCCGCATGCTGAATATATGCCAAAGCGTTCATCGGCTCTTTTATGTGCAACTCTAAATGCTCCGGTGCTATTTCATTTGACAATTGAAACGCGTGCTCTAGCGAAGGAACAACGAGAATTGCTCCGTTTCTTTCTATTGATTCACAAGCTATTTCACTTCTTGGCAATTCCCGAAGTTGCTGCTTTATTTCTCTTTCTATCTCTTTAGCAAGTTCTACACAAGTTGTAATACAAATCGCTGTTGCTCTCACATCATGCTCAGCTTGAGATAATAAGTCCGCTGCGATAAAAGACGCATTTCCAGTTTTGTCAGCAATTACAACGATCTCAGATGGTCCAGCAATCATATCGATATGAACAACTCCAAATACCTCACGTTTTGCAAGAGCCACATATATATTCCCTGGACCGACAATTTTATCAACTTTCGGAATCGATTCTGTCCCATATGCTAATGCTCCTATCGCTTGTGCACCACCTACTGTATAGATTTCATCTACACCGGCAATTTCAGCAGCTGCTAAAATATGTGGATCTATTCCCGCTTTCCCTGGCGGTGTTACCATTACAACCTTCTGAACACCGGCAATTTTAGCAGGTAATACATTCATAAGTACAGATGACGGATACGATGCAGTTCCTCCTGGTACATATACACCAACTGTTTGCAATGGTCTAATCAGTTGCCCACGAATCACACCCTCATTTTCACAATCTAAAAAGGATTGTCTTTTTTGTTTTTCATGGTATGAGATGATGTTTTCCTTTGCGCATTGCAATGCTTCTAGAAATGAAGATTCCACATATTTACTCGCTTTTTCAACTTCTTCTTTTGCAACACGTAATTTTTGTAATTCAATTCCATCAAAAGTTTTTGTATAAGAAAATAGTGCCTCATCTTTCCCTTTTCTCACACCCTCAACAATTTCCCTTACGCGTATCTGTACAGTTTCTTCTATTATATTAGCCTGTTCTCTTAACTGCTTTATTCTCTTCAACGCTTCCGTGTAGTTTTCAGATATTACTTCCACCCAGAGTCCCCCTTTATTTATCTGCAGTGATGACACGCTCCATTTTATTTATAATATTGAATATTTCGTCTTTTTTTGTTTTTAAAGCAGCTTTATTTACAATCATGCGAGCTGATATTGAATACATTTCTTCAAATACAATCAATCCATTTTCTTGTAATGTTTTTCCCGTCTCTACAATATCAACAATCGCATCTGCTAATCCAAGAAGTGGAGCGATTTCTACTGAACCTTCTATTTTAATAATTTCTACATCTTCTCCCTTATCTCGAAAATAACCGGAAGTAATATGCGGATATTTTGTAGCAATTCTCTTTTTTCGATAGCCTTTCGGATTATATGTCGGGATAGAAGCGACACAAAACTTACAACATCCTACTTCTAAATCAACCATTTCATATATATCTTTCTCATATTCCATTAAAATATCTTTTCCAACAATACCTATGTCTGCAACACCATGTTCTACATATGTTGCAACATCAACCGCTTTAACAAGAATGAACGAAATATTAGCATTTTCACTTTGAAAAACAAGTCTTCTTCCTTTATCTTTCAGCTCCGAACAATCTATACCGATTTTTTCAAAAAGCGGTATAGTATGTTCCTCCAATCTTCCTTTCGTTAACGCAATTTGAATGTTACGCATGAAGTTTCTCCTTCTTTCTGTATCACCCATTTTTCTTTCCACATATATTCCACTAATGCTTTTCCAGTCGCTTCAATCACTTTTGTAATCCCATTCTTCTTCGCAAACTGAAATGTATCTTGCAAATTCTCAAACATAGATAACTCCACTTTCCAACCATCTTTCTGAAGTAAACCACATAGTCTTTCTGCTTCTGCTATCCGATCCAAAGAATAATGAATGATCATATCTAATTTTTTTCGTTTGAATTGTTTTTGCTGTTCTTGTAATATCCGGACAATTTGATTTACTTGTACAGCCAATCCAACTGCTGGCATCGGTTCCCCAAAATTACCAAGCAATTCATCATATCTTCCGCCACTAACGATTTCTCCTCCAACATCATATATATATCCTCTAAAAATAATTCCTGTATAATAATGCAAATGTTGAATCATTCCAAGGTCAATCGAGATATACGAAGCATATCCTAATTTTTCAATCGTTTTATAAATTTCTTTAACCCGCGCAATCGCTTGCTTCATCTCATAATTCGAAGCAAGTTTTTCCGCTTCTTCAATTACTTCAAGTTTTCCGAATAATCTTGGTAACTTTTCAAGTAACTGTACAGTTTCATCACGTCGATCTAAGTTCCTTTCTTGTAAAAAACGGGATAGTTCTGCATAATTTTTACTTTCAATATACGTACGTAAAAGCGACTCCTCCTCTTCTCCAAATGACAGCTTTTTAACGATACACTTGTATAACTGAACTTGCCCTAATTCTATTGTAAAAGATTGAATCCCCACAGCTTGAAGAGCGTGAATTGCGCTTACGATACATTCAATTTCAGCACGTATATTATCTATCCCAATTATTTCAATACCTGTTTGAATGATTTCATTGTATTTTCCAGCTAGCGACTCGTTCGCTCGAAACACATTCCCACTATATGTTAATTTCACTGGTGCTTCCTCACCATGAGTTCCTATTACTCTTGCAAGTGGGATTGTCATATCAGGTCTTAACACGATAATGCGTCCTTGCTGGTCAAAGAACTTATACATTTTCTCTTCATCTATCGGACGATTCCGAAAAGAAAAGACATCATAAAATTCAATCGTAGGCGTTCGGATTTCCTCATAGCCTCTTTCTAAAAAAGTACGTCGCAATTTTTGTTCAACTTCTTCTATTAGCGTACACTCTTCAAATACATAATCTCTTGTTCCATCTGGATTTGCTCGCTTCCATTTTGTCATACCGATTCACACTCCTTTAAGCTCTCATCAGTAAATTTCCCCTTTTAATATATGCCCACCATAGCAATCATGAACAAAATAAAAAGGGCCTTGTAGAAAAAATACCTACAAGGCCCTTTCATAGGGGGTAGGTACAACGGGACTAACCCTTGTACCTACACGTTGTTCACGCTAGGTTCAAGGGTTTATGTATGATGATGTAGTTGTGTAAGCATATTAATAGATTGTAATGTAAGCATTATCCTTACTCCCTTTCTCCTCTTATTTTCACATAGTATATAACACAAAATTCAGAATGTAAACAAAATTCAAACCTTATTTATATTTTATTACAGCTCGCTAAACAAATTAGCGAGCTGTATTTCGTTCATATTCTTGAATTTGTTGCTCATATTGAAGTGTGATTCCGATTTCATCTAAACCATTTAATAATTTTTCTTTCCACATGTTCTCAATTGTAAAATGAAAACGATGTAGCGAGGTTGTAATCACTTCATTCTCTAGATCAACTTCGATGACATCTCTTGGATCAACAGCTGCTAACTTTTCACGCATTTCTTTTTCCATAACGATTGGCAGCATGCCATTTTTCGTACAATTCATATAAAAAATATCTGCAAATCCCCCCGCAACAATAACACGAAATCCATAGTCAGCGAGTGCCCATGGCGCATGTTCTCGTGATGAACCACAGCCAAAATTTTCACCTGTAATGAGTATACTTGCACCTTTTCGCTCAGGTGCATTTAATGGAAAATCCGGATTCTCTTGCCTGTCATTCCCATAACGCCATTCATCAAATAAAAATTGCCCAAAACCCGTTCGTTCAATCCTCTTTAAATATTGTTTTGGAATAATTTGATCTGTATCAATATTATCGTTCATTAGTACGGCAACAGTACCTTTATGAATACGAAACGACTCCATCATAACTCTCCTTTCTTACATCAACGAAATGACCATAAAGTGCTGCGGCAGCTGCCATAGCAGGACTGACTAAATGTGTTCTTGCACCCTTCCCCTGCCGTCCTTCAAAATTCCGATTGGAAGTAGATGCACAATGTTCTCCTTCAGGCACTTGGTCTGGATTCATCCCAAGACACATAGAACACCCAGGTTCTCTCCATTCAAATCCCGCCTCTTCAAATATACGGTGCAATCCTTTTTCCATTGCTGCTTTTCGTACTCTTTTAGACCCTGGTACAACAAGCGCTCGCACCCCTTCTTTTACCTTTTTTCCCTTCACAACAGCCGCGGCGATTTCTAAATCTGATAAACGAGAATTTGTGCAAGAACCAATAAATACATGCTGAACAGGAATATCAAATACACTCTGTCCCGGCTGAAGCCCCATATACGCTAAAGCTCGTTCATCATTTTTATCATGTGTTTCTGGAAGCTTCTCATCAATACGCATACCCATACTTGGATTTGTTCCCCATGTTACATATGGTACTAGATTAGCAACATCTACTGAAATATAAGTATCGTATATTGCATCTGGCTCAGTATAAAGTTCCTTCCACTTTGCTACTGCCAAATCAAATTCTTCCGGTGCATACTCACGTCCTTTTACATAAGCAAATGTTTTTTCATCTGGCGCAATAATTCCTGCTTTTGCTCCGCCCTCGATTGCCATGTTACAAAGCGTCATTCGCTCTTCCATTTCCATATTTACAATTGTTTCTCCGTAAAACTCCATCACATATCCCGTTCCAACTGCTATCCCATGCGTAGCTAGGAGGTGTAAAATAATATCTTTTGCGTATACTCCTTTAGGCAATTTCCCCTTTAATTCAATCCCCATTGCCTTTGGCTTTCTCTGCCATAATGTTTGCGTCGCTAATACATGTTCAACTTCACTTGTACCAATTCCAAATGACAACGCTCCAAAGGCTCCATGTGTTGCCGTATGACTATCACCACATACAATGGTCTTTCCCGGTTGTGTAAGTCCTAGTTCCGGTCCAATAACATGAACAATCCCTTGATGTTCATCATCAATATCCGCTAATGGAATATTAAATTGCTTACAATTTTCACGAAGTGTATCTAATTGTTGCTTAGCAATACGATCCGTAATGTTCCAAACATCCTTTGTTGGAATATTATGATCCATCGTTGCAAATGTTAAATCCGGCCTCCGAACGTTTCGATTTGCGAGCCGCAAGCCTTCAAACGCTTGCGGCGATGTTACTTCATGTACGAGATGAAGATCGATATATAATAAATCTAATCCATTTTCATTTGTCGCAACAACATGTCTCTCCCACAACTTATCCAGTAACCTTTTAGCCATTATCTTCCTCTCCCTACTAACGCTTGTTCTTCCATTTCTTGAAGTACAGCCTTTGTAAACGAAGTTGTTGTTTCATTTCCGCCGATATCAACTGTACATTTCCCAGAGCGAAGAACTGAAGAAATTGCTTCTTCAATCGCTTCTCCCTCTCTTCTTAGTTCAAAAGACTGTCCAAGCATCATCGCAACTGAACGCATCATCGCAATTGGATTCACTTTATTTTTCCCTGCAATGTCTGGTGCTGATCCATGAATTGGTTCATAAAGTGAAGGCCCATTCTCTGCGTGACTTGCCGAAGGAAGCATCCCTAGTGACCCAGCTAATACAGAGGCCTCATCACTTAAAATATCACCAAATAAATTTTCTGTTACAACAACATCAAACCTGCCTGGGTTGCGAATCAATTCCATAGCCGCTGCATCTACTAAAATATGTTCAAGTTCAATATTAGGATAGCGAAGTGCCACTTCTTTTGTTACTTCCCTCCAAAGTTTACTCGACTCTAAAACATTTGCTTTATCAATAGAAGTAACTTTTTTACGACGTTTACTCGCTAATTGAAAAGCGTATGAAACAATGCGCTCAATTTCATGACGATGATAAGTAAGCGTATCTGTAGCTACTTCTTCTGTTCTTTCTTTTGGAAAAGAGAAATAAATACCACCCGTTAATTCACGAACAACAACAAAATCCACCTTATCAGCAGCCTTCAATGGAGATAAATGAGCAGTCGCTGCATCTACAGTGACAGGACGAACATTAGCAAATACACCAAGCCCTTTTCGAAGTGCAAGCAATCCTTTTTCCGGTCTTTCTTTCGCGTCGTCCCAGCGCGGTCCGCCAACCGAACCTAGTAATACCGCATCACTTGCTAAACATGCCGCTAATGTTCGAGGTGGCAATGGTTGCCCAAACGAATCAATCGCAGCTCCTCCAAATTGTTCATCTTGTAAATAAAAATGGTGACCATATAACCTTTCTATCATGTGCAGTACTTCCTTCGCACTCTCCATAATTTCTGGTCCAACACCATCACCCGCTAAGCAAACAATACGTTTTTCCAATGATCAGCACCCCTTTTTATTTTTACTGATTATTCTGAATTTAATTAAGTGAAGTGGGGGTATTCCCCCACTTATCAAACATTACTTTGCAAGCAATAACAAAGCCTTTAACTTTCCAGCTGCATGTACATAAGCTCTAGCTGATGCTTCTAATACATCTTGCGCCACACCAAAACCTGTAACTTGATGAGTTCCTTCTTTCAATTCAACATGAACATGAGCAAGTGCATCTTGACCTTGTGTAATAGATTGAATGCGATAATCAGCTAACTCACACTCAAGTCCCAAAATCCTTTGAATTGCATTGTAAATCGCTTCAATACTCCCTGCTCCTGTTGCTGCATCTTCGTACACATTACCTGCCTCATCTGTTAGTGCAACTGTTGCACATTGCGTACTATTTGATACAAAATGTACTTGTAATTGTTTAATTTTATACTGCTGGGTTGAAAATGCTGTTTCTCCCAGTACTAATGCACGTAAATCTTCTTCTGTAATCTCTTTTTTTCGATCTGCTAATCTCTTAAATGCGCTGAATGCTATATCTCGCTCTGCTTCCGTAAACTCATAGCCAAGTTCCTTCATTTTTTCAGTAAACGCATGGCGACCAGAATGCTTTCCAAGTACAAACAAATTTTGCGCTTCACCAATGAGCTCTGGTGCAATAATTTCATATGTCGTTACTTCTTTTAATACACCATCTTGATGAATACCTGATTCATGAGCAAACGCATTCGCTCCAACAATCGCTTTATTTTTCGGTACAACCATTCCTGTTAAACGACTCACTAATGTACTTGTTGCCTTAATCTCTTTCAATACCATAGAAGGATCGGCTTCATAATAGTCTTTTCGAATATGCAAAGCTACCGCTACCTCTTCTAAAGCTGCATTACCTGCGCGCTCTCCAATTCCATTAATTGTTCCCTCTATTTGGAGGGCCCCGCCTTCAATCGCCGCTAATGAATTTGCTACCGCCATTCCAAGATCGTCATGGCAATGGCAAGAGAAAATAGCTTTTTCATAAGAAGGAACGGACTCTTGTAAGTATTTAAAAAGAGAGTAGTATTCTTCTGGATTGGTATAACCAACTGTATCCGGAATATTAACAACATCCGCTCCAGCACGAATCGCAACTTCCACAGCTTCTGCTAAAAATGCACGAGCCGTTCTCGTTGCATCTTCTGCTGAAAATTGTACTGTGGGAAATAACGATTTCCCTAAAGTTACAGAGCGATGAATACTATCTAATACATCTTCTTTTGACATACAAAGCTTATATTTCATATGAATATCACTCGTTGCCAAAAAGACGTGTAACCTTGGAGATGCTGCATGTTTTAAAGCTTCATATGCTCTTTGAATATCACTTTCCCTCGCTCTTGCTAGACTCATAACAGAAGCGTTTTGAATCGTTTCTGCAATACGTTTTACTGAGCGAAAATCACCTTCAGAAGCTGCTGCAAATCCTGCTTCCATCACATTGATTCCTAGTTTTTCTAACTGTTTGGCAATCTGTAACTTTTCTTGTTCATTTAAATTGACTCCGGGTGATTGTTCGCCATCACGAAGCGTCGTATCCATGAACAAAATCTGTTTCATATTATTTAACCTCCGCCTTTACTTTCGGTTGTACAAACGGCATCATTTCACGTAATTTACGTCCAACAACCTCAATTTGATGTCCATTCTCCTTAGCGTTCGTTGCATGGAAATGTGGTCTCCCTGCTTTATGCTCTGCAATCCATCCTCTTGCGAATGTGCCATCTTGAATTTCTTTCAACACTTCATCCATCGCTTTCTTCGTATGTTCTGTTACAATACGTGGCCCTGATACAAAATCCCCCCACTGCGCTGTATCAGAAACAGAATATCTCATATTTTCAAGTCCACCTTCATACATAAGATCAACAATGAGCTTTAGTTCATGTAAACATTCGAAATAGGCAAGTTCTGGTTGATAACCAGCATCTACTAATGTTTCAAATCCTGCCTTTACAAGTGCAGTAACCCCTCCGCAAAGTACAGCCTGTTCTCCAAATAAATCTGTTTCTGTTTCTTCTTTAAATGTCGTTTCTAATACTCCAGCCCTCGTTGCTCCGATTCCATCTGCATAGGATAATGCTTTTTCAGTTGCTGCTCCTGTTGCGTCTTGATATACAGCAAATAATGCCGGAACTGCCCCGCCTTCGGTAAATGTACGACGTACTAAATGCCCTGGCCCTTTTGGTGCAACTAGAAAGACATCTACATCTTCTGGTGGTGTAATTTGATTAAAATGAACGTTAAACCCATGTGCAAACACGAGTGAATTTCCAGCTTGTAAATTCGGTTCGATTTCTGCTTCATATACCTCTGGTTGTAGTTCATCAGGTAATAGAATCATTACTACATCCGCAAACTTTGTTGCCTCTGCCACTGAATATACAGCAAAGCCATCCCCTTCCGCCTTTTCCCATGACTTTCCTGGCCTTAATCCAACTACTACTTCAAAATTGTTATCACGTAAGTTTTGTGCATGAGCATGACCTTGTGATCCATATCCAACAATTGCTACTTTCTTTCCCTTTAATACATTTACTGCTACATCTTTCTCATAATAAACTTTTGCCATATTCTTTCTCCCCCTATATTTAAATGATTACTGAATTAACATAATTTGTTTATCTTGTTTTTTCATGCTACGCGTGAATGCTGTGACACCTGTTCTTGCAATTTCTTTTAAGCCATATGGGCGCAAGAGCTCAATTAACGCTTCTACCTTTTCTTGCGTACCTGTTACTTGCACCACGATGGAATCCTTTCCAATATCTATTACAGTGGCTCGGAACGGTTCAATTAAGCTATACAATTCGGCTCTTGATACACTTGTTGTTGCTACTTTAATGAGAGCGAGTTCCCTTGCAATCATCGCCTCTTCCGTTATATCAGATACTTTTAACACATCAATTTGTTTATGCAGTTGCTTAATGAGCTGTTCCACTTGTTGTTCGCTTTCGACATGAACAACAAATGTCATCCGTGAAATATCAGACGATTCTGTATGCCCAACAGAAATACTTTCAATATTAAAATGCCTCCTCGTCATAACACCGGTAATTCGGTTTAATACGCCGCTTTGATTTCGAACGGTTGCCGTAACAATCCTTTTCATCACTTTTCCACCCCCTCCATTTGATGAACCCCTTTTCCAGGAGCAACCATCGGCATTACTTTTTCGGACTGTAGTACCCTGCAATCAATTACAACTGGTTCTTGTAAAGCAATCGCCTCTTTTAACTGTTCCTTTGCTAATAATGGATTTTCAATGCGAATCCCTTTTAGCCCATACGCCTGTGCAAGTGCTACAAAATCCGGTTGACAAGAAAGCAAAGAATGAGAATATCTTTGATTATAAAATTCATCTTGCCATTGTCTTACCATGCCTAAAGCTTCATTATTTAAAATCAAAACTTTAACCGGCAAGGAATGTTCTTTTAATACACCTAATTCTTGTAGTGTCATTTGAAAACCAGCATCCCCAACAATTGCAACAACTAACTCATTTGGCTTTGCAATTTGTGCACCAATAGCAGCTGGAAATCCAAATCCCATCGTCCCAAGCCCTCCAGATGTTACCCACTTATCTGGATCTTTAAGCGGATAATATTGAGCTGCCCACATTTGGTGCTGTCCAACATCTGTTGTAATAATCGCCTTGCCTTTTGTGATTTCGTATAGCATATCAATTGCCGATTGTGGTTTAATCTCATCAGAATCTTGATCGTAAGAAAAAGGATATTGTTCTTTTCTACTTTTCAAAAGTGATAACCATGCACTATGATTCTCTTTTTTCCCTTTAGAAACAAGAAGTGCCTCCAAAGCATGCTTTGCACTTGCTACAATCGGAATTTCTGTAGGGACATTCTTTCCAATTTCTGCTGGATCAATATCAATATGTGCGACTATAGCCTCTTTCGCAAAATATTCCAGATTTCCTGTGAGACGATCATCGAATCTCGCACCGAGATTTATGAGTAAATCACACTCATATAACGCCATGTTTGCTGTATACGAACCGTGCATCCCTCCCATTCCTAGAAACAACTCATCATGAGGAGGAAATCCACCTAATCCAAGAAGTGTATGAACCACAGGTATACGATACATTTGTGCAAAATCTGTTAATTCTTGTGCAGCTTTTGCATGCAATACGCCTGCTCCAGCTAAAATCAACGGCTTCTCAGCAACATCAATCGCTTGTAATAATTTGTTAATTTGCAATAAATTTGGTTCATAGTTTGGTTGATATCCTGGCAAATCCATTTGTACGTTACTACATCGCTCTCCTTTTTCTACTACCATGTTTTTAGGAAGATCGATAACTACCGGTCCTGGTCGACCCGTTTTCGCAATATGAAAGGCCTCTTTAATAATTCTTGGTAAATCTGATGCCCTGCGCACTTGATAATTATGTTTTGTTACTGGCATTGTAAGCCCCATAATATCCGCTTCTTGGAAAGCATCACTTCCAATCAGCGTTGTAGCTACTTGACCAGTGAAAACAACAAGCGGTAATGAGTCAATCATTGCATCTGCAAGACCCGTAATTACATTTGTCGCACCAGGACCACTTGTCGCAATAACAACACCAGGTTTTCCTGTAACTCGTGCATACCCCTCAGCTGCATGAATCGCTCCTTGTTCATGTCTTGTTAAAATATGAGGAATTTCGCAATCATAAATTGCATCATAGAGCGGTAGAACAGCACCTCCTGGATAACCAAAAATAACTTCTACGTCTTCCTTTCCTAACGCTTCTAACAATAGTTGTGCACCAGTTGCCATTTTATCTTCCGTTTTTGAAGGCATTTTTCTTATGAACCTCCTTTAAAATTGTTTTTTTACAATAAAAAAATCCTACGTCCACACTCCAGCTATGTGCTGAAGGGACGAAAGATTTCGCGGTACCACCCTTCTTCGCAAGAATACTTCTTGCCTCAGTGACTCAGGGGATGAGTCTAGCTAATAACGGAGCTACCGTCTAAACCTAGACAAACGCTTCAGTTTAGCACTCAAAGGCGATGTTCGTCGACGTGAACCATCGGTTTCCAGCAACCACCGACTCTCTGTGAGGCTTCACAATCAACTACTCCTCCCTATCAACGCTTTACAAATTTATCATTCATTACACTGCTATCATTAAACTTTATTTTCTTCGTAAACTTTCTCTCCATCTTCTATAACTAATTTACGAAACTCTTCTAATAAACGATTTGTATGTGGACCCGTTTTTCCGGCCCCAATCGTTCTTCCGTCAACTGTTGTCACTGCAATAACTTCAGCAGCAGTTCCTGTTAAAAATACTTCATCTGCTACATATACATCGTGTCTTGTAAATAATTCTTCTCTTACGTCATACCCGAGTTTTTCTCCAATTTCCAAAATGGAATTTCTTGTAATACCTTCTAATGCCCCTGCAGAACTTGGTGGTGTAATTAATTTATTGCCTTTTACAATGAACACATTATCACCAGATCCTTCTGCAACATAACCTTGTTCATTTAACATAAGGGCTTCTTGTACACCAGCAAGCTTCGCTTCAATTCGAACTAAAATATTATTTAAATAGTTTAAAGACTTTACTTGCGGTGTTAATACATCTGGACGATTTCGACGTGTGGCAACTGTCACAACCGGTATTCCTTTTTCGTAATATTCCGACGGAAATAGTGATAACTGTTCCGCAATTACGACTACATTCGGTTTTGAGCAAGAATCAGGATCTAATCCAAGGTTCCCAGCACCTCGTGATACAACTAAACGAATGTATCCGTTAGATAGCTTATTTTGACGAATCGTCTCAATAACAATATCTATCACTTCATCTAACGTATATGGAATTTCCAACATAATGGATTTTGCTGACTCATATAAACGAATAAGATGTTCTTTAAGTCTAAAGACATTGCCACTGTAGACACGAATCCCTTCAAACACCCCATCGCCATATAAATAACCATGATCATATACTGAAACTTTTGCTTCGTCTTTTGGAACAAATTCTCCATTTAAGAAAATCCGTTGCTCATTCACTTAAAAGCGCCTCCTATGTTCTGTGAATTTTTTATTGTTTCCTAGTTTACTCTCCTTTTTAAATAAATCAAGATAATTTTTAGAAAATTTTTAATTTTTAATTTATAGACACGCTCATTTATATTGATTTATCAACATTGTTAACGTTTACAAAATGTCAAAATTTTTTTTCGTCATTTTTCATCAAAAAAAATATTTGTTTAGAAGAAGGATTTTTGTCAAATAATGCGAATCTATTGTATTCAATAAACGGACGTCCGATTTCATATATTCGGCAATAAAAACGACTTTTAATTAAAAAGGAGGAATACATTCAAAATAAAATTGTATAAAAGTAACAATCATATTTTTCACGCAGCTTTCATAATCCTATTTTAAAAAAACAAATTGTCAAATGAAGGAGGAAAATAATATGGCGTGTGTACAAATTAAAGGAACAAGACAAGAGGTAGTAGAAATGTTACAACTATTTGATTTAATGGATACGAAAGGTTTTTGTAAATTCGACAATTACGTAGAGGTGTATCCAAATGAAAAACAAAATAACAACTTCATCGCCTCAATTGATATTCGATCCAATGATGCTTCTGCTCAAGATCAATTAAATGATCAGTTCGTCAGTCAAATGCTTACAGGTGTGTACAACGACTAATATATGATTAAAACTTCAAGGAGCACTGATCGTGCTTTTATAGACAGTTATCCCCTACCTACTTCTACGTCTCAAGGTGGGGGATCTTGCTACCGCAAGCAACTCTCCTTTTTCTACCATCTTTTTCTTACAAACATAAATATTTTCCAAAAAACAGTGCATATTACTAGATGGTAGGAGGTGAAGGAAATGGCGAAAATTGGTGTTGAAAATTCATTAACAGATGTTCAACAAGCATTGAAACAACAAGGACATGAAGTTATTTCACTGCAATCTGAAAACGATGCGCAAAACTGTGATTGTTGTGTTGTAACTGGACAAGATTCTAATGTGATGGGAATTAGTAATGTAACGATGAAAGGATCTGTCATTGAAGCAAGTGGCTTAACAACTGATGAAATTTGTCAACAAGTCGAAAGTCGACTTTAAAAAATGATATGACTACAAAATGCAAAAATTTATAAAAAGAAAAGTCTCCTATTCAAGGAGACTTTTCTTTTTATATTCACCTAACGGGAAAGTAACATATACTGGATGAAAGCCCTACCTCTCTCTCATCAACACGGTTCCTCTGACCGCTCCTTGATACACTAGTATGTGTATAAGCTTACAAATACAACTTTTTGGGTTTATTCACAAAAGTTGTTGGTAAAATTACCCGATCCTTCGCAAATTTTTCATGTCGCATTTATAAAAAATATCCAATATATACTAGCTGTAACCGAGACACGAAATGTAATCTTAACACTTCATAATAAATTCGTCAATATTTATTTTAACAAAATAAAAACAGACATCGTAATCTGTCTGTTTTAGAATGGAGCCTTTTCTTTTACTACATATACAACAAATCCGCTTACTAACATACATAAACCGACGGTAAAATTCTTGATGTTAATCATAACTACCTCTCCCTTATTTCATAAATCATATATATTTACATTTCAATTATATTCATTATCCCGAAGCACACTTTTTCTAATATATCACAATTCCTAAAAAATGCAACTTTACTTTTTAACGACCATTTACAAACTTATCCACTGTACTTGGAACCGCATTCAAAGCCTTTTCAATCAAATGTGTACCACTATGTAAATGTAACACTTGCACACCACCAGATCCTACTACTAAAAACGCAACCGGGTCAATTGAAACTCCTGCACCACTTCCGCCTCCAAACGGGTGCCCTTGTTTCAACTCTTTTTGCTGACCTTGTCCAGTCACACTTTTTCCTATAGACCTTTCTCCTTTAAAATCACTACCCCCTGCCCCAAACCCAAAAGCAACTTTTGAGACAGTTAAAACAACATGTCCGTCCGCTGTTGAAACAGGACTTCCGACAATTGTATTTACATCAACCATCTCTTTTAAATTTGTCATTGCGGTTTTCATTAAGTTTTCAATTGGATGTTCCATCATTTCAGCCACCTTTTTCCTCTTAATTCTTTTTTATGCTTTCCAAAATAGAGAAACTCATACCAAGTTTTACAATTCATAAACAACACTGCTCTATTATCAACTTTCTTCAACTTGATTAAGCGAAATGTAAATCGACTATCTATTTCTTACGGGATAAAAAAAGAAAAAGATATACATACTACTAATGAACCTTGTTATGAAAGGAGACATTGCTTTGACTGATAAATTTGATGAACAACATAGAACTGAAGAAGGGGACTATAAAGAAGAGTACGCGGCAGAGGTTGCTCCTCAGCATGTCAACTATAACGATAAAGATGAAGTAAAGTCAAAAACAGCGGGTTCAACAGCTGGTTTCATCGCACTTGCTCTTGCCGTATTATCTCTCTTTACATTCCCGACACTTTTTGGACTTGTTTCCGTTTTACTTGGCATTTACGCCTATAATCGTGGTGCTACTGTAACCGGTAGTATCGCAGCTATTATCGGTGGTATTTCTGCAATTGTCGCTCTCATATTCCGAGCTGCAATTATTGGTTTATTTTTCTCACTCTTTTAAAGAAAAAAGGTATCTCGCTTTTAGCGAGATACCTTATCCTGTGAAAACATCTTCTGATGGATATCGAATTTTTTGCTTCGCTGGTCGCGCCAGTGAAAATACAAGCGTTAACGGACCAATTAATCCACAAAACATAACAAACATGATGATACATTTTCCAACAGCTGATAATTTAGCAGTAATTCCCATCGTTAATCCAACTGTCCCAAACGCTGAAATTGTTTCAAATAAAAGTTGAATAAAACTAAAGTTTTCTGTAAGCATTAATAAAAATACTGCTGTAAAAATAAGAATTTGACTAGCAACCACAATCGCTAACGCTCTTGTTACCGTTGCCATTCTGATTGTACGCTGGAATAAAACAAAGTCTTCCTTCTTTCTAAAAAAGGAAATAACCGATGTAATTAAAATTACAAAAGTCGTTAACTTAATTCCTCCACCTGTTGAAACACTTCCTGCACCTATAAACATTAAAATCATTGTAAACAGTATGGATGACTCTTCCATTCCTCCATAGTCAACTGTATTAAATCCTGCAGTCCTTGGTGTAATTCCTTGGAAGAATGAGGCCCATAACTTCTCATTTAAAGATAAAGGCCCTAATGTTTCCACATTGTTATACTCCAATATAAAAATTACAATCATCGCACTAACATTAAGCGCTACTGTTCCGATAATCATAATTTTCGAATGAAGTGATAGTTTCCGAAAACTACGGCTATACCATACATCAATTAATACAGTAAATCCTAAACCACCTATAACGATTAAAGAACAGATCCCAATATTAATAATAGGATCCCCTACATATCTTGTTAAATTATCTGGCCATAAGGCAAATCCCGCATTATTGTACGAAGCGATAACATGAAAGATACTATAATATAAACCTTTACCAAAACCGAATTCTGGAATAAATCGAATGGATAGAAAAACAACTCCCACTAACTCAATACAAATAGAAAAAATAAAGACTCGCTTCACTAACTTTACAAGCCCACCTATATTCGTTTGATTAAATGCCTCTCCAATTAATAATCGGTGGCGAAGTCCAATTTTCTTTCCTAGTACCCAAACAATTAAAATTGCAATTGTCATTAATCCCAATCCACCTGTTTGAATTAATAACATAATGATAATTTGGCCAAATGTTGTAAACGTACTAGCAGTATCTACAACTCCTAACCCCGTTACTGTCGCTGCCGATGTTGCTGTAAAAAACGCATCCACCCAACTAATTGATTCTTTTGTCGCGAATGGTAGTTTCAATAACATTCCCCCGACAACAATTAAACAAAAAAAGCCCATTGCTAAAATTTGCGGCGGACTTAATCGTATAAGACGATTATAAAATCCTTGTTTTTTTGTTGCTTCCATATCACTAACTCCCTTAATAAAGTAAAACATCTATCCGTAGGCTGATAGCTTATTTCACTTGAACAAAATCTCATAGAAAGTAATTCTCCACCTAACTTTTTCAATTCCTCATACTTTTAGAGTGAACTCATTAGTGTGGATTAATCTTTATACCCTCATAATATAGTTGAGCATAATCCTTTTTTCCATAGATTTCAACTTTTATTTTCACAGGCAGTATAACAAGTATTCATTCACTTAACGCATCCATTCTACCTATTAGAACCATCTTACTAAAACAGAGTTTTACGATCATTCTCGTTCTTCACTCTCATTCTGCCTAAATATGCTCATGATAATCCTTACTTTTTTCTAAGAGAATACCTAACTACTTTTTTATTTTCCATCTATCATTCAAAAAAAATTAAACATACCTCTGAAATCCCCATATCTTTCACTCCAAGTTCACATTGAAATCACATCTATCTTTTATATTATAACTATCGAAGCTGTTCCTCCCTAATAATGAGACATTCCCCAGTGTCTCGAACAGCTTTCTATCCCTAATTAAAATTGACATAAATTGTCCCCTTCCCTGACCATCTTGTATGAACGAGATGGTCTATTTTTTTATCACCTACTACTAAATAATCCCCTTATCCATTAACGACAAATTATTCATCTATAGATTACCTAACTACCTTCTATCCTTCTTCTATTTATCAAAAAAATATAAAACAATTATTTTAAATTCCCCATACCTTTCACTTCAAGTTCACATTGAAGTCACATCTATCTTTTATATTATAACTATCGAAGCTGTTCCTCCCTAATAATGAGACATTCCCCAGTGTCTCGAACAGCTTTCCATCCCTAATTAAAATTGACATAAATTGTCCCCTTCCCTGGCCATCTTGTACCGACAAGATGGCCTATTTTTTATCACCTACTACTAAATAATCCCCTTATCCATTAACGACAAATTATTCATCTATAGATTCCCTAACTACTTTCTATCCTTCTTCTATTTATCAAAAAATATGAAACAATTATTTTAAAATCCTCATACCTTTCACTTCAGATTCACATTGAAGTCACATCTATCATTTATATTATAACTATCAAAGCTGTTCCTCCCTAATAACGAGGCATTCCCCAGTGTCTTGAACAGCTTTCCATACCCAATTAAAATTGACATAAATTGTCCCCTTCCCTGGCCATCTTGTACCGACAAGATGGCCTATTTTTTACCTTAAAATACAATTCAAATTTCCGAACAAAAAAAAGGAGTGAGAATCCTCACTCCTTTTTTGATTTACTTCCTTTTTTCGAACGATATTCTTTCCCTTTATTATCATTACCAGTTGAAAACTCAGAACTAAACTCTTGTTGGAACTGTCCTGTTTTCGGTGAACCTTGGTTTCCACTTCCTTGACTCCCATTGCGATTCGTCATCTTGCCCCCCCCCTTTCTTCTTCCATTATTGTTAGTATGGCTTTCTTCTCATAATCATACTCATAGCGTGCTTCTATATAAAAAGTTTCAACTTTTCATTTTATCCCGACTAGTGAAGTCTGATATCAATGGTTGTTGAGGCACTCACCGATTAAATAAAAAAATCCTGCCCAAAACATGGAAGGATCCTCTATTAGCTATAATTCATATGGCTTTTTCTATATAAGTTTTTTTGAAATAGATACCATTACATGCATTTCTTCTTCAGATAGTGCTGAAAACCTTTCTTTTAAATACTGCTTTTTTGCCAATTCCATTTTTTCAACTAACTCTTTTCCTTGTTCCGTAATTTCCAAATATACAACACGACGATCAGATGTAGAACGTGAACGCGTCACAAAACCTTTATGAATTAACTTTTCTGTAACAGCTGTAATATGACTGTTTGATACATGTAGTTCATTTGCTACACGAGAAACCATTTCTTTTTCATTACGATTTAATATACGGAGCACGAGAAACTCATTCCATGGTATGTAATCTCCAAAAATTTTTCCGATATCATTACGCAATGAACGAAACATAGCGAAAACATTTGCAGATAAATCCTCCATTAATTGTTCACGATTATGAGACACCGCTTACATCTCCTTTTAATTCATATAGTTAAATAAAAACTTTATGAATTATATTACCTCATATTTTACATTTTGTCACCTTTTTTCCTATACAATTCATCTATATACATATTGACACCGTTAAAATTATTCTTTATTTATCAAAGTACGTATCGTTTAATATCCATTTGGAAATAAATGATACAGGTTGCTTTTCTAACATGCTGAAGCTCACATCAGCCACAAAAAGGGATGCGATAAATCGCACCCCTTTTTGTTTTGGTTTCTTATTAAATATTCATGCTATAATGGATTATGAAATATTTTCCATCTCGCAACCCAAATTATTTGGAGGTGTAGTATGAATCTAGATAAAGAGAAGTTTTCAGATTTAAATAGCAAAGATAAAACGATTGCTATTAGTAGTATTACCCTTCTTATAATGATTGTTTTTGCCCTTATCTTCTTTATACATGTTGGAGTTTTTCGCCTCATCGGTGTTGAATATACATCAAGAACTGCACTATTTTTCATTTTTATTTTACTCCTATTTTTGGATGGCGTTAGTCATTTTTTTATGTTATTTTTTAAAGCACTTTTACAACCAATACTGAAACAAATGCCAAAATGGCTCACCTTTTTTCTGCTTTCTATCATCGAAATCTCACTTGATTGGCTCGTTATTCACACTGCAGATGATTGGATGGAAAGCATTACAATTTCAAATAGAGCTGAACTGCTCATTGTCCTTGTCTTTTTTATGTTAGATAAATTATGGCCTACTGATAACAAAAAGAAAGAGTAAGATTACAAGCTTTTCTCTATAAAAATTGATACAATAAAAGCAAAATATATTGAAGGGGTGTTACATATGACATTACAACAATGGGCCAATAAAGGTATATCCTTTAATACATACGTAAATAACATGACTGTGAATCAATATGAATTACTACATATTTATAATAACTTTTTAATTCCAAACGAATTACTTCCTGTTTTAGAAGAACGCCAAAATGACGGCTGGCGCGTTATTGTACTAACCGCTGATTGGTGCGGAGACGCTCTTCTTTGCGTACCTGTTATGAAACGTATTTGTGAGGTTTCCAATATTGAAATGAAATTATTCATCCGTGATGAAAATTTAGAACTAATGGATCAATATTTAACGAATGGAGCAGCACGTGCCATTCCAATCTTTATTTTTATTAATAAGGATGGAAAGGAACAAGCTGTTTGGGGACCACGCGCTCCAAAAGTACAAGAATTAGTTACTTCTATGCGTGCTACATTACCTGAAAAAGACGATCCACAATTTGAAGAAAAACAGAAAGAAATGTATGCGAATTTCCGCGCTACATTAGCTGATGACACATCACTTTGGGCACATGTGATGGATAGTATGATCGAAAAAATTGTAAAATAAAAAAACTGCCAATGGCAGTTTTTTTTATTACATAATGAAGAAATAATAGAACACCGCAGCTAACACAAAACGATAATAAGCAAATGGTGTTAACTTTACACGAGCTAATAATTTTAAGAATGAAACAATCGCAAGCATTGCTACAAGGAAAGCTGTAATAAAACCAGTTGCAAATAATGTGATATCTGCTGAACTTAATACGTCCCAGCTTTTAATTAAATCTAATCCTGATGCTGCAACCATCATCGGTACCGCTAAAATAAATGTATATTCAGCTGCTGCTGTATGAGATACACGAGCTAATAATCCACCACTTATTGTAGATCCAGAACGTGAAAATCCTGGCCATAACGCTAAACATTGGAACATGCCAATTGTGAATGCTTGTTTATACGTAATCTCGTCCAATGTCTTTGCTGTACTTGGTCGTGAAAACTTCTCAGCCACAATCATTAAAATACCACCAACGATTAAACTGACAACAACGGGTCCTGGTCCAAATAAAACTTCTTTAATTTTACTATGGAATAAAACACCTAGTACACCTGCTGGAATCATACCGATAATGATATGTAATAAATTTAAAGATGGCCCTTGTGTTACCTTTCCAATTCCAACTAATGACCATAAACGTTTCCAAAATACAACAACAACTGCTAAAATCGATCCCAATTGGATGACAACTTCAAATACTTTTGCTCTATCATCATCAAACCCTATTAAATGTCCTGTTAAAATCATGTGTCCTGTTGATGAAACGGGTAAAAACTCCGTTAACCCCTCAACAGCTCCCATGATTAAACCAATTAACCAATCAGCCACGGATAGTGCCTCCTTAATACCTTATATATACTTTTTTCACACCTTATCATAATACCTCATCCATTTTCAAAGTGCATCTTTTTTTTCAACCGTTCAAAATATAACAATACGTTCACATATGTGTATTTCTTTTCTATTTTCTTATTAAATTGTATGATAGAAAGAGTTTGGTCTCGCGTAGAAAGGAGCTTTTATGAAAGAAACACATTCATTCTTACAAAAAATAAAACAATTTGTATTACTATTTTTCCCGATTTTTATAACGCAAATGTCTTTATTTGCAATGAGCTTTTTTGATACTACAATGTCCGGACACGCAAGCGCTACTGATTTAGCCGGGGTTGCAATTGGAACAAGCGTATGGATTCCGATTAGTACTGGACTAACAGGAATCTTAATGGCTACTACTCCTATTATTGCTCAGCTTGTTGGCTCAAAACAAAAAAAAGCTGTTCCTCATATCGTAATACAAGCCGTATATTTAGCAATTGGAGTAAGTTTACTCGTTATTCTCATCGGCTTCTTTGCCGTTTCACCCATTTTAAAAGGCATGCATTTAGAACCGCCGGTTGAACACATCGCTTCTCAATTTTTAAGTATTATTGCAATTGGTATCATTCCTTTATTTGTCTATACTGTATTGCGTGGATTTATTGATGCATTAGGGAAAACACGTACAACGATGATGATTACATTACTTTCCTTACCGATTAACGTCATTTTAAATTATGTATTTATTTTTGGGAATTTTGGCTTTCCGAAACTAGGAGGCGTTGGTGCAGCAATTGCTTCTACCGCAACATATTGGTGCATTTTATTTATTACCATTATTATTATCAGTACGAAAGAACCATTTGCATCTTTCGGTATCTTTAGGCGCTTATACCGCCTTTCTCTTTCAAGTTGGAAAGAATTATTAAAGCTTGGAGTACCTATCGGGTTTGCCATCTTTTTTGAAACGAGCATTTTCGCCGCCGTTACACTTATGATGAGTAATTTTAGTACAACAACAATTGCTGCACATCAAGCGGCGATGAACTTTGCTTCGCTTCTATATATGACACCTTTAAGTTTAGCGATGGCCCTAACAATTACAGTCGGCTTTGAAGTTGGAGCAAACCGCTCTGAAAATGCAAAGCAATACAGTTTTATCGGAATTAGTTTGGCGCTCACTTTTGCCTTATTATATTCTATTCTACTCTTTTTCTTTGACGATCAAATTGCATCTATTTATACAACAGATATTGCTGTTCATGATTTAGCAAAAGAGTTCCTTATTTTTGCGATTTTATTTCAAATTTCCGATGCAATCGCTACTCCCGTGCAAGGTGCTCTCCGTGGTTATAAAGATGTAAATGTTGCTTTAATAATGACACTAATTGCCTACTGGATCATCGGTCTGCCACTCGGTTATATATTAGCAACCTATACCTCTTGGGCAGCTAAAGGTTATTGGATTGGTCTTATTATAGGGCTAGCATTTGGCGCTACCTTTCTTCTTGTTCGTCTCTTTCAAGTACAACGTAAATATACATCACAAAAAAGTCGCTAATCGTAGCGACTTTTTTCATCATGCATAGTTCCTCTTTAAACGTGTAACATAATGAAAAAGAAAGGTGTAAATCTATGGATGAAAAGAAAAAACAGCAGCTCTATGATGAAGAATTTGCTCCTGAAATCTCACCTGGATATAGGCAAGATATTCATGAGCCACCTCAATATAAAAACACTTCCACTTCGTTTTTAATTGGAATTGGTATTTTCGGAGCAATATTACTTGTACTTATTATTTTTGTCTACTTTTAATGAAGGGAGAACTATATTATGACAAAGCAATCCCCAACTTTCTCTAAAAGAGTTGTAAAAACACAAAAAGGTTATGCTGGTGATTCTGTAAATGCGCATAAGCAAGTCGAACAAGGCAATCTAGAAATCGCCAAAAAAGAAATTGGACAACAAAACGAGAACCTATGAATGTCCCCTTTCTTGCAAGTGTTTAAGGAAAGAGACTTCTTTTAGAATACTGTAAAAACCGAAAACATCCTCAGTTTCTGAGGATGTTTCATTCTACATATTGCCGCTGCTCTGCGATCTTGAATGTATGCTTCTCTTTTACAATCTTCATTTCATAGTTTAAACTCATTTCATCTCTCTTACCATTCTCAATACCTGAAACATAAGCTATGGCACAGTAAGTAAAACTTTCATCAGATTCTTCACATATTTCTTCATTAGAAAATTTATACTCTAAAGTATGAAAACGATTTGGATAATAATTTCTTATTAATTGTCCATAACCGCTCTCTATATGATCTTCCGAAAATATTTCCATCCCTATCTTTTTTATCTCCTCTTTATCCTGAATCTCAAAAACAGATAATTGTGCTGTAATAAAATACTCACCGATTTTTTTCTTTTCATCAAAAGTTAGCTGTTTTACTTCTTTTCCCTTTAATTCCTCAGATATCTGATACTCACTTTTCTGCTTAAATTTCGCAAAAGCTTGAATTTTATACATTCCTAAAAACAAAACACAAACGAACAATATCCACATTGCCATCTTTTTGTTTTTCTTTCGCATCATTTACCCTCTCTATTCCATCATTTATATTATCTTATCACAAAGAAAGAAAATTCTGTTATTATAAAATGAAACGAACGAATCAAGGAGAGAAATGAGGAAAGTTATATGTACTCTTACAGGACACATATAGAACAAGCGCTACCAAGTATCACCATACACTCTTATGAACAAAATGATAATGGCTGGGATAATGTAGCCATTATTATTAACAAGGAATGGCTCTTTCGTTTTCCACGTAATCCCCAGTATGCATGGCGAATACCTCGCGAAAAAGAGCTGTGCAAGAGACTTTCTCAATCATTACAAGAGGTAGAAGTTCCTAACTACCATGTTTTATATAAAAACAAATCAGATTTAATTCCATTTTGTAGTTACTATAAACTCATTCACGGAGAACCACTAACAGTAAAAACAATAGAAAGATTAACTGTAAAAGAACGTGAAACAGTAATCACACAAC
The DNA here is from genome assembly GCF_900107445.1 of Bacillus sp. 166amftsu. Lineage (NCBI taxonomy): Bacteria > Bacillati > Bacillota > Bacilli > Caryophanales > Bacillaceae > Bacillus > Bacillus sp. 166amftsu. The sequence goes on along the minus strand of NZ_FNQA01000004.1, from coordinate 125,093 downwards.
TTGCTACCTTTCTTGCTTCTTTACATACTATCCCAATAGAACATGCTATAAAATGGGAGTTTGATATCGAGAAGCCTATCTCATATTGGCGAGAGATTCAAACGAAATTACACGATTATCTTGCACACACGCTTACATCGTTAGAAAGAAAAGCTTTTGATTGTTTATTTGAAGATTTTTTTGAACTTATGCATGCATCTGATTTCCAAAAAGCAATGATCCATGCTGACTTTACACATCATCACATTTTATTTGATGAGGAGAAAAGAAGCATTGCTGGTATTATCGATTTTGGTGATGCTCAAATTGGAGATCCTGCCTTTGACTTTGCTGGATTATATAGTGATTTTGGTAGTAAATTTACAAATGACATCTATAAACAATACTGTGCTCTCACTCCCCACCATGATTCAACTTTCTTTAGGCGTGTCATGCAATTTTATCAATATAGCCCATTACTCCATAACCTTGTTTACAGCTTTGAAACAAATAATGAACAAGAGGTACAGAAAAATCGAAGACATTTACAAACTATACTTTAGGGAATGAATTCATTTCTTTCCCTATTCGCCTTTTCCTCATAGATTATTAATTTTTTATCCATTTCTATAATTAATTTATACATTTGAAACGCCTGCAAAATCTGCAATTGGATCCAAAAAGGAGCCTGTTGTTCTTTTAACCACTGAAATACTCTCGCTTCATTTTTCATTGATCATTTCTCCCTTCACAAGTTCCCCTACATCTATACCGTAAATGATGAAAAGCTTTTCATGTCAATAACAAAAAAGGGATACAATTTTGCACCCTTTTTTAATGAAATATAGAATTTTTTCGAACTGGTAGATGTTGTACCTCGTCTACTTTACATTCATTACGAAAGGCACATCCAATACATTCAGAACGAACTGTACGTTCTGTGTACAGTTCCGGTTGCTGTAATATCTCTTTCATTCTATATAAATCCTTCATTCCGTCCACAATATCTCTCTCTTTTGGAACATATTCATACCTAGTTCCTTCTATTAAATTAACAATTTCAATTCTTTCAGCAAGAATTCCAAAAGCTTTGTAACTAAACACTGCTGTAAGCTTTTGAAAAAGAGCTAGCATCTCTTCATTTGCATCAACAACATACTTTTTAATTACAAACGATTTTGTAGACCACTCCCCCACTTCAAACGTTAATGAAATATGCATCCCTAGCTCTTCCATATAGGTTTGTAACTTCTCATATAAAAATAAAGGTGGTATTTTACTTGCGTCATTCTTCACAAACTGTAGTAAATGGTCCGTTAACTTTGCGAGAACAATATAATATTCCGCTTTAGAAGAGAACATATCAATACGCACATTCCCCCAATGTCTCTCTAATCGTTCTAACAGAAGCATTGTTGTTTGTTTTTCTACGGGTGATGTGTAGTAATCAATAATAATTTGATTTACAATCGCTTGAACCATTTGTTGCCATTCAAATGAAGAAGGTTCTCTTCTTTTTATATAGCGAAAATAAAACTTATGCGGACAACGCATAAAATCATATAAATGATAATCTGTCATCGTTTTAATTGATATTTTCCCCTGCACCCATCTTCATCTCCCTCTCGCCATTAAGAAAGGTGTTTTATGAATTCAGCACCAAACTGAAGACATTTCTCTACATCCTCATCTTCTGGCGTTAATTCTATTTTTAGCCCTTCCATTACAACTTCAGCACCGAGCTCTCGTAATTTTTCTTCTAAAATGTCAACAGCTGCTCCGTATTTCGGATAAGCAGAGTCACAAGATCCAAATACCGCTGCTTTTTTACCAGTTAAATGAATTTCTTCCATTTCATCATAAAAATCTAAGAAATCATCAGGAAGTTCACCGTCTCCCCACGTGTATGCTCCTAAAATAATTCCATCATATTCTTCTAATATAAAAGCCTCTGGCGTCGTCATAATGTCAATGACTTCGATTTCATTTCCTGTTTCCCGAATGGCTCCAGCTATATGATCAGCCATTTCCTCTGTATTTCCACTCATACTTGCAAAAATCATTACACATTTACCCAACTGGCTCTCTCCCTTGATTATATCTATTTTTTCTGTGTTATTTGTTTTTCTCATCTACATATTCAGCACGGATTATTCGCCGTTGCCATACTATATCTTTATCTTTCATTTCCCATTGTCGAAAGCGGAATATTATTTCATTTCTCTCATCCATTCTACCGCCTGTTAATCAATTGATAATAATTATCAATTCCAACTATGCATTTAGATTAATTGAAAACGATTATCAAAGTCAATGTTTTTTTTGAAAAAATAATGAAAAAGTACAAGCTTGTCCGGTAACAGTTCATATACTATAAATGAGCATAGTTCTTTCTCAGCCCTCTCTAACGGAAAGAAATAGAAGCAACTGCAGTAATTGCAGTTGCCCTTTTTTATTTTTAAGCTTTTAGTAAATTCATTGTCGCCTGTAAAAATAGCTCTGCCCCACTAATTAAAGCTGATTCATCCACATCAAATTTTGGATGATGGTGGGGATAACAAGTGTTTGTTTTCTCATTTCCAGTTCCTAATTTAATAAAGCAGCCTGGTGCTTCTTTTAAATATGCAGAGAAATCTTCTCCTCCCATTGAAGGAGCAAGTTTTACAATTCTCTCTTTTCCAAACAACTCTATCGCGCTTTCTTCTACTATTTTTGTAATAAACGTATCATTGATTACCGGGTCATATCCATAACGATATGCGTACGTATACGTTGCACCATGTGCCTCTGTAATTCCCTTAGCAATTTGCTCAATCCTCTCCTCTGCTTCTTTTCTCAATGCTTGATCGAAAGAGCGAACTGTTCCCATCAAATATGCTGTATCAGGAACAATATTATCCGCTGTTCCCCCATGAAATTGTGTTATTGACACAACTCTTTGCATAAAAGCGCCTGTATTTCTAGAGACAATATGCTGTAAATTCGTAATAATTTGTGCACCAACTGCTATCGGATCTACCGTTTCTTCTGGTCTAGCAGCATGCCCTCCTCTTCCTTTTACCTCTATTGTAAATACATCGGGGGCAGCCATCATCGGTCCATATACAATCCCAATCTTTCCCGTTTCTAATCCAGACATAACATGCAAACCGATAATATAATCTACCCCGTTCATGACACCTGCTTTCACCATTTCCTGTCCCCCGCCAGGATACACTTCTTCAGCATGCTGAAATAAAAGGCGAATTTCTCCTTCCCACTCCTCATCCATGTTCCCTAGTGCTTCTGCCGTGCCTAATAAAATAGCAGTATGGGCATCATGCCCACATGCATGCATAACTCCTGGAGTAAGTGATGCATATGCTTTATACGTCTCTTCCTGAATTGGCAATGCATCCATATCTGCACGAATTGCTACAACTTTTCCAGTCTTATGCCCTTTTTTCTTTGCCATCACACTATATGGCGTCGGTCTTGTCACCTCGAAAGCTGAAAATGAACACAATGTATCATATATAAATTGTGAAGTTTTTTCTTCATAGAATGATAGCTCAGGAAATTGGTGAAGATGCCTCCGCCACTTTATAATATTTTCCTCTGACACGTATGTCGGCCATCCTTTATTCACATGCTCCATTCCTGACGACCTCCTTTTTTATTGTTCACATTTCTTATTTCACTGTGATAATTCAATTTTCTTGTAAGATTTTCATTTATAAAAACGCTTTATTTATTCCCTGCTTATTTAAAAAAAGACAAATCCATTACAAATTCATATAGAATGTAATATAATTGCTAAGTTAGGGATTTTCTTTTTTAGTATTTAGTGCTACTATCAAAAAAGAGCCTTTTTGTCTTATATTTACCTAAAATGTGGAATTTTGTTTTTTTCACAACAATGTAGGATATGATATCTACATACAGTTACTATTTCATAAGAGAGGGAAAGACATGGAAAGATTAAAAGAGATATGGTCTCGACCACTCACACAATGGTTTGCAAAAACTTTTTATTACCTTGCAATTTTATTTGCTTTGCTTTGGTTGTATGGTTTCCATGATACGAACACAAGCACATTTATTTACAATGAATTTTAGGGTGGGAACGTTATGAAGTTATTAGAACAAATCGAAAAGTGGGCAGTTGAAACTCCAGACCAAACCGCTTTCGTTTGGCGAGATGCGAAAATTACGTACAGACAATTAAAGGAAGACTCCGATGCGCTAGCCCATTGGATTTCTTCTGAGTATGCCGATGATCGCTCACCAATTATGGTTTATGGCCATATGCAGCCAGAGATGATCACTAGCTTTTTAGGGTGTGTCAAAGCTGGACATGCTTACATTCCAGTAGATTTATCTATTCCAGCTGATCGTGTACAACGTATTGCTGAAAGTTCTGGTGCGAAATTACTTCTATCACCGGTAGAAGTAACAGTAACTGATTTACCAGTTCGCATCATATCTGAAAACGACTTAAAAGATATTCTCTTTACTCATAAAGGAGAAACACCAAACCCTACTCATGCGGTAAAAGATGATGAAAACTTCTACATTATTTACACCTCAGGGAGCACAGGTAATCCAAAAGGTGTACAAATTACGTATAATTGTCTTGTAAGTTTTACAAAATGGGCGGTCGAAGATTTCAACTTACAAACAGGGCAAGTTTTCTTAAACCAAGCACCTTTCTCATTCGATTTATCTGTGATGGATGTTTATCCATCGTTAGTAACAGGTGGTACGCTTTGGGCAATTGATAAAGATATGATTGCACGTCCAAAAGACTTGTTTGCTTCTTTAGAACAATCTGATGTACAAGTATGGACATCCACACCATCTTTTGCAGAAATGTGTTTAATGGAGCCATCTTTCTCTGAAAGTATGCTACCAAACATGAAAACATTCTTATTCTGCGGTGAAGTATTATCAAATGACGTCGCAAGAAAACTAATTGAACGTTTCCCAAAAGCAACAATTATGAATACGTACGGTCCAACAGAAGCAACTGTAGCTGTAACAGGTATTCATGTTACACAAGAAGTCGTTGATACCTATCAATCACTTCCAGTTGGCTATTGTAAATCTGATTGCCGTATTCTTATTATGAAAGAAGATGGTACGATTGCGCCAGATGGTGAGAAAGGTGAAATCGTAATCGTTGGTCCAAGCGTAAGTGTTGGATATTTAGGAAGCCCTGAATTAACAGACAAAGCATTCACGGTTATTGATGGCGAACGTGCCTACAAAACAGGGGATGCTGGCTATGTAGAAAATGGTCTTCTTTTCTATAATGGTCGTCTTGATTTCCAAATTAAATTACATGGTTATCGAATGGAATTAGAAGAAATCGAACATCACCTTCGCGGTTGCTCTTATGTAGAAGGAGCTGTCGTAATTCCCATTAAAAAAGGTGAGAAATACGATTACTTATTAGCGGTTGTTGTTCCAGGAGAGCATTCATTTGAAAAAGAATTCAAATTAACATCTGCAATCAAAAAAGAACTCAATGAGCGATTACCAAATTACATGATTCCAAGAAAATTCATGTATCAATCTTCTATTCCAATGACACCAAATGGAAAGGTAGATCGCAAAAAATTATTGAGTGAGGTTACAGCATGACCGCATACGGATCATTTTATTTTTTCGCCATAGTGGGCATTTTATTAATACCTACTATTATAGCTGGATTAAAAGGTAAAATGTTGCGCAAATATAATGCTGTTCTAACATTAGTTATGCTTGCAATTATCTTCTCTGATAAACCAAAGCAAGCGTTGATGTTGGCAGTATTTATCATTTGGCAATACATCCTGATTAAAGGCTATTTACTATTACGAAAACAAAATAATAATACGTTCATGTTTTGCATGGCTGTTATTTTATCGATTTTGCCACTAGTGTTAGCAAAAATCGCACCATTCGTACCTGAACTAAAGTTCATTGTTTTCCTTGGTATGTCTTATGTGACATTTAGGGCCGTACAAATGGTGTTTGAAGTTCGTGATGGTTTAATTAAAGAATTCACATTCTTTAACTTCTGGGAATTCGTTCTGTTCTTCCCAGCTATCTCAACTGGACCTATCGATCGTTATCGAAGATTCCAAAAGGATATTCAAAAACCGCCAAGTGCTGAAGAATATCAACAGTTACTATACACAGGGATGAACCGTATTTTCCAAGGGTTTCTGTATAAATTTATAATTGCTTATTTACTACAGAAGCATTTTGTTGATGCAGTATTTGCAAATCAAGATACGTTTTTATCTAATGTTATTTATATGTATAGTTATAGTTTATACCTATTCTTCGATTTTGCTGGTTATAGTGCATTCGTAATCGGTGTAAGTTATATGATGGGTATTAAAACGCCAGAAAACTTTAATAAACCGTTCATCAGTCGCAACATTAAAGATTTCTGGAACCGTTGGCACATGAGCCTATCTTTCTGGTTCCGTGACTTTATTTATATGCGCTTTGTCTTTTTTGCAACAAAGAAAAAGTTAATTAAGAATCGATATACGATTTCATATATCGGCGCATTCTTAAACTTCTTCATTATGGGCGTATGGCACATTTTAGGTGAACATGTATATCAATACATTATTTACGGCCTATATCATGCAGCTCTGTTTATTTTGTTTGATATTTTTGAACGAAAAAACAAAAAGCATAAGTTTTGGCCAAATAATAAATTCATGCATGTCCTTGCAATTGTAATTACGTTCCATTTCGTATGTTTCGGTTTCCTAATCTTCTCTGGTCACCTTAACAGATACTTTTAATGAATAACTTCTTTTCTTACAGCTAAGAAGTTACACATAATATATTTCGGATATAAAGGAGATTTTAAAAATGGCAGAATTTAAAGATCAAGTATTAGATATTTTAGAAGAAGTTTGTGAAAATGATATTGTAAAAGAAAATCCAGATGTACAATTATTTGAAGAAGGTATCCTTGATTCTTTCGGTACAGTATCTTTATTAGTAGAATTCCAAGAACGTCTAGATATCGAAGTATCTATTTCTGATTTTGATCGTGATGAGTGGGCAACACCAAACATGATTATCAAAAAGTTGGAAGAAATCCGATGAAAAAAGCAACCTTTGGACCGATGCTCTTAGCATTGGCCCTTTTTGCTGTATTCTTACTTATCCCAACACGCTTTCTCCTTCCACTTGTAAGTGATAAAAAAGTAGAGGAAGCGGCAACTTCTCTAAAACCAGAGAAAATACAAAGTATGGTTTTACAGCAAAAAATGTTAGAAGATCCGAAATACCTTCCGATGTATGGTTCATCGGAATTTGCAAGAATGGATGCTTTTCACCCATCCAATTACTTTAAAGTAAAACCCGCAGGATTCACGCCATTCCTTCTTGGTCGTGGCGGAACACAGGACCTTGTCCATGTGCTAAACTTTGCATCTACAATGGATCAATTAAAAGATAAAAAAATGATTTTTGTCCTTTCACCACAGTGGTTTGTACCACAGGGAATTGATGAAACACACTTTGCACCTAACTTTTCAAAACAACAAGGCTACCACCTCATTTTTAACAATGATTTAAAGCCTGAAATGAAAAAGAAGATTGCAAAACGTTTATTGAACTTTGAAATTGTAAAGAAAGAAACGCTATTAAAAACATCTTTAGAAGGTATTGTCTATGATGATACGACGCATCAAATAAAAGCACTTGCTGCGAAACCTTTCGCTTATCTTTACCGCAATATATTAGATCGTAAGGACATATTTACAGCAATGTTCGATATTAAACCGCATAAAGAAAAGCTTGATCCTTCATTGAAACAAATGAACTGGGAAGAAGTACGTAAACAGGCAGATCAAACTGGTAAATTAGAATCTCAATCAAATGAATATGGTATCGAGGATGGTTATTTCAATAGCAAAATTAAACAGAAATTGAAACAACGCAAAGGTTACTTAAAACATGATTCTTATGAAAACTCTCCAGAATATGAAGATTTACAAATTGCTCTTGATTTATTAAAACAATCCGGTGCAAAACCACTCTTCATTTCTGTTCCTGTAAAAGGCCCTTGGTATGATTATGCTGGATTCCCGAAAGAACGACGCGAATTATACTATAAGAAAGTTCATGAGCAAATTCAGCAAGCTGGCTATCCAATTGCTGACTTCTCAAACCATGAGTATGACAAGTACTTCTTAAAAGATCATATGCACTTAGGCTGGAAAGGTTGGGTATACATCGACCAAGCCATCCAGCAATTTTATAAAGCAAACTAACAAAAAGACCGCTTGATTTATTCAAGTGGTCTTTTTGTGTATGCATCTTGCAATTTGTTTACCGTTACTTCTACTTCTTCAATCACCTGTTTAACAATTTGCTCTGCTGAGTCTTTTCTTGCTAATGAGGAAGCTTGTCCAGCCCAAAGTGACATATATTCTCCTTTATTTTGTTTTGCTGCTTCTTGACGTATTTTCGAAGTTAATACATTTTGCACTGGATACATGGGGAGACCGCCTTCTTTTCCCTCATGCCGATCTATAAATATATTCCGAATACCTCTTGCGTATTTCCCAGAAAATGCCCTTGTTACAGTTGTACTTGTATCCGTACTTTGTAATACTGCTTCTTTATGCACATCGTGTGTAATACTCTCTTCGCTTGTTAAAAAGGCAGACCCCATTTGAACGCCTTCTGCACCTAATACATAAGCTGCAACAACACCTTGTCCATTCATAATACCACCTGCCGCTATAATTGGGATATGTGGTACTGCGGCTACCATTTGTGGAATTAATGCAAATGTACCAATCATAGAATCTTGCTCATTTCCAATAAATGTCCCACGGTGTCCCCCAGCTTCGCTACCTTGTCCAACAATTACATCTACCTCTAATTCAGCAAGCACCTTCGCTTCTGCTACATTTGTAGCTGTGCCAATTATCTTTATGTTCTCTTTCTTCAATAATGCCATTTCCTCTTGTTCTAACGTGTGAAATGCAAAGCTGACAACTGGAACTTTTTCTTCCCTTAACACTTGTAGTTGTTCTTTATAACTTTTCGGAAGTTGCAAGGGTTGATTATACTCATCAATATCTAATTCTTTTCGTATCGACTCTAATAAAATTCTAGCTGTTTGTACTTTTTCTTCTTCAATTTGTATTTCCTTCGTAAGCAACAGATTGACTGCGAACGGCTTATCTGTTAACTCTCGTATTTTATAAATAGATTGACGAATTTGTTCTGGACCCATATAGCCAGCCCCAAGTGTTCCTAATCCCCCACTATTACTTACAGCCGCAACAAGTTCTGGTGTCGTAATTGCTCCTGCCATGCCCGCTTGAATAATTGGATATTTTATTTGTAATATATCAGTTACTCTGCTTGTAAACATCATTCTTCTCCCTTCCTATCCCCTCTTATACCTTCTTGTTTCAACAAGTTTTTCCTTCTTTTAATAGGATTGAACTGGCTATAAACGAATATATTGAAAGTGAAGGAGGAGATTTACATGATTCAACCAACTGCCTTACAACAAGGCGATACGGTAATGATTATTGCTCCAGCAGGACCACCAGTAATAGAACAGGTCCTTACAGGAAAAAAAGTATTGGAAAAAATGGGTCTATCCGTAATAATTGGTCAAAGTGTTTACGAGAAATACGGCTATCTAGCTGGAAATAATGCAATCCGCCTTCATGATATACACGAAGCATTTGCAAACCCTAAAGTGAAAGCTGTTTTTTGCGCAAAAGGTGGATATGGGAGCGGTCGTCTTCTCCCTTATATTCAATATGAACTCATTCAAAATACCCCCAAAATTTTTTGGGGGTATAGCGATATTACTTCTTTGCATATTGCTTTTTCACAATATACAGGACTTGTTACCTTCCATGGACCGATGATTGAGGAATTAGGCAGAGGAATTGATTCTCTCTCATTCTCCTCTTTCAATCAACTATTCCATCCGTATTCTACTATTTTACAAGCAGCAGAATGTATCAATGCCACATCTACCTGCATTGTTTCTGCACCATTAACTGGAGGCAATTTAACCGTATTGGTAAGTACACTAGGTACATCCTATGAAATCTATACAGCAAATAAAATTGTATTACTTGAAGATGTTGGAGAAGAGCCGTATCGTATTGATCGCATGTTCAACCAATTACATTTAGCAGGAAAATTGAATGAGTGTGCAGGGATTGTATTCACAAGCTGCCATAACTGTATTACCTCAAAGCAGTCCCTATCATTACAAAACATATTGTATGACTATCTCGCACCATACAATATTCCTGTATTATTCGGTCTTCCTATTGGGCATATACAACCAAATGTCGGAATACCACTCGGTGTGACTGCTACAATAAATACGGAAAAAAATACATTTTCTATTCCTTCTGGTGTAACATGCATATAAAATGAACTTTTAATCCGTAATGTTTTTCTTCCCCTTCATTAATTATTAGCCTTGTTACTGACCAATATTGCGATAAATAGAAGTGTTCGATGCAATTTTTTATTTACACAAAAAAAGGAAAAGTATGTATCGCTTTTCCTTTTTGTTATGCTGTGTTAATTGCAAAAAAGTAATTTCAACACTTACTCTTTTATTGATAATAATTGAAAATTCTTCCAGATGCTATATCCGCAATTTCTTCTGGAATAAATGTTTTACTAATCTCCGTACCAACATTCAATACCGCTGTTGCTTCTTTATCTAGATTTTCAAACAATTCTTTTCCACGTATCGTAATAAGGGGCGTTTCTTCCGGCAACACTTCTTTCACAAATTCTAATTGTGTAAAGAATGGTACAATCCATCTACCCTCTCCTTGGAAATAACGCAAACGAAGTGTTCCTTCTGATGCAGAATCATCCGCCTCTATAGATCCAGTAACATAAAAATGAGTTGTTAGCAACAATTCATAAAATTCCTTTTGTTTTTGTTTATCCTCTTCTGCTAAAACAAGTACTGTTTCTATTTTCTTTACTGGAATTTGCTCCATATGCTGCCACCCCTGTTTCAAAATAATTGTACTTTGATTATACAAAATATTCTTATTTTTTTCCACATAATTATTCAAATATTTTATTAAAATAGTATCAATTTAACTGACTCAACCTTATCTTCTCTACTGTCTCCAATGTTATAACAATAGTAGCAAACTCTTCATGCAGATTCACTAGTGTCATATTATGAATTTCGTCAGCACAATATTTTACTCCATCTGGTCCTTTTCGGTTAAATGTAGCTGTCGCATCACTTACTAAGTACGTTGAAAATCCTAAGTTTCCAGCCATCCGAGTTGTTGTCTCGACACAGTGATTCGTCGTTAATCCAACAATAACAATCGACTCGCAGTTTTTTTCGTTTAATTGCTTTTCTAAATCAGTTCCAATGAATGCACTGTTCACACTCTTTTGAATAACAATTTCACCTTGTAATGGCTGGACTTCTTCTTTAAAGTGAACGGTTTCTGCACTTAGATATAACATCGACTCTACATTTTCTTTATTCACATGCTGAATATGAAATATTGGTAGCCTTCTTCTTCTCCACTCTTCTAATAAACGCTTCATATTTTCTTCTGCTAAAGGGTTATTTCGCTCTCCCCAGTACGAGAGATTAAACGCTTTTTGTACATCAATTATAATTAGTGCTGGTTGATTCACTACTTCTCCTCCTATTCTCCTGGCTGTAATTGAAATAAAAATCCAAGTTGTTGTGAAGCTGTAATAAAGCAAATATATGCACAGAGTTCTACAATCTCTACCTCACTCCAATACTGTTTTAACACATCAAACATCTTATCATCTATCGCTGAACGATTATGTACAAATACATGTGCAAAAGTAACAGCGGTGCTAATCTCCTCTATTTTTTGTACATCATCTGGTTTTCCCTTTGCCATACAATACATACATTCATTTCCAAACGCAAGTGTTCTCCGTACTTGCTCCTTTAACTCTTCAGAAAGACTTCCCTTTTCATATAAAGTCCTTTCAAGTGTACTCCAAGATTGTAATATAGCTGGGCTATGCCCTAATAATTTTTGAAACTTTGTTTCTCCTGCATCTGATAATGAAATTCTCTCCATCATTTCTCCCCCTATTCCTTTCTATTTTATTGTAAAATAAAATGGACCCGTTTTACATTTCATATGAATCTTAATTTATATATTTTCTTTACAAAAATTATTAGTTTATTGGAGGTATATTTACAAATGCAATTAGATCGTATTGATCGTAAAATTTTAAATGAATTATATAATGATAGTCGTCTCTCTATGCGGGAATTATCAAAACGAGTAAATTTATCCGCACCTTCTACTGCAGAACGTGTTCGTAAATTAGAGAGTGAAGGCGTCATTCAAAAGTATACAATTGATATTGATTATAAAAAAGCTGGACTCGTTTTAGACTGTATTTTAGAAATAACCTTAAAAAATGGTGATACAACGCGCATGCAACAATTTATTCAATCGTATCCATCCGCAAGCTTTTGCTATCGCGTAACAGGAAGCCTTTGTTATATCGTTAAAATTTCTGTCCCGTCATTAGTTGAACTTGAAGAATTTATTAATGATGTTTCTTCATATGCAACAACCGTTTCTCATATCGTATTATCAGAAGTATCCCTTACTCCTGATATCGAACACATTTTCCCAGAAAAATAAAATTAATTTTTATTCAAAATTCCATAAAAAACCCCTTACAAAAAGAATAAAAATGATTTATTATGTATTAAAATACACAAAGTTCGAGAAAGGGGCATTACATTGAAAATTTGGTTTTACGAAAAAACAACTCAAGTAGATGATTTACTTGGCATTTGGGACAATGTTCCCACCATCCCTCGAATTGGGGAAAAGGTGGAAATTTTAAAAACAGTTCGTACAGTCACAGATATTAAATATGTAAAAAACGGTAACAACTTTCACGTTGAAATTGTTATCCATTAAAATAGTAGCTCTCCTTAGTAATATTGGAGAGCTGCCTTTTCGTTTCTCATACTTTTATTACTATTTTGCTTTTCTTATAATAATTTGATTATCCTCTACCGTAACCGTTACATAATCATTCTGTTCTAGTGCTAACTGATTCACGGCTTCATCCGGCAATTCTACCGCCATGAGTCGATCTGTTACAATGACTTGACTATATGTTTCATTTTTCTGTAATGGTATAGAGGCCTTATCTTCATTGATGAAACGAAGAGACGGTACTCCTACTTCTTTTACAGTTCGCCAATTTTTTCGAATAAAAGGTACTAACCATAGTAAACTGATAAGAATCACAATAAGTCCAATCCATAAATTACTTTGTCCTTGTAATTCAGCAATCGAAATAGCATCGTCTGTTCCTTCTCCACTCGTTAATTGGATGGTGGTTGCAATACAATTATTCAATGCATGAACAGCAATATTCGTCCATATATTTTTCGTTTTAATGTAAAGAAGGCACATCACAACACCGAATACAAAAGCACCAACGATATCAAAATGACCTAAACCAAAAATAAGGGAGGACACAATCACAGCTCGTTTTATTCCCCATTTAAACGTCATACGCTGTAAGAAGAAACCTCGAAAAATGACTTCTTCCATGATTGGTGCAAAAATACATGCTGAAATGAAACCGAATATCTGTGTAGAAATACTGCTCATATCAATCACACCATTATCGTTCAACATGTCAACCAAGAAATTAGGAAAAATATGTGCTAGTATGTAAAATTGAATAAAAGATACACCGAATGAAAAAATCATTCCCATTGCAGTTGCAATTACAATCAACTTCCAGTTTAATCGTGAAGATTTATCAAAGAAACTAGTAAATATAATATTGTTTTTTCTTGTTTTAAAATATAACCATAATAGTGGAAATACAAAAAACACCGAAATTTGCACCGCAACATCCATGACACTATCTGAAGCTCCCATAATGTCCAGCGGCAGCACCGTTACTAACATCCCTAAAATCATCCATGCAAAAAAACTCCGAAGTCGTATACGTGAAAATGCGTACTGAATATAAAACACCCCCAAGATGATATTCATAGTTATATTGTAATATGAATATCATCAAAATTCTTCCTATTTTTCTCAGTTTACTCTTACATAATATATCTATTAAACTATATAATACGAAATCTGTTTTTCGGAATTTCTTCTTTATCAGATTTTCTGTTTTAATGTTAAATGTCGTTTTTTTATACCTATTTTCCCAAAATATATTATTATAATAGGAATAAAGAGGATTATGCACCTGTTGTCGTAACAAATATTACATTGATTCCATTTACCTGCTCCTATATATTAGCAGTTTATAATACATCACGTTTTTGAAATAGTACGCTTGATGAAACAAGTAACACTACAAAATAAGCAAGTACGAGCAGTAATGATGTTGTAAAAGTGAATTCTGTAAATGGTGGTGTAGCACCACCGCTAATTAGTTTATTACCATCATATATACTTAAATCTAAATGCGAGAATACAACAAACTTAGCTACTCCTTTAACAAACATCATGAGCATCATGCTAATTGCTCCTTGTAAGAAGAATAGAAACAGTGCAATGATTAATGGTAATACTGATTTTCGAAAAACATTTGCCAAGAAGAAGGAAAGTGTTGCAAAGAAGAATGGAGACACAAGTTTATATGAGAGCGCTTTAAACAATACCCCTAGCGTTAATTCTGTTTTACCACCATCCATAACGATTGCACCCATAACCATTGTAATTAAGGTACCTGTAACGATAACAAAAAGCATCGTTAATAAAACCGAAACATATTTAGAAAATAAAATCATAATCCTTTTTCTTGGGCGAATTAACAGCTGCTTAATTGTTCCTTTTTGGAATTCATCAGTAATCGTTCGCGATGCAATGGTAATACCAAAGATTGTTACAAATAAAATAACTATACCTGTATCTGTCATCGCATAATCTAGATAGGTTCCTTTAAGATCTTTCGCTTCCCCCCATTTCACCATTACAAAAGCACCAAGAATTTCTAACGTAGCAATCACACCTATCAATATATACATCCCTTTTTTCGCATGTAACTTTAATAATTCATTTTGAATTAATTTTAACATTATGCTTTCACTCCCCCGGTAATCGCTAAGAACTCATCTTCTAACGTTTTATTTTGCACTGTAACGCCATATACGAGAATATCCGAATGCACAAGTTGTTTCACAATCTGCGGAATTTCTTCTTTCATTACGGAGACAACAACAACATTTTCTTGCACTTTACCTTTAATCACTTCATTTGCACGCTGAATCTGATTCACCTCAAAAGTTACAGCAACCGTTTCATCATTCTTCGCTTGTTCATGTAAGTTATATGCTTGTACAAATTGACCATTCTTAATGATAACAACACGATCACACATCAGTTCAATCTCGCTTAATAAATGACTCGATACGATGACAGCGATATTTTCCTCTTTCGCTAATCGTTGTAAATAATCACGAATTTGACGAATACCAGCTGGATCTAATCCGTTTGTTGGTTCATCTAGGATAAGAACTTTCGGATTATGAAGAAGTGCTTGTGCAATTCCAAGACGTTGCTTCATTCCAAGTGAATATGTCTTTACCTTTTTATGAATGGCATGCTCTAACTCCACAAGTTTTACAATTTCAGTAATACGTTCTTTACTAATCGGCTTAATTGCCATATTCGCAAAATGCTTTACATTTTGCATCCCTGTCATATAATCATATAATTCCGGATTTTCGACAATAGCCCCAATGTGTTCTAACGCCTTCTCACGTTCTGTACGAATGCTATGACCACAAATTGTAATATCTCCTTCTGTCATTGCAATAAGACCGGTCATCATCCGAATTGTCGTCGTTTTCCCGCTCCCATTTGGACCAAGAAATCCGTATACTTCCCCTTCACATACCTCAAACGAAAGACCACGAATAATTTCGTTTTTCCCTATTTTTTTATGGACATTCTCTAATTTTACTACTACGTTTCCCAATGATTGTTCCCCCTTTAGATTTCTAGTTTTTTATCGATGATATGACTTGTTATTACCACCAATAAATAAATTGATAATAAATTAAAAATTAGATAAGAAATATTTGAAGTATCACTCAAATAAAAAGATGTTTCAAAAAAGCCATTTTTATCTATTACCCCAACATTTTTTATCGAAAACACATATATATTTATTTTATCTATCATATTAGTTATAAAAAACTGAATTCCACCGAAAACAACAAATAAAATGATAAATAACATTTTATTTAATGAAGATTTCAAATTAAATAGTTTTACAACTATGATTATGAAATACAGAGAAACTAATGTACTTACTAAATCTATAATCCATAAGAAGAGGGAGAACAGGTGGTGTAATAGACCATAATTGTATAAGCTACTAATGGCTTGCTGTACCTCTCCATTTGCTTTATTCCCATATATGTTTATGGAAAGAAAATGTAAAAAAGCAATTCCTATTAAAGACAACAAGCTAAACATGATTACAAATAATAACAAATTCGCGTATATATATTTCTTTGATGGAATTGCTGCATACCAAATCATAGAGCCTCTTACTATTTGTCGGAAAGAAGAAAGCGCTAGTAAGAAGATAGAAAATGCAGTTATACAAAATAAGAATATAAATATGATTAATGTTATATCTTGTCTACTTGAAAACCTTACTCCCGTACATCCCTTCATATTAAATAATAGAATTAATGAAATAGTAATAAATCCAAAATAAATCGCCCATATCTTCTTTTTATTACAATTGTATAAATATCGAAGGGTTTGACTCATTTTCCAAACACATCCTTAAACAATTCAGTCACCGCTTTCCCTCTTTTAAAACGAAGTTCTTCTACATTCTCATGTAGTACAATCTCTCCATCCTTCAAAAAAATAACTTCATCAAAAATATTTTCAATTTCACCAATTAAATGAGTAGAAATTAAAATCGTACTATCCTCACGATAAAACTGCAAAATAAGTTCTAGCACATGCTCCCGTGAAACAGGATCAATCCCGCCAAGCGGTTCATCTAATATATATAGTTTCGCTTTTCTTGAAAATGTTAAAATAAGCTGCAGTTTCTCAACCATTCCTTTTGACAAAGCTGTAATCTTTTCCTCCAGCGGTATTTTAAATTCAGCGACCTTATCAACCGCCTTTTGAATATCAAAGTCTGGATAAAAGTCACGATAGAAAAATAAAGCATCCTTTACAGTCATCCATTCATCAAATACTGGTCGATCTGGCATAAATGAAACAATTTTTTTTGTTTCTAAGCCTACATTCTCTCTTGCAATTTTGATATTCCCTTCTGAAGGATGCTGCAAACCTGCAATCATTTTTAATAATGTTGTCTTACCACTGCCGTTATCGCCAACAAGACCAATGATTTTCCCTTCTGTAATCACTAGATTTACATCGCGAATGACTGCCTTTAACCCATATCGCTTCCATAATTCCTTAATTTCGAGCAAGTTCATCATCATTTCTCCTCCCTTTTCTCTTCCAATGAAGAACGAAGAATCGAGAGAATTTCCTCTTCTGAAAATCCTAAATTATCCATTCCATTTATAAAAGAATGAAGCAACTCTTTCGCCATACCTTTGCGCAGCTCCATAATTTTCTCCCCTTCGCTCGTTACATATCTTCCCATTCCTCTGCGTGTTACAACGATACCTTCTCTCTCTAGTTCTTGAAATGTACGCTGAATTGTATTTGGATTGACTTGTAACTCACTCGCTAATTCGCGTACAGAAGGAATTTTTTCACCAGGTAATAAATGACCTGTTACAATTTCTTTTTTTATGTATTCCATCACCTGAATATAAATCGGTATGTTAGGAGAAAACTCAATTTTCATTTCCCCCCTCCTTTTGTCTTAGTGTACTAGTTAAATAGTACACTAAGACAAAATGTATGTAAATACTTGTAAGTTGAAAAGATAATAAAAAAGGCAGTGCAACCTTCGTTGCACTGCCCTCCTATTTTATTTCGTTACCATTTCTGCCTCACTTTCTTCAAAAGGCCACTTCGGTAACATATTACGAAGTTCCTTATCAGAGCGATAACCAAGTGCGTATTCCGCTTGCATAATGGTATGAATCTCACGTGTTCCTTCGTAAATAACTGGAGCCTTTGCATTTCGTAAATATCGTTCTACTGGAAATTCATTTGAATATCCATATGCTCCGTGCACCTGCACTGCATCATTTGCCGCTTCAAATGCAGCGTCACAAGCGATCCATTTTGCTAAAGACGTTTCACGCGTATTACGTTTCCCTTCGTTTTTCAACCACCCTGCTTTATAAACCAATAAACGTGATATTTCAAGATTTGCAGACATTTTCGCAATCATTTGTTGTACAAGCTGATGTTTTCCAATTTCTTTTCCGAATGTTTGACGCTCTTCACAATACTTTACACTTGCTTCCAGACTTGCTTGAATAAGTCCACATGCACCTGCAGCTACTGTAAAGCGTCCGTTATCTAATGAAGACATAGCAATTTTAAATCCTTCCCCTTCTTCTCCAAGGAGATTCTCTATCGGTACTTTTACATCATCTAAAAACACTTCACCTGTATTTCCAGCTCTAATACCAAGCTTTCCTTTTATTGCTTTTGTTGATACTCCTGGAAATGTTCGTTCTACAATAAAACAAGAAATACCTCGGTGCTTCAATTCCGGATTTATTTTTGCAAATATTAAGAAGTGATCTGCAACATCACATAACGAAATCCATGTTTTAGATCCATTTAATACGTAGTAATCGCCTTGTTTTACTGCTGTAGTCTGCATAGCAACGACATCTGATCCTGCATTTGGTTCCGTTAAACCGAACGCCCCAATCTTTTCACCTTTCGCTTGTGGAACAAGATACTTTTGTTTCTGCTCTTCTGTTCCCCATTGAAGAAGTGTCATGCTATTTAGCCCCGTATGTACAGATACAGCTGTACGAAAAGCAGTATCACCACGTTCTAATTCTTCACAAATAATAGCTAGTGTATTATAGTCCATGCCCACTCCGCCATATTGTTCTGGGATACAAACGCCCATAAATTGTAATTCTGCTAAACGCTTCAAGATTTTTTGTTCAAAATGTCCTTTTTCATCCCATTCTTTAATGTATGGAATAATTTCATTATCCACAAACGATCTCACTACTTTTCTAACACTTTGTTGTTCTTCTGTTAATGAAAAATTCATTTGTACTGCCTCCTCATATGTATTGATTTTTTGTCATTTCCATAATGATTTCCTGTGAATATCCAAGGCTTTGCAAAATCTTTTCTGTATGTTCCCCATGGAGTGGCGGATGTTTCTGCATCTGAACTGGTGACTTTGAAAGCTTTAGTGGTGAACCTACAAGTTTAAGGTTTTCGATTGTCGGATGGTCCATATGAATTGTCATACCTCGCGCCATTGCCTGCTCTGTTTCTAGCGCTTCTTTCACATTGAGGATTGGTCCATTTGGAATCCCCGCTTCATCCAAAAGTTGTTTCCATTCTTTTTTCTTTTTCTTCTTCATTTCATTTGCAATCATATTGACGAGCTCATCTTTATGCTGAAGACGGCCTGCATTTGTTTTATAACGTTCTAGGCTGGATAAATCTTGTCTACCTAACAACAAACAGAACTTATAAAACTGCTCATCGTTTCCGACCGCAACAACAAGATCACCATCCTCCGCTTCAAATACTTGATACGGAACAATATTCGGATGCTGATTGCCCAGTCTCTCTGGTAATTCACCTGTACATAAATAATTGCTCGCTACATTTACTAATGCTGCTAACTGTGAATCAAATAATGAAATATCAATCTCTTGTCCTTCTCCCGTTCTATTTCGGTGCTGCAAAGCGGCTAAAATTCCGATACACGTAAAAAGCCCTGTGAGTACATCTGAAATGGCAACCCCTACTTTTGCAGGCTCTTCATCTCTACCTCCGGTTATGCTCATAAGTCCACTCATTGCTTGAATCATATAATCATAGCCAGGAAGTTGGGAAGTAGGACCACTTTGACCAAATCCACTAATAGAGGCGAGAATAATATCTTCCCTCATCTTTTTTAATACTTCATACCCAAGTCCCATTCGCTCAAGTGTTCCAGGCTTAAAATTTTGCACAACGATATCCGCATGAGAAATAAGCTTTGTCAAAACTTCCTTTCCCATTTCTGATTTTAAATTTAATGTAATAGATTCTTTATTACGATTTGCACAAAGAAAATACGCACTTTCTCCTCCTACAAAAGGGGGCCCCCACCCTCTCGTATCATCACCATTTCCTACATTTTCAACTTTTATCACTTTGGCTCCTAAATCACCAAGAATCATCGTACAAAAAGGACCAGCAAGAACCCGAGATAAATCAATAATTGTAATCCCTTGTAGTGCTCCTTCCACTCCTTATCCTCCTATAGTAAAAACCAGTAAAACCAATTAGAAAGAAAAGCGGCATGGTGGTTTTACTGGCTTGTATTTAAAAGTTATTGTGTAAAAGAATTATTGTGCTTTCACTTGTGATAACACGGATTTAAATGCATTGATTACTGTATCTACTTCTTCATAACTAATTGTTAGCGATGGCTCAATACGAATTGTTTTTGAGTTAATTAGTGTTCCGGCAACAAGAATACCTTGATCAAACATTGCCTTCGATACTTCATAGCCAATTTCATCTTTATGGAATTCAATCCCAATCATTAAGCCTTGACCACGAATTTCAAAAACTTTGTCCTCATGTCCTTCCGCTGCTTTTTTCAATCCATTTAAGAAATACTCTCCAACTTCCGCAGCTCGTTCTGGTAATTTATCTTCCAATAACACATGAATGGTTGCGATTGCAGCTGCACATGCAAGTGGGTTCCCACCAAACGTTGTTGTATGCATGAATGGATTATCAAACCAACTTTTAAATACTTTTTCTTTCGCCACAATTGCACCTGCTGGCATTACCCCTCCGCCAAATGCTTTCGCAAGACAAATAATATCTGGTACTACATCGTATAATTCCGCAGCAAACATTTTCCCAGTGCGTCCCATTCCAGTTTGTACTTCATCAAAAATAAGTAGTGATCCGAATTCATCACAAAGTTCTCTTACTTGTTTCAAGTAGTTTTCTGGAGGTAAAATAATACCACCCTCGCCTTGAATTGGTTCTAAGATAACAGCTGCAACATCTTCTCCTACTAAAGCACACGTTTCAAATGTTTTTCTCATCATCTCGATATCACCAAATGGAACGTGACGGAAGCCTGGAATTAATGGTAAGAACGGCTTACGGAACATTCCTTTTGCTGTTCCAGATAATGAACCAAGGCTCTTACCATGGAAGGCGCGCGTTGTTGCAATAAAAGTTGTTCGCTCACTATACATTTTTGCTAGTTTTAATGCTGCCTCTACACTTTCTGTCCCGCTATTTGTAAAGAATGCATATTTCAAATCTCCCGGTGTAATATCCGCTAAAATCTTTGCAAGAATTGCACGAAGTGGATCTAATAAGTCTTGACTATGCAATGCTTGACGCTTTAATTGATCCGTTACAGCCTTTACCACTTTTGGATTACGGTGTCCAACATTATAAATCCCGAATCCACCTAAACAATCAATATATTTTTTACCATTGATATCCATGAAGCAAGACCCTTCATCAGACCATTCTACTGCCGCGAACTGTCCATCTTTTGTTACCGTTTTTCTATATGCAAGGAAGCCTGGGTTTACATGTTCACGGAACCCATCTACTGTTTCTTTTGTAATCCAGCTTGCTTCTTCCTCGGAAACTTTATCTTTTTCAATTAATTGCAGTACTTTCGTAATATACTCATTTACACTTGTATTGTTCACATCTTGCTCATTTGATTTACTTTTCACATTCGTTCCCATCTATTTCACCTCTATAGTTTTTTTATTTGCAAACCAACCAATTGGTTCTACTTCTAGATTTATATTAATCTGCTTAATTTCTTGAAATTCCTCTAAACCAAACGTTCCTAAACTACGACCGATACCACTTTGCTTATACCCACCCCAAGGTGCTTCGTTGTATGTTGGGTGATAACTATTAATCCACGTAATTCCTGCGCGAAGCTTGCGGATTACACGCATCGCTTTGGCACCATCAACTGTAAATACACCTCCGGCTAAGCCGTAATCTGTACCATTTGCTAGCTCAATCGCTTCTTGTTCATTCTTAAACTTCTGGATTACTACAACCGGTCCAAAAATTTCTTCCTGTACAATACGCATATCAGGTTTCACATTGACAAAGGCCGTTGGTTCAATAAAGAAACCGTCACCTTTCCCATCCGCCATTATACGCTTTCCTCCGCAAGCAATTTCTGCTCCTTCATCTTTTCCAATCTCTATATAGCGTAATACTTTTTCCATATGCTCTTGACTTACAAGTGGCCCCATCTCTGATTCTGGATTATCACCAGGTCCAACATTAATTTGGTTCGCTCGTTCTACAAAACAATTAACAAATTTATCGTAAACGCTTTCTTCTACAAGAATCCTTGATCCTGCTGAACATACTTGTCCAGTACCTGCATAAATACCAAACAGAGCATAATCAACAGCTGTTTCAAAATCTGCATCTGCAAAAATAATATTTGGAGATTTCCCACCAAGTTCTAACGAAATCTTCTTCATATTATCTGCCGCTGTTCTCATAATGTGCTTTCCTGTTTTTGTTCCACCTGTAAAAGAAATCATATCAACTTTATTACTTGCTGCAATCTCATTTCCTACTATTGGTCCAGCTCCCATTACCATATTGGCAACACCTTTTGGCAATTCTACTTTTTCCATTATTTCAAATAATTTTGTTGCAGTGATTGGTGTAACCTCAGAAGGCTTAAATACAATTGTGTTTCCAGCTGCTAAAGCAGGTGCAATTTTCCAAACACTCATTAATAACGGATAATTCCAAGGAACTATTAAACCACAAACACCAACTGGCTCTCTCACTACCATAGCTTGCATCGGATCAGCTACATGATACGTTTGTCCGTCTGGTTTTGTAATAAGCCCCGCATAATAGCGGAAACAGGCTGCCGCATCTCCAATATCTCCTTCTGCCTCTCGATATGTTTTTCCATTGTCCATTGTTTCAAGTTGCGCAAGTTCTTTTAAATTTTTATCAATTTCATCTGCTATTTTAAATAAATAAGATGCTCTTTCCGCAGCGGATGTTTCTGACCAAATTCCGCTATCAAAAGTAGCTCGTGCCACTTCAATCGCGTATTTTGCATCCTCGATTGTTCCTTCAGGTGCATATGCGATAACCTTGCCATTCGCAGGGTTAATAATCGGTCTTTTCTCTTGATTACTAGAATCTCTCCATTCACCGTTTAGATACATTTTTAAATCTAGCACTGTATATAGTCCCCCTTTGTAAATCATTCATATATTATATAAGCAATAATTGTGCCAACATTCAAAATACGAAGCAACCATACAAAAATTGATGATTTCCTTAAATAACCTACACAAAATTATGCATATTTGCATAGGTTATGATATTTCGCATAATTACACCAAAGAGAAGGGGCAGTCTATGTAGACTCCCCCTTTCCCCTTTAAAAATATGAAATTGTATCAATTGCTATTTCCTTTTCATTCATGATTTTTTGATATTTACGACTTACAGAAGACTGGCTTATCCCAAGAGCTTTTGCTGCCTTTGTTGTCGTTTTATACTGCTTCATTGCAAGTAAAATTAATTGTTCTTCTACAGAATGCAGTGCTTCTTGTAATGGCAAAACCCTTGTGATCACTGGTTTTGATTTTTTAAAATCATATCCAGGATTAAGGAATTTACTAACAAATTCAGCATCAATGACTGAATCATCTGCAGATACTACTAAACGTTCAATCATATTCTGCAATTCTCTTACATTTCCTGGCCATGAATAAAACTCTAGTAAATTCAGTGCATCAGGAGTTAAATGATAGTTCTTGTTATATTTCTCATTCAACTCTTGTAAAAAATGAAACGCGAGTAGCGGAACATCTTCCATCCGTTCTCTTAGTGGTGGAACTTGCAATGGAATGACGTTTAAGCGATAAAATAAATCTTCCCTAAACGTACCAGCCTCCACCATTTTTTCAAGACGTTTATTCGTCGCGGCAATAATTTGAACATTGATTTTCGTAGGTATTGTGCTACCAATCGGAATTACCTCTTGTTCTTGCAATACTCTGAGTAATTTCACTTGCAGATGTAAAGGCATTTCTCCAATCTCATCCAAAAATAAAATCCCTTGATCCGCTCGCTTAAAATATCCTTCTTTTCCATTTTTATCAGCACCGGTAAAAGCCCCCTTCGTATAACCGAACAGTTCACTTTCTAATAATGTCTCTGGGATTGCACCGCAATTTAATTTTAAAAATGGCTTTGAAGATCTGTTTCCAAGTTGGTGAATCGCTTGTGCAATCACTTCCTTTCCAACACCCGATTCTCCAGTAATGAGCACATTTGAAGAAAAGTCAGCTATTTTTTTTGCTTGATTAATAATTTGCTCCATTTTCGGACTACAATAAATAAGTTTCTTCAAAAAACGATCTTTACTTTTAAAGCTGTCTAACTCTTTCTTATATTGTTCAGATATCTTTTTTATCTCATGTAATTCCGTCTTTAATCTTGTTGCTTCTGTAATATCTCTTGAGGCAATAATAATGCGGTGAAGCTCCCCATTTTCATTAAACACAGGATTTCCAACTGCTAATATCTTTCTGCCACTTTTTGTTTCTTGTACAATCGATACCTTCTTCTTTTGTTCTAACACTAATCGCGTAACAGATGGACTAAATAACCCTTGTTTCTCTAAATCTAAAAGATTTTTTCCTAAAAGATCCTTCAAATCTCTTCCCCAAAAATCATTAACAACGGTTTCACTATAACGGATTAATTCCCCTTTATGATTGACCACTAATATTTCATCATAAATGCTAGATAAGATTGCATGTAAGTCTTTATTTAAATCCTTTATATATTCAATTTCCATAGCCATATCCTCGACCATCGGTAAATCTTGCACAATAATAACCATTCCTTCGATGCTTTGATCGAAGCTTGGTATAGGACTGTAGTCAACTAATACTCCCATCTCATTTGTTATTTGTAATTGATTTAAAATCGTTTTTCCTGTTGCAAATGCATTATTTATATGTTCCCCATTAAAAATCTGTTCTGCTGGTACATTCATTACTTTTTCAGGAATAGATTTAATCATCTTCAAACCAGATTCATTACAATTTACAATTTTCTTTTCACGGTCTACTACAAAAATCCCCATTGGAATGGAAGTTAAAATAATTTTCAGTATATCTACACTTTTATTTTCTTGTTTAAATAGTTCTGCAAAAACATCTTCTCTTCTTATGTATCCCGTTAACTCTCCTCTTTCATTTTTCACTATCGCAATGGGTGCCCCAATAATTTGAAAGAGAGCTGTTAAGGAAATATTTTTGCTAAGATGACATATTGTATCTAGTGAAACAGCATTTAAAAGTAACGTTTGAGTGGTTAAGCGCTCCTTTCTCGATAGCAGCTCCTTAACATGGACGTATGCAAATAATTGATCTTCCCTTTTTAGAAACAGAAAAGATTCTTTCATATTTTCAACATCTATATTCCATTCCTTTTCAGATTGGTCGATTGACATGGAAACAATAGGTCTAATTTTGTTATGAGCAATGGAAAACATTCTGTTACTCCTCCTTTAAACTGCTTAACTTGTATTGTATCATTAAAATCGGATTTTTTTAATTAATCTGACAATATGTATTTTTTACTTACTTTAATAAAAAAAGGAAGATGAATAGTTCCATCTTCCTCCTAAAATCAATCACTCCCACTAATTAAAATATCTTCCTGAATATATGCTAATACCATACCTGGAATTACTTTATCTCCTTCTTCTACTTCTAAAGACTGCACTTCCCCGCTACACCCTATTTTAATTACTTCCACTTTTCCATTCGCATTTTTAATTGAAAACAGCGGTTCCCATTCGTAAATTCGGGAGTCTCTATCAATAACTACCTTCTCAATTGTTCCATAACATGGGCTCGTAACTATCTCATAATACAAAATAAATCATTCCCTTCTTTTATTCTATTAATATTGTTCTGCCAACATTTGTTCCTGAAGAATCATATGAAAAAAGCTTTGAAAATCTTCTACATCTTCCACTTCAATCCCTAGCTTAGGGGCCCAGTATTGCTCCTCTCCAATATCCTCTTGGCTTAATAAAATCATTCTTCCATTTTGAATAGAAGTAACCATTGCTTTTCCAAAAAACTGCTGTGAATATGCAACTGCTATATCGTATCGATGATGATTCGACACAATACAGTAATAACCAATGGGTTGTTTTTCAATTTGTTCTAGTAAAATATCAAGTTTCATATGTTCCCTCCCTTTATATTAAAAATGTAACCAACCTCGAAGGCGTGATGCTTCTACAATCTTACGGATCCCTTCTATATACGCAGCAATTTTCATATTTACCCCGAAACGCTTTGAAGTATTGAATACATCAAAAAAGCTAGATGTAATTTTCTCTTTTAAACATTGATCAACATATTGCTCTGTCCAATAGTATCCTTGGTTATTTTGACACCACTCAAAATATGAAACAATAACTCCTCCAGAGTTCGCTAAAATATCTGGAACAACTAAAATGTCTTTCTCTTCTAACATTGTTATCGCCTCTTTTGTTGTTGGGCCATTTGCAGCTTCAATTACAATCTTACATCCAAGCTTTTCCGCATTATGTTTCGTAATTACCCCTCCAATTGCGGCTGGAATGAGTACATCACATTCTTTTTCTAACAACTCTTGGTTAGAGATTGTTTTACTAAAGAGGTTCGATACAACGCCAAAAGAATCTCGATTTTCTAGTAAATAAGGAACATCTAAACCGTCTGGGTTATAAATACCACCTAAAGCATCAGACACTCCTACCACTTTCACGCCAGCATCATATAAATATTTTGCTAAATAGCTTCCAACGTTTCCAAATCCTTGAATGATTACTCGCATATTTTGAAGCGGAATATGTTTTAGCTCACTGACTAATTGAAGCGTATAGAACACTCCTTTAGACGTTGCTGTTTCTCGCCCTTGTGATCCTCCTAACATTAACGGCTTTCCAGTAATAAAACCTGGAGAATCAAATTCTCTAATATGATCATATTCATCCAGCATCCAAGCCATAATTTGCGCATTTGTATACATATCAGGAGCTGGAATATCTTTAGTAGGTCCAACAATTTGGCTTACCGCTCTTACATAGCCACGGCTAAGTAGCTCTAGTTCTCTAAAACTCATCTCTTGTGGATTACAAATAATTCCGCCCTTCGCGCCTCCATATGGAAGCCCCGTCACTCCACATTTCAAACTCATCCAACCAGCAAGCGCCTTTACTTCCTCTGGTGTAACATCTGGATGAAACCGAATGCCACCTTTTGTCGGTCCTGCTGCATCATTATGCTGAGCACGATACCCTTGAAATACTTTGGTTCTTCCATCATCCATCCGAACAGGAATACTTACTTCTAAAAAACGCATCGGTTTTTTAAGAAAATCGAATACTTCCTCTGGATAACGTAAAGCACGGAGTGCTTCTTTTAATATGGCCTGAAATTCCTCTAAAGGATTTTCTACCTCAACTTTTTCTTGAATAGATTGTGTTACATCTTCCTTCTCTGATTGAATTACCACGATAACACCTCATTTATTTATTTTTACTAGTATTAGGAAGCAATAATCGTGCCAAGTGATAAGAGAAGGATGATCCTGCCGTTTCAGCCTTCTCACTTATACTTTTTCTTTCCTTCCTTATGAATAGTTGAATGATTTATGCAAACTTGCATGACTTTAAAACCTCCAAAATAAAAAACACCGGATACATCCCGATGTTTTTGTTATTTTACATTTCCTGTACTTCTTCAAAATGCATTTGCGGAGGTGCTGAACGAAACATGTTCGTAATATATAAAAGATAACCGATTCCAATAGCAGCCCAGCTAATTCCAAGAATAAGCGAATGAATATTGAGGTTAAACCAGAGTACCGCTACTGTACCAGCTCCCAAAATAGGCATAACTAAGAAATTAAAAAAGTCTTTAACAGTTTTATATCGTTTTTGCTTAATCACATAATAAGAAATAACTGATAAATTAACAAATGTAAAAGCAATAAGTGCTCCGAAGTTAATGAGAGAGGCTGCTGTTTCTAAATCAATAAACATAGCTGAGAGTGCAATAATTCCTACAATAACAATGTTATATACTGGCGTTCGCCAGCGAGGATGAATGTATCCAAATATCTTTTGCGGGATTACATTATCTCGCCCCATTACATACAATAATCGCGATACACTTGTATGAGACGCTAAACCAGAAGCGATTGTACCCATAAATGTTCCTACTAAAAAGAAAGTTTGAAACAATTTCCCTCCGACATATAGTGCAATTTCTGGAGCTGCTGATTCTTGATCTTTAAATACGGATGCATCCGGGAAAAAGGATTGTGTAAAGTAGGTAGTGACAATGAATAAAATTCCGCCAATTAAAGCAGTAAGAAAAATAGCTCGAGGAATTGTCTTCTTTGCGTTTGGCGTTTCTTCAGAAAAGGTAGTTACTGCATCAAAACCTAAAAATGAAAAACAAAGAATTGTAGCCCCTGCAACTAACGGTGATATTTGTATATCTGATTCAAAAAACGGCTGAATGGAAAAAACTTCTCCGGTTCCTTCTCCTGCTATTAAACCTTTTATAACAAGAAAAACAAACACAACCATTACTAGCACTTGAAATGTTACTAAGAACGTGTTGAAATTTGCAGTAACATTTACACTA
Source organism: Bacillus sp. 166amftsu (assembly GCF_900107445.1). Taxonomy (NCBI): domain Bacteria; kingdom Bacillati; phylum Bacillota; class Bacilli; order Caryophanales; family Bacillaceae; genus Bacillus; species Bacillus sp. 166amftsu. The sequence continues at coordinate 96,220 of NZ_FNQA01000004.1, read as the reverse complement.
ATAATATTTATAAGCGTAATCAGTAGAACAAAGCCAATGACCCATGCCCAATCTGGAACACTCGGAAAAAGTGCCGACATATAAATTCTCGTTAATAATGCGTTCACCATTGGTAAAAACAAATAATCCAATAACGATGACCATCCAACGAGAAATCCCAGCCTTGCACTAATTGTTTTTTGTGTATACGTATAAGCAGATCCTGCAGTAGGAAAAACCTTTACCATTTTGCCGTAGCTTGCAGCTGTAAATAACATCCCCGCTAACGCAATCAGATAAGCCCCTGGAACATGCCCGCCCGTTTTCTCGGAAACAATTCCAAATGTATCAAACCCCACCATCGGTGTCATATACCCGACGCCTAGCATAACAATTGACCAAAGTCCCAATGAACGTTTTAAACCAACCTCTTTTCCCACCTATCATTCCTCCTACTTTCTCTCTCTAATTTCCATCTGAAAATTGATAGCCGACTAGAAAACGCTTTCAATGAACGTTGCATGTTATACGTCCTATCACAAAAACCTCCTTTTATTTTAAATATTCATGCAATTTTCAAGCCAACATTGTCTTCGATGAAAAATTAATAGAGCAGCTCTATTTTTTCCTGCTCCAAAGAAATAACAGGTGGAATTATTTTTTCTAAAGTTTTGTTTGATTTTCTATTCATTTTGACATAACTTATTCAATCCCTCATACCACTACATGCAAATGAAGCAGAATTTTAATCGGTCGGAAAATAAAAAACTTATCATGAAATAATAACATTATGTAAACTATATCTACCAAAAAAAGCTGCCTTCACATGAAAGACAGCTTTTCCAATACTATTTATTAAAAATCAAATACGAAATCATCATCTGATAGCTTTTCAACATTTGTTGCCTTTACATAGCCATTCCCTTTTACAGAGAAGAAATCATGGTTTTTCGTATCTGTACGTAAACCATTTAATACGATTGGGTTAATTTCTTCTTCTTCAAAGCGTGGCTCTAATCCTAAGTTCATAAGCCCTTTATTCGCATTGTAACGAACAAAACGGTTTACATCTTCAACAAGACCAATAGACGTATAAATTTCTTCTGTATATGCAGTTTCAATTTCATACAGTTCCATTAATAGTTCTTGTGTTTCTTTTTGTACTTCTTGTTGCTCTTCTGCAGAAAGTTCTGCGAAGATTTGTTGTGCTAAAATACCGACGAATACGCCGTGAATTGACTCATCACGAATGATTAAGTTAATAATTTCACCACTTGCAGTCAACTTTCCTTGTCCTGCTAAGTATAGCGGATAGAAGAATCCACTATAGAATAAATAACTTTCTAAGAATACACTTGCTACCATAGCCATATATAATTCTTTTTTCGTTACTTGTGGCTTTAATAACTTGCGATAATACCCTGTAATAATACCTGCTTTTTTCTCAAGTAGCGGATGACTATCTACCCATTCAAAGATGTCATCAATTTCTTCTTCTGTTGCGAGTGTCGTGAAAATATGACTATAGCTCTTCGCATGGACTTCTTCCATAGCACCCATGAAAGCTAGTACACTTTTCGCTTGTAAATTCTCAAGATGAACAAGTACAAGTGGCATCCCTTCGCCACCTTGCTTTGTATCTAAAAGTGTTAAACCACCTAATACACGTTTATAAGCAATTTGCTCTTCTTTTGATAATTGCACCCAAGTATTTTTGTCAGAAGATACTGCGATTTCTTCTTCTGTCCAAAACTGAGCGATGTTTTGCTTCCAAAACATTAAACTAAAATCGTCTTCTTTTTTGTTCCAGTTTACCGCGCGCATTGAATCGCCCCTTCTCTATCAATAAGCTCTTCTAACATGCGGTAAAGCTTTCAGTTTGTAATGAAAACTTAACCGCATATTAGACGTCTTAAATTTTATAACTAAGCATGAGCAGGGTCAGAAAAACCCTGCTCATGATGTCTTACTCTATCATTCAATCTTATTTTACATCAAACCGTACAAGCTACACACTCTTCCACGCTTAGTTTACGTGTTCTTGTATAATACAAGCTCTTCAGACCTTTTTTATGTGCATAGATATAATAACGTGCTAACTCACGCGTAGAAATATCACTATTTACATACAAAATTGTACTAATTCCTTGGTCAATATGCTCTTGAATTTCTGCAATCAAATCAATTAGTTTAAACTGATTCATATCGTAAGAAGATTTATAATACCAGAATGTATCTTTTGATAAATACGGCATTGGATAATATGTTGTCGCATTTGCATACGTTCTTGATTCGATTTGACTTACGATTGGCATTACGCTTGAAGTTGCATTTTGGACGTAACTAATGGATTGTGTTGGCGCAATAGCTAAACGATATGAATTGTATAGACCATGCTCCTGAACTTGTTCTTTTAGACTTGTCCAATCTTCTTTTGTTGGAATATAAATCCCTTCAAATAACTGTTGTACTTTCTCTGTTACAGGGCTATATTCTGTTGTTTCATACTTTTCAAAGTATGTGCCGTTTGCATAATCAGACTTATCGAAGTCTTTAAATGTTTCGCCCTTTTCTTTTGCAATCCCCATACTCTTTTCAATGGAGTAGTAGTTTAACATCATGAAGAATGTACGAACAAACTCTTTCGCTTCTGCACTTTCATAAGCAATTTTATTTTTCGCTAAATATCCATGCAAGTTCATTGCACCAAGTCCAACTGAATGCAGCTCATCATTTGCTTTTTTCACAGTTGGTGCGTTTGGAATAATAGTCATATCAGAAACAGCCGTTAAAGCTTCCATTCCTGCATGAACCGCTTCACGGATTTCTTTATTTTCCATAACGTTTACAATATTTAGTGATCCTAAGTTACAGTTAATATCACGACGGATAATGTCATCTGTACCGTAGTCGTTAATTTCGGATGTTTCTTGTAGCTGGAAGATTTCCGTACAAAGGTTTGACATCTTCACAGTTCCAATATCCTTTAACGGATGTTGTTTGTTCGCATTTGATTTAAACATTAAGTATGGATAACCAGACTCAAGCTGAATCATTGCAATCTTAATAAGCATATCACGTGCACTAATATCAAGTGGCTTCTTCTTCACATTTGGATTACTCATCAGTTCATCATACATTTCGTCGATATCTATATCATCTAAATGTTTTCCGTACTCTTTATATACTGTAAATGGCGCAAAAACATGGAATGGTTCATTCTTCTCTGCAAGCTCAAAGAACTTACTTGGAACGATAATACCGATTGATAGAGACTGAATACGGCTCTTCTCATCAGCATTTATTTTTTTTGTATCAAGGAATTCAATAATATCCCAATGGAAAATGTTTAAATATACTGCTCCGGCACCTTTTCTTTGCATATTGTTACTCCATACCTTTAAAACATATGGGGGATAGTCATTTCTGCTACCCTCTCTATATCGCTATAGAGTTCAGACCATATCTTCTTCTCTTTCCTACAACCTTAGTTTGAGAAGCCAGGTTCGAGCTATATAGTCACCTACATAGCCACTTGGTCGTTGAACCTTCTCCCTATCTAATAGACTTAGGAGCTCGGCTGCTGATTTCCTGCAATCTTGGATTTTTAGGGGGCGCTACGTAATTTCTTCGTAGTATCCTACCTCGATATACTCAGGCGTTCCAGCAATTGACCCGGTTTTATAGTTGAGCCATAAGTTAACCCAACTGATTCGCATATGAAAACGAATCTTCAAGCAATTTCATAACTGGTACCACACCGCTTGCTGCGTTCTCGATACCTTTAATTTGCTCTCCGCGTGCGCGTAGTTTGGACAAGTTTAAAGCTACTCCTCCGCCAATTTTCGATAACTGCATCGCTGTATTAATATTAAATCCGATCGAATTTAAGCTATCATCCATCTCTAACAAGAAACAAGACACCATTTCTCCTCTTCTGCTTCTTCCCGCATTTAAAAAGGTTGGTGTCGCTGGTTGATAGTTTTGTTTTACGATCATGCTTGCAAATTGTTTCGCTTTATTAACATCACCACGTCCTAAGTATAATGACACAATTGATACGCGATCTTCGTAGCTTTCTAAGTATTGTTTTTGATCATTTGTTTTTAACGCATAGTCCTTATAAAACTTAGATGCCGCCATATAAGATTGGAATTTGAAGTTCTCACCGTATGCAACGTTGTATACTTCTTCGACCTCCTCCAACTTATACTCGTCCAGAACGTTGTAATAGTAATCATGTTCATTCATATACTCGATTCGCTCTGCCACGCTATCAAAATGAACGGTATTCGCTCTCGCTTCTTCCATAAAAACTTCTAATGCTTCTTTATCTTTATGAAGCTGATAGAAACCGTCTTGCATTTGCGTGATTTCATTATTCAGTTCAATGTGTCGCAATCTCCCGCACCCTTTCCTTAAAATATTCTACATCATTATTTGTTCCAGATAACTCGAATTTTGATACAATAGGTACTTCGTATCTGGTTGAGATTTTATCTGCACTTGCTCCGAACATATCTCCCCAGTTGCGATTGCCACTTGCAGATACGCCTTTTAAATTTGCATTATTGCGTTCTAAAAATTCTAAAACACGTTCCGGCACATTTCCAAAACCTGTTGTATAAGTAATAAGAACAAAATCTTCGTCTAATACTAGATCCTCATTAATTTGAACGGCCGGCATATTTAATTTGTGAATGAAACGCTTCACGTTTCCTGTCATAGAATCATATGCAATTAACATCTCCGACCCTCCCTTTCTTCCTTTTATATCTTGATGCCGATTCATGTTTTCCCTATATATTGTATTATGTTTCGAAACAAGACACAAGATATATGTATAAATTCTTTCTTTTTTTAACTTTTACTTTTCGACATCACGAGCCGTTTTTTTCAATACAAAGACTATGAAACAACATTCTAAAACTCATGTCAATAAAGTGCTTTTCAAAAAAGTTGTCAACGAATTTAACCATATTTACAAAAATGTTATCAATCTGTTTTGTCAAAAAACAGTAAATGCTGGAGAAATATATTTCTCCAGCATCACACAAAAAAGAACAGACTTTAGATTGTAATCTGCTCGAAACCGGTTACACATTATTTAGATCACACAAATAAGAAATTCTCCTCCTTGTGGATTAAACAGTTATTTATTTGAATACATATACTTTCTTTTTTGTTACACAATAAAAAATATCATTATAATGAAAAGGATAATTATGATGGCACTCCAATTTATTTGTTAGTGTAATGAGAATTTAAAAAAGACTGCAAACAGAGCATCACTCATTCGCAATGTTCAATACGTAAAATATCCTTTATGAATAAATGATGAAAATTCTCGTCTTTATCTTGCATTGTAAACACTGGTGCTTCTTCATCAAAATATACAACCATTCCCTCCACATATTGATTCATATGCAGGAGTTTCACAGTTGCTCGAATTTTGGTTTCTTGCTCATATGCTACTTTCAATTTCTCTATAACTTCTTTTGTACGTTTCCGTTTCTCTGGAAACATAACCATTCCTACAAGCCGGTTTCCAGCGCCATCTTTCCACATATAGTCCCAGTGCGGTAAAATACCTTGTTTAAACTCTCCCATAATTCCCCTCTCCTTTTCCTTCTATTAAGAACGCGGTGTTTCTATATATGTATAAATAATTTTCCCGCCGCGTTGTGCATTCCCACTGAAATGTTTAAAATCCTCTCGATTTACTACAACCTCACGAAACGTATAAAATACATCCTTAGTTACAATATACTCTTCTATCTCTCCATTTTTCAGTTGATCTAAAATTGTATTTGCTAATTGTTTATCCATGTATTTCACCTCTCTGCAATATTTTATCCTATCTTCCACAAGTCGACAATGTTAAATTTCTTACATTCACAGCAAACATCATATACTACCATAACGGTTCCCCTTTTCTGAATCCATTCGATATTCAAGCTTATCCTATAAAATTCAAGAAATTATTGAATCACTGATTGAAACTTTATTTTATGTTACAATAAGAATGACAACTAGGAGGGATAATATGATTCGGAAAGCAAAAAAGACAGATGCGAAGGCAATATCTTCTTTATTGTATAACGCTCTGCATGAAATTGCTGAAAAAATCACAGGTGGGAGAACAGAAACAGAAGTCTTGACAGGGCTTGAAACTTGGTTTTCAAAAAAAGAAAATCGGCTTAGCTACGAGAACTGTTTCGTTGAAGAACAAAATGGACAAGCAGTTGGAATCATCGTAGCCTATCACGGCAGTCATGCCAAGCAACTAGATACTCCAATTGTAAAACACTTACGAAAAATCCATCAAGATTCAACGATTACGCTAGAAAAAGAAGCAGAACTCGATGAATATTATATTGACACTTTGTCCGTTTCAAGCACATATAGTGGAAGAGGAATAGGTTCAAGGTTGATTCAAGCAGTAGAAAATGATGCCTATGAAAAAGGTTATGAGAAAATCGCATTACTCGTAAATTTAGAAAACGAACGAGCTTTCTCTTTATATAAAAGACTTGGTTACCAAGAGGATAAAACAGTTATGCTTGTTGGAGAACCATATGCTCATTTAGTGAAGCCATTATATAAAAAAGCTTTCGTTTCTTAAAAAAAGCACACGATTCTTTATTGTAATCGTGTGCTTTTATGTTAAATTGGTACTTAATATATTTCCATTCATCGCTTCACGAAATGTATATTCTGTACAACTCCATGGCTTCCTATGAAAAACAGGAGGACCAGACCATCCTCTAGTACGTAATTCATACCCAATCATCGCATTAAAATAACTATGCCCTACAAGTGCGATATGCCCATGTACTAACGCATATCCAACTAATGTATCAGCTGCTTGTCTTGCTCTTTCTTGCGCTTCACGATAAGACTCCACACCTTTAGAATATCCAACTATCCATACTGTGCGCCCAATGAATATCCACACTGCGGGTTTGCACTTCACCCATTTCGGAATATAGAAGCTAGATGGTACTTCTGCCTCTCGAAAAAGAGCACTTTGTGTAAAAGAAAGAGAATTCGTTAATTCTGCAGCTGACTGTACCGCACGTTTTTGATTACTCGTTACAATAAGCTTTGCAGATTCAATTGCTTCAATTGTATCAATTGGTATGTCCGTACTTTTTTCCATACTAGCTAAATCGTATCGCTCCATCCATTTGCGAAACGATGATACTGTCATTAATTCTGTAACATTATTTAAGCGACCGTGACGAATAAAAGAAATTCGCATCTTCTCCACTCTCCATTCACCGCTCATCACCTATATTATTATGTGCTTTTTCTTATTGTCATCATACCATGGAGAAAGAGAAAGGCATACTTCCTTACATATCTGTACCGCTCTCATGAGTAATAGAAGCATGCACACCATCTAACCCATCAAAATATGTACGTGTCTCATGCATACGTATCATCTTTAATTGTTTATGTGAGAATAAAAATAACAAAAATGCTATAAAACTTCCGACAATTTCAAATACCATTTTACCGCCCCTCACCTATTATACCCTTATATTGTAATATAAGCACTTTTCACCAATGGATAACCTAAAATACGGAAAATGATTCATACAAATCTTACAAAAAAATTACTATTTTTTGAAATTATTTCATGGAAACATTTACAAACAGGGGAATATAGTTCAAAATAAAGGGAAATAAAAAAGAACGAACTTGTTCTTTTTTTGGCAAAACTGTAACAAGGAGAGTTGCTTATGGAAATGGAAATCGCAAAAGCTGGAGATCTTATCGAATTTAAAGGTGGAATGCAAGGCCGTGTTCAAAAAGTGAATAAAAACTCCGTTATTGTCGATATAACAATCATGGAGAATTTTAGAGAACTAGATATGGAACCTCTTACAGTTGTAAATCATAAAAACTATAAAGTTATTAATCAACATGCATAATATAATAGAAAAAAAGGATCCGTACGATACATACAGATCCTTTTTTCATTAGCGATTATCGATTGTTTCAGGGTATAGATCATGATTCATCATACGATATTCAGCCATTTGCTCATATTTCGTACCAGGGCGACCGTAGTTGCAATATGGATCAATTGAGATACCACCACGTGGTGTAAATTTCCCCCACACTTCAATATAACGTGGGTCCATTAATTTAATTAAATCATTCATAATAACATTCATACAATCTTCATGAAAATCACCATGATTACGGAAACTAAATAAATATAACTTTAAAGATTTACTTTCAACCATTTTTTGTTCTGGAATATAACTAATATAAATCGTTGCGAAATCTGGTTGTCCTGTTTTTGGACATAAGCTTGTAAATTCAGGACAATTGAATTTTACAAAATAATCACGGTTTGGATGATTGTTATCAAATGTCTCTAAAATGTCCGGACTATATTCAAATAAATATTTTGTATTTTGATTTCCAAGTAACGTTACATCTTTTAAATCTTCGTCTAATCTTCCTGCCATTCTTTATACGTCCCTTCAATTCAATTAGATTCGTAAGAGTTTCTTATACGCCACGCTTATTTCCCCATACTAACGCATGAAGCTGAGGTAATACTTTTGCATCATTCATCTCTTTACATTGAACAGCTTTTTCGATGAGCCATTCATATTTTTGTAATAAATTCCTAATAAGCATCGCATCGTCCACTGTTTTAGTATCATTATTTCCAACTTGTAAGAAAAATGGTATGTGAGGGTAACGCTCATGTACCTTTATCGCATATTCAAAATCATGATCATCAAACACAACGACTTTTAAACTAAAATCTTTTCCTGCTAATCTTTCAATAACAGAATCTAACATGATAAAATCTGTTTTCATCTGTGAGCTTGGCGGTTTTGGTGAGATGGTTATTTCATCAATGTGAAGCAACCATTCCTGCCACTTACTTCCTTGTGTTTCAATAGCGGTGCGAATTTTCTTTTCTTGTAATAAAGACAGAAAACCAGCTAAATTTTTCAATAGGACTGGATTCCCACCTGAAATGGTTACATGTGAAAAATTTTCTCCACCAATTTCAACAAGTTCACTCCAAATTTCTTCTGGAGTCATTTGTCTAATTTGCTCTTTTGCGGATCCATCCCATGTAAAAGAGGAATCACACCACGTGCAGCTATAGTCACAACCTGCTGTACGAATAAACATCGTCTTCTGCCCGACAACCATTCCTTCGCCTTGAATGGTCGGCCCGAAAATTTCCAAAACAGGAATTTTACTCACCGATCATCCACTCCCGTCTTACTTCTGCATAACTTGTTGGCGTTTCAAATAGACGAACAAATTCAACACGTGCTCCCTTATATTCATGGGCGCGTTCCTCTTTTTTTAGTGCTTCTTCCATCTTTTCATAAATCCAAACGACCATGTTTTCAGCCGTCGTATTCATCGATGGTAAAGTTTCATTTAAATAACGATGATCCAAATAAATTTCTATTTCATTTTTCCAAATTTCTTTTATATCTCCAAAGTCAATAGCAAGTCCAATCTCATTTACATAACCGCTAATTCCAAAAACAACTTTGTATGTGTGACCGTGTAAATTTTTACATTTCCCTTCATAACAGTGCAGATGATGCGCTGCATCAAATGTAAATTCCTTACTTACCATCACTCGTTTATTATGATATTTCAGTTGTTCACGCTGAATGTCCTTATCTATTTTTTGTAAATTTTCTACGATGCGAAATCCAAAAAAATTCTGCTCCATTATACATTCGCTCCTTCGCGTTCTTGTAGGTACGTATCTAAACCTGCTTTACGAAGTTTACAAGCTGGACATTCACCGCAACCATCACCGATTATTCCGTTATAACATGTTAATGTTTTTTCTCTAACAAACTCGAATGCACCAAGTTCATCTGATAACTTCCATGTTTCCGCTTTATCAATCCACATAAGTGGTGTATGAATAACAAATGGATAATCCATAGATAAATTCAAAGTAACGTTTAACGATTTCACAAATACATCACGGCAATCAGGATAACCGCTAAAATCTGTTTCACATACGCCAGTTACAATATGACGTGCTCCAACTTGCTTTGCTAACACAGCTGCAAATGATAAGAATAATAAATTTCGTCCATCTACAAATGTTGATGGTAATTCACCATCTTCATGTGTAATCTCCATATCCGTTCTCGTTAACGCATTTGGAGCAAGTTGATTTAATAGGCTCATATCAAGTACTGTATGTTTAATTCCGAGTTCTTTCGCAATATCAGCTGCACAATCAATTTCCAACTTATGACGCTGGTTATAATTAAACGTCACAGCTTCCACTTCTGCGAACTGCTGCATTGCCCAAAATAAACATGTTGTACTATCCTGGCCACCGCTAAAAACGACAACTGCTTTTTCCTTTTTCATCTCACTCATTCTCCTTCTCTAATACGAATAAGAAGAAAGAACGTTCTTGAACTGTCACAATAAAAAAACAAAACAATACCTAAGGATATTGTTGTTTCCATAGTTTTTTATAGAGGGAGTTCGCGAACCTCTCCCATGTTATACATGGAATTTCTTCTTTCATTGACAACACATATTGTAACATACTGTATCTCCCTCAGGAAAACTTCTGATTTTTCTGTTTTTTGGTGAAATTAAGATTCATTTTCTTGTATTTTAATAGTATGATTATACTTAATTAACACCGTACATATGAAAATCGAAAGGAGGCACAATCCTGAAACTTTTTATTATTTACCTCTTTTTAAATATACTATCGATTCTCGTTATGATGCTCATGTATCACTTATTTTGGAACCAGAAAGGGAAACATTCACCTAAATTAAATTCAACGGTATTTATATTATTTTGTAGCTCAGCTACCATTCTTTGTATTTCATTTGCAGCAAAAATGGACAATGGATTTCAATTTGATATGCGTCATATTGTATTAATTGTTGGCACATTAACAGGAGGACCTATTGCTGGAGGATCAATTTTAGCCGTATTAAACCTATACCGTTTCTTATTAGGAGGCCTTGGGGTTTTCCCATCCATTATCGCTTCTATTTTCCTATATATTATTCTTCTTGCTACATACAAACTCTTTCGGAGAGGAAGTAATCAGGTAAAAGTAATACTCGCTATTTTATATAGTTCTGTATATGTATTTAGTTGGGTTCCTTTTTTTCTTGCCGAAGTTCCTAACGCTGAGTATTACCTTCCTCATATTATTGTGTATGAACTATGTACCATTATTGGTACCATTCTTATTCTTTATTTACTAAACGTACTACAATTACAAATTCGCTTACAAGAAGAGCTGATTAACGCTGAAAAATTTCACCTTATTGGAGAAATGGCTGCCTCTATCTCTCATGAAGTTCGCAATCCTTTAACTTCAACAAAAGGTTTTTTACAGCTCCTACAATCCGAAGAATACTCGGAAAAAGATCGAAAATTGTATATAGAAATTGCCATACATGGTATTGAACAAGCAAATCACGTACTTACAGATTACCTAACATTTGCAAAACCAAGTATTGAAAAAGAACAAATTTTACAAATAGAAGATGAATTACTTCATGCAGTATCTCTCATTACTCCGCTCGCTAATCTAACAAATGTCCGAATAGCCTATACAAAACAAAGCAAGGTATTTCATATTGCTGGCGAAAAACAGAAATTTAATCAATGCTTGTTAAACATTTTAAAAAATTGTATTGAAGCCATGCCAAAGGGAGGGGATCTTATTCTCACCTTAACCCCTAACAATAAACAGATACAATTATCCATAAAAGATACCGGTGTTGGCATGAATCCAGAACAAATAAAACGTCTTGGTGCCCCTTTCTATTCAACGAAAGAAAAAGGAACTGGACTTGGCATGATGGTCGTATTCAGCATCGTAAAAGCAATGGGTGGAAAAATCGATATTACAAGTGAAAAAGACATTGGTACAAGTTTCCTATTAACTTTCCCACTCATACAAAAAACGTGATGATCTCATCACGTTTTTTCCGCTTCATCCACAAGTTCTGCGAAAGTCTTTACTTTCCCATGTGGTTTTTGATTTTCTTTTCGTGCCTTCCAACTACGCTCTTGCTCTTTCTTTTTGTGTGACATGCTTTCAACTCCTTTAAATGCTCTCTTTATGTATTATTCCAAAACCAGAGATAAAAATATGCATCAATCTAGTTTCATCTTCCACGGATAATTACTCCTCACAAATCTAGATTATATGAGTGATTATCTCCCGCTAGCTTCTTTTCCTGAATCTTGAGGGAAGATTATTGCTCACGAATAACGAAATAAAAGAAGCGAGTTAACTACTGCCTCGCTTCCTTTGTTTATTAAATATAGTTCCCATATGAATGGCAATTTTTCTTTATCTTTGCAAAATCGCATATTTTGCTTCTTTTAACTGTGTAAGGTGGCGCTGTTCATGTAAATCAAGGAATTGAACCCATTGATATAGATTAAGCTCCTGAAACACAGGATGTTTCAATGAATTTTCAAACAATTCTTTTTCGTCCACAATACTATGCAGTGTATGCAATAAATCTGCTCGTGAATGTTCAAGCAGCTGAATTCCTTGTTGTTTTTTCACTAATGTTTCTGTTGGTTGCATTTGTTGAGGAGCTTCTCGTTTGTGTGTTCGATCAAGAGTAAGTTGGAGATCTTTAAGTGGCACTACTTTTTTGTCTTTTTTCTGCAAAGCATACACAAGGGATGATGTAACGGATTGTTCAACTAAATGTAGATGATGCAAAATTTGAATAATACTCCATTTATCACGGCGCGGTTTTACATTCACTTCCGTGTCATTTAACATCTCGATTTCTGATAAGAGTGTGTTTCTTGTAGATTGTAAAGATTGCAGTAAAGTTTCCAAACCAATATTCATATTAGATTGAAGCATAATTCTCCCCCCTCTTTTTTGGTAAAAAGAGGCGCTTCTACTTTAGAAACACCCCTTTGGATAATTCTGAATTTTCTTATATTATCTCATTATTTTGTGAATGTGTCGATTACAAAATAGGCAAAAACGAAGGGTTATTTTTACAATTCTGTGTCATCTACAGCATGTAACCACGTTTGAATCTCATTGATTACTCCCTGAACACATCCATCAGCAAATGGCGATGTTAAATTTGCTACCTCCACTAAATCTAGGAAAGATTTACTTCCTCCTTGCTGACAAAGGTTCACATAGTCTTCCCATGCTTCTTGTCTATTGTCTCTTGCTCGCTTCCAAAATTGCAGCGCACAAATTTGAGCCAATGTATAATCAATATAGTAAAAAGGTGAGTTATAAATATGCCCTTGGCGTTGCCAGAAGCCACCACGTTCTAAATAGTCATTATCTTCATAGTCCCGGTGTGGTAAGTACTTTCTTTCAATATTACGCCATGCCGTTTTACGCTCTTCTGGAGATGCTTCTGGATTTTCATATACATAATGTTGATATTCATCAACCGATACACCGTATGGTAAAAATAGAAGAGCTGAACTTAAATGAGAGAAATAATATTTATCCGCATCTTCCTTAAAGAACAGTTTCATCCATGGCCATGTGAAAAATTCCATACTCATGGAATGAATTTCACACGCTTCATACGTTGGCCAATTATACTCTGGGATTTCAAACTTACGGCTCTCATATACTTGAAATGCATGACCCGCTTCGTGTGTTAGCACATCAATATCACCTGATGTTCCATTAAAATTCGAGAAAATAAACGGAGCTTTATAATTTTCAATGTATGTACAATAACCGCCGCCAGCTTTTCCTTTTTTCGCGACTAAATCTAATAATTCATTATCTAACATGAAGTTAAAGAATTCATCAGTTTCATTTGATAATTCTTTGTACATCGTTTTTCCATGATTAATAATCCATTCTGCATCTCCCTTTGGAGTCGGATTGCCTGTTGCATATTCAAAATTCTCATCATAGTAAGCTAGCTTTTCGACACCGATGCGTGCCTTTTGTCTATTTCGTAATTCTGTTGCAACTGGAACGATGTAATCTAATATTTGTTTACGATAATTTGCCACCATTTCCGCATTATAGTCTGTACGATACATTCTTGCGTAACCAAGTTCAACAAAGTTTTGAAAACCAAGTATTTTGGCAATCTTCGTTCTTACTTTTACAAGGGCATCGTAAATACGATCTAACTCTTCTTCGTGATCAGCTAAAAAGCCATAATAAGCTTCACTTGCTCTTTTACGCATATCCCTATTTGTATGTTGCATAAAAGGTCCGAGCTGTGATAGCGTTCTCTCTTCTCCTTCAAAATCAATTTTTGCAGCTGCTAAAAGTTGTGTATATTGCGAAGATAATTTATTTTCCAATTGCAAATCTTTCACAATTTCATCTGAATATGTTTTCAAATCACATTCTGCCAAAGCAAATAACTGTTTTCCATAATAAGCCTCTAATTCATCGCGTAACGGGGAATTTATCAATGCTTTATAGTATTTCGTTGTATAGCCTTGTACAATCGGAGAATATTCATCAAAGAAATCTTGTTCTTCCTTATAAAAAGCATCTGTTGTATCGACAGAGTGACGAATGTAACAAATATTTCCCATTGTACCAAAGTCATTGCGAATCTCATTAATATCATGAATAACTTGCTTTTGCGCTTCTAGTGTTTTTGCATCTTCAAATCGTTTTAAAGCTGCAGTAAATTTTTCTTGTAATTCTTCTGTATTTGGGCGTTTATATTCATAATTCTTAAATGACATGAATAAGTCTCCTCTCAATTATATATACCTTTACTATAATTCCATTTCCTTTTCTAAATCTCCTTTTATTCTTCAACAAAAGCCTTTAGAAACTGTACCATGCTTTCCATACTTTTTGTAGAACAGCAACTCAACTCCATTACTACCTATATAGATACAAAATAGAGTAAAACTTCTCTATTCGTGGGAATTCCCCCCTATCTTCTTCCCTTCTCTCCGTCCGTAAATAGCACGACAAACAAAAAAGCCTTTGATCATTTTACATCAAAAACTTTTTTAACATGTTATATACATTCATTTTGATTTTTCAACATATAATTTCCCTGCCTCGCATAACAAAGGATGACCTGCATTCATTTTCCCCTTTTGTTTTCACTTGGCATGGAGCTCCTTCTACGCATGGTTGGACACACTCTCTCATCAAAAAAGAACAATTTTCTGTTAGTTTTTCATTTGTACTTACATATATCATCTTTCATATTTCCCAACTTTTTTAAGTAAAGATAACAATTCATCCTGCTCCTCATTTGTTAACATTTCAAAGGAATGATGTATAACTTTTTCATGATTCGGAAAAATAGAAGCGATAAATGCTTCTCCTTCCTCTGTTAACTGCGCATATATAACACGGCGATCATTCGGGCATGGAATTCGTTTTACAAGCCCCTTTTTTTCTAATTTATCGACAACATAAGTAATACTACCACTTGCAATTAAAATACGCTCTCCAATTTGTTGAAGTGGCTGGCTTCCTTTATGATAGAGCAATTCCAATACGGCAAACTCAGTTGGATTTAGTCCGTTACTTTGTATTGATTTATTTGTAGTATCCATAACAAAACGGTGCACACGCGATAGTGCAATAAACAATTTTAAAGATTGAGAAATATCTTCTCGCTCATCATTCGATTTCATACGATTTCAACCCTTCACTTAAATTCACAAGAATTCGAGACGATCTATCGAATAAAAAGGTTACCCCTAAAGCAAAATTGGTGGCGATATTTCCCCTTTATCTCCCAGTGATCGCTCAATCACTTCTCAGTTTTACTCTTCCTCCATACTAACAATCACACATTAAATAAAAACATGACAATTTTAACACAGTTTATATATAATGATAATAAAAAAGAAGAAGTAACAACTTTGAACGGGAATTTACGTAGCATAGCTTTTTATATACTACTTGTTATATTACCAACGTTTGGAATCAGTGCGGCTTTCTATGCTTATCACACCTACCAAATGCAAAAAGAAAACAAACAAGCTGCTCATAAGAGGCTACTTAGATCATATTGGTGAAGCTATTTCCGCATTAGAGATGCTTGCTATGGTCGTAAATATAGAAACAGAAAATACGAACGAAATTCAGCAGATATTACACGACACCGATGAAAAAGACAAGCATTTTTCTGGACTATATTATTTTTACTTGTTCAATATATTTTGCTGAAACGACAAACAAAATTGGAGAGACAACAAAATGAAATACAAAAAGTTGAATTAGTTGGTATTTTCGCAGCTAGTACAGCTCACAAAATCCGTAATCCTCTTACCGGAATGAAAGATCTTGTAACACTTTTAAAGGAAAAATATACGCAAGAACAAGACCAATTTTATTATTTTGTTATTGGACAAGAAATAGAATGTATTAATGAAATTGTTAGCGAATTTATGATTCTCGGCAAACCAACAGCGATTATTAAAAAAGTATGATGTACGAGATATTATCAAAGAGATAGCATTTATTATTCAGTTGGAAGCGAATTTACATAATATTATATTTATCTTGCAGTTACCAGATTATCCTGTTCATATCCGTTGTTCAAAAGATCATATGAAACAAGTGGTTTTAAATATTACAAAAAATGCAATTGAAGCTATGTCATCTGGTGGTACATTAACAATTCAGGTAACCAGTAATGAAGAGCACGCACAATTACACATTATTGACACAGGAAAAGGTATTCCAAAGCATATTCAAAAACACCTCTTTCATCCGTTCTTTACCAATAAAGATACCAGAACAGGTCTTGGTCTTGTCATATGCAAACGAATTATAGAAATGTATAATGGACAAATTGTGCTTGATAGCAAAGAAAATAAAGGAACAACTGTCCATATAAAGCTCCCATTAGTTTCAGCATAATTAACCTTCTCTACAGAGGGTAATTATGTTTATTTCATAAAAGCAGTCACAAACATTCTCCAAAAAGCACTTGATTTCCCTTCATATTCTATTTGAAAAAAGGGTATCTTCATAAATGTTAACCATCTTGGTGTTTGTTGTTCTTTATAGCGTTGATACTGCAAAATAAGCTTGTCCAATTCTTGACTCACTTGAATTGTTTCGGTACTGTTTAATCCGTTTGTTAAACCTAAATGAATCATTTCTTCACGTTTCATACGAATATCACGCGAAAGTTTTTCCATTGTGTACTTCCGTTTTGCTGTAAACATCCATATCCCCCTCATTATTCTTCCATACTCTCTACTTCATTTTTACTCCATGCATTTAATCTACAAATGTATATTGCATTTGAATTGGAATACTCAGAAATTTTAACATTTTCTCCCTGTAATTTACAAATCTTTATCCTCACTTTGAGAATTATTACAAATTATTCTATCTTTGTAAATACATTCGCAATAATAGACATTTTTTTCATGTTATTTTTTATAATCAGCAGATAAACTCGACTTTTAAATTTTTATTTCACATTACTTCGACATTTTTCTCGTTTAATTTATATAGAAAACGCAAATCATAATTATAGATTTGCGTTCCCATCTTCACAAATAAAACAGCAACCTTATTTTATTAGAAAACAATAAAGTGAAACTTTAATCAGTGAGATTTTCTTCATCCTCCGCCGATGATTAACCCTTACTAATGGAGCTTTTACTGCCAATTCATGCAGGTTTCACTAACTAGAAACCTAATGGAGCTTTATTTATAACAAATCACTCAATCAGAAAGGAATTTCTTATATGCGCAAACAAATCATTATTTTTTTCATTTCATTATCTATTGTCATATTTCCTCTTCAAACATATGCTCATACTAATAAAGTTGCCATTGTCATCGATGACTTTGGAAATAATATGAAGGGAACGGAAAGAATGCTATCACTTCCCATACCACTTACTGTAGCCGTTATGCCTTTTCTTCCATCTTCAAAACAAGATGCGGTAGCCGCACACCAAAAAGGACATGAAGTTATTATTCATATGCCAATGGAGCCTATCAAAGGAAAGAAAGAATGGCTCGGCCCTAATGCCATTACAACTAATTTAAGTGATCGTGAAATTGAAAATCGGATTGAACAAGCAATCAAGGAAATACCACATGCAATTGGGATGAACAATCATATGGGCTCTAAAGTAACAGCTGATGAACGAATCATGCGAATCATACTATCAGTATGTAAAAAGCACGGACTTTTTTATTTGGATAGTAAAACCAATCCTAATAGCGTAGTACCAAAAATCGGTAAAGAATTAGGCGTTCCTATTGTAGAAAATCAACTATTCTTTGATGATGTTTATACAGCATCTCACATTACAAAACAAGCACAGTTACTTATACAAAGAATTAAAGAAAAACCCGTAGTAGTTGCAATTGGACATGTCGGTCCTCCCGGGGAAATTACTTCTCGTGTTATTGAATCCTTCATTCCAAAAGTACGTGAACATGCAGACTTTATTTTCTTATCCGACCTTGTACTCTCACCACCACCTGTTTCCAAACAAAAATAGAGAGCAGCTATATAGCTGCTCTCTATTTTTCATACTGCTCTGACCTCCATGTGTCATAAATCTTATATACAATCGACATGACTAACGCGAAATCCTTTTTTCTCTATTTTTGCAATTAATGTTTCTAGTGCTTTGTCGCTTAAATCGTCTGTAATATTTACAATTACACGGCGTATATATCGATCACCATTGTCTAATGTAAATAACCCACCAATATGATAAGACTTGAAGAGCGTTCCTAACTCCTTAATTGTCCCCTTACAATCTTGCGTCGCGATTGTTATTATATAACCGCCTGTTTGCATCCCAAATGAATCTTCAATGACATCAAATATATTAGAATGTGTTAAAATGCCAACAAATTCATTGTACTCATTCAATACAGCTAAAAATGGAAGACGCCTAATTACATAAAAAGCTCGAAAAAAAGAATCCCTTTCAAAAATAAATGCAGATTTATTTTCCACGATATCTTTCACATATATATCGTCTAATCCTTCATTACATTTACGTTCTAAAATATCTACTTTATAAATGATTCCTTTAAATTCCTTCTCATCTTCTGCAAGCACAGGAATCGCTCTATATCCCTGCTCGTTCATAATGTTTAACGCCTGTTCCCCTGAATCATTTTCCTTACAAAATGTCACCTGTTGTTTCAGCAGAAAATGATATTTAACTCGCAAAATACGTTCCTCCTCACATGACGACATGTAATCTATATATAATAAGGAGACCCATATTTTATGAGTGAAATTAATTTTTAAAACGCTTTCATTTATAGGTTTTCGCGTAACGAATTGTTCTTTTTATATAACTGAACTCTTATTTCCTTTAATCATCAATAATTTCACATGATAATTCATTAAATACTCTAACCCCTCTAGCCACTTTTTCGTCTCTTCTGGTGAGTTTCCCCATACAAGCATTCCATAGTTATGAACAAGTACAGCACCGCCACCTTCTATAAAATTAGGGACATGATTCTCTAATAAATCAGCAAACTTCTTTTCATTTTCTACAATTGGAATTGTAATCTCTTTAATTCCTTCTTTTCCAAAAACACGTTCTACAGTACGTTTTTCAAATGTCACTTCTCCGTCTTTTCCATATAGCTCTGACATTAAATGACTATCTACAGTTTGCACTTGCAAAATACACTCCGCATTACCTTTTTTATAAATATCCGCATGCATAAACGATTCAACTGCTGGTTTTTCATCATTTGCAAATACAGGCTCGCACATACTATTTACTACAATAAAATCTTCTTCTGCAAATAACCCTTTATCTCTTCCTTCAATATTTACTAAAAATGTTAACGGTTCTTGTGATGTCCGCATAGATAAACTAATTTTTGTACCATAAAACCAATCACGAAGAGCTAATTCCATTTTTACATCTCTCAACTCTTTCCACTTCTTTAAAAAAAATAACATTTCGTCACCCCCATGAGAATATCACTTTAGTGGTTCAACCACTTCTATGTAAAAAGTATTTTTTGATTATTCCAAAAATTTAATTGAATTATCACATGAGAAACTCTTTTTGTCAATATGATTTCTCCATTCCACTTGAAAATTAGGCGCAGATTACACGACAAAAAAGCTCTTTCACAGAGCTTTTTTGTTCACTATTTGAAGCATCTCACTCTTTTCCCGTTCAGTAATAACGCCGAGCTTTTGTAATATATTCGCATACAATATAAGTTTATTATGCAAACGTTCCGACACCTCTTCCCCTTCTTTCCTTCAGTCAACTTTCTTTCTATTGGTAAATTATATGAAGGAAATTGAAAAATGTGTCCATTTTTTGCACTGATACAAAACTTTTTCAATTCTCTTTCACAACTATATACATCCATTTTGCTTCTTCAACATATAAGTCACTGCTATGAAGAACAAAAAAGTGATCGCTCACCTGGCATGGGGCTAAAAAACGCTTCTATGCATAGCTGAACCCTCTCTCACACCTAAAAGAAGGAGGGATATCAGTTTTTTAATTTGAATTTATCCCGCATGAATGGACAGGAAGAGCTCGATTGGTCGTGTTAATAATCGGTGGGGATGAAGAAAACTCCCACTGATTAAAGTTTCACTTTATATACCCTTCTAGAACGACAAACCTATATTTAACTAATCGTCCAACAAATATTATTTTTTGTAATAAATTCTTCAAAACTATGCGGCATTTTTTTATCGCAAATTATGTGCTCTATATTAGACAAACCAGCAATTCGATAATTTCCTTTTACCCCAAGTTTTGTATGATCACATAAAATAAATGTCTTCTCCGCTAATTGAATCATCGCTTCTGATAACTTAGCTTTTTCCAATTCAAAACTCGAGACCCCAAAGCCAGGTAACAATCCATCACTTGAAATAAATGCCTTATGAAAATGAAACTGACGAATGACTTGCTGCGAAATAGAACCTGATACACGACAATGTTTTGGAGACACCTTTCCTCCAATAAACAATACTTCACCATCAAACATTTTTTTATTTATAGAAGAAATTAATTGAGTTGCAACAGGAAATGAGCTCGTCACGACAGTTAAGTTTTTCCGATGAACGAGATAAGGAACCATTTGGAGTGGCGTACTTCCATCATCGATAACAATTACATCACCATCTTCTACAAAAGTTGCTGCTTTATAGCCGATTCTTTTCTTTTCTTCAATATGTAGCATTTCTCTTTCTAGCATAGGTGGTTCGATACCAGCTCCTGGAAGTTGGACCGCTCCCCCATATACTTTCTTCAATTTCTTTTCCCGATCAAGCTCTTCTAAATATCTTCGAATGGTTTCCGTTGATACGGAGAACTCACTTGCTAACTCTGAAACCTTCACTTTTCCCTTAAACTCTACTTTTTCAAGAATACTACGCTTTCTCTCTTCTCCAACAACAGACATAATTTCACCTCATTTATCTCGCTTATATAGGTAACCAAATCCCAGCTCAAGATTTTGGAATGGAATGCATATAGGAATTGACAAATGAAAGTTTCATTTATACAAAATCATAGTTTTCTTCTACTAGACAAATCTCTTCGTAAATACGGATGCCTCGTTTTTCTAACTCATCAAAATGATTTTTGAATTTCGGAAAACTTCTTCACTGTTTCTCTCTCCTTTTATTTTTCTTATGTACAACTTCAATATAAACACCCAGTGTAAAAGCAGTATTAAACCAACATTAATCTTTTGTTTGTTGTTTATTTTTGTGTAATGCGTTGCTACTTCAATGTTTTTTCAAATTTTTCTGCTAATAAAAAACATAAAATTTACAAGAAATTAAAAAAAGATTAAAAATCCCACAAAAAAATGAGGCGTTTGTAAAAAACGCCTCATTTTTGCTTACTTTTTTTCGAATTACGATTTGCATATTTCGCTGGGTTTTCATTTTCATATTCTACCGCAAATTCTGCGTCTGGCAGACTTTCTTTTGGAGTTTTATTATGATTCATTGCTGCATGTTGTTTTACTTTTCGCTTTACCATCAACAATACCTTCCTTCACTGTAATGACCTATCACTTTCTATCTTAGTTTGAGAAAACTTTCAAAAATTATTGATGGGAAGTGTTAACAAGTACAAAGTAACTTATATAGGGAAACACTATACTTGAACAGGGAATTTATATCGCCTACTATAATAAAAAAGGAACGATTATTTTGAAGAAAAAACAACACATTGATTCGCCCATTTTAGATGAGACACTTCCGCACCAAATGAATTTTCCATCCTTTAAAGGAACTGGAAAACAAATGCAACAACCCTTTATTAATCAATATGATGTTGTAATTGGAGACAGTAAATACAATTCTAAAAATAGCCCACTTAATAATTGGAGCGATGAAGTTGATCCGGCCATTATGGCTGGTAAGGAATGGATTCATCCCACAAATGATATCGGATGGATTTCAGAAGAAAATCAAGACTTGTTACAGAACGAAACAGACAGAACCGAAGATTCATTTATGCATCCTCAATTTGGCATTAACGATTAAAAAACCATTCTACCCTCATAGGTAGAATGGTTTCATGTTATCCAATAATAATTCTCTCTTTCGGATATTTATAGCGAGGCGGTTGTTCCCTTCCACCACTGGCTAAAATAAATGTTAAAATACCAACACGACCAATAAACATAAGAACAATTAACACAAGTTTTCCGACCGTTGTTAAATCAGAAGTTATGCCTGTTGATAATCCAGTCGTTCCAAATGCAGAGCACACTTCAACAATTAAACTCATAAATGGTACATTTTCAGTCATAGACAAAATAAATAACGCCGAAGCACATAATAAAATCCCCATAGTCATAACAACGGACGCTTTTAAAACGTCTTCCTCATGCAATTGTCGTTTAAAAATGCGTACCGTTCTATCACCTTTCGCGAACGTATATAAGGAAAGCATATTCACAGCAAACGTTGTCGTACGTATCCCTCCCCCAACTGAACTTGGAGAAGCACCGATAAACATTAAAACACTCATAAATAAAAGTGTCGGCTGTGACAAGTCCCGTATATCCATTGTTGCTAATCCGCCACTTCTCGTTGTAACGGATTGAAACAGTGTATAAAACACCGTTTCATGCCAAGACTTCCCTACTAAAAATTGATTTCGTTCCAATAAAAAAATAACGATTGTTCCAACAATAACAAGCGAAAAAAATGTTGTGGTAGTTAGCTTTGTAAATAATGAAAAACGAAACAATTGATGTTTTTCCTTACTCAAATACTGTTTTACTTCCATTAGCACAGGAAATCCAATTGCTCCTAAAATAATAAGCAGCATATGAATAATTTGTACAATATAGTCATTTTTATATGGAATAAGCGACTGACCTGTTAAATCAAATCCGCCATTCGTCGTCGCGCTAACAGCGGCAAAAAAACCATGAAAATACGCTTCCTGCCAGGTTGGAAAATAGAGTAAAAACCTTGTACCTAAGAGGAGTGCCCCAATCACTTCTATTGAAACAATCAAAATTAAAATAGACCGCATAAGTTCAACAAGCCCTGATAAATTCCCTTGGTTATGATCTGCCATAATTAATCGTCTTCGCTGCAAACCTATTTTCTTACCTGTTAACATCCAAACAAATGTACCAAGTGCCATAATTCCTAAACCGCCTAATTGTAACACAAGAGCCAAGGCGATAATGCCCGCTGTATTAAACGTATCTGGAATAGAAACGACGGAAAGTCCTGTAACGCTTACAGCACTAACAGATGTAAATAAAGCATCTATAAACGTCCACTTTACACCTGGTTTAATGAAAAATGGTAAACTTAATAAAATTACCGAAACAATTACGGCTATAAAATAAAATAAAACGATAAGCTGTACCGGACGCAATTTTTGCAAAAATTTCTTTATATCTCTCATTCCATCACTTCGCTACCTTTTTTATCGATTAAACAAAGAAAAATCACCATTTTCTTTCTTTGTAAATAACTGCTGAAATAGTTTTGCGAATACCATTCCATATACAGTCCCATTTCCCCCATACGGTAATGCATAATATAGATTGGAGATTTTTCCATCTTCTTTAAAAATGGGAAGGCCATCATGACTTCCCCCGAATGCAGCAGCCCAATAATATTCAGCTCTTACATTTGAAAGATTTGGAAACATCTCTTGTATAATTTTAGTAAGTAATTCTCGTTTATGCAATAACTTCGTATCACCAAACTTCTGAAATAGCATCGGTTCATCTAATCCGCCTGCAATAATTCGATTCTTATACGTGCGAAAATATAAATACGGACGAGCCGTTTCCCAAATTAAGGATTGTTCATGCCACCCATTAAAATGCTCTTGTTTATTTGTAACAATTGCATATGTTGTTTCTACTGTTGTATTTGCTTCTTTTTTCCCAAATAATGTTTCATATCCCGTAGCCATAATTACTGCTTTCGCTATAATTTTCTTACCTGTTTTTGTATAGGAAACTAAATCTTTTTCAACAGGCTTAATATGCATAAGCTCTGTATCTTTAAAAATAGAAGCCCCTAGTTGATTTGCTTTATGTATAAGACCTTGCGTTAATATATAAGGGTTCACTTCTGCATCCCCGTATGTATATAAAGCCGCTGGTTTTGTAAATGAATAACGCTTCTTAACGTCACGTTCTGTAAAATAATCAACGGGAAATCCATAACGTTTTAATGTTTCATACTCTTCTTGTAAAAATGAAATATCTTTATTTTGACTTGCGTAATATAAGCTACTTTTTGGAATGAAACACGGATCCATCTCTAGCTTTGGAACAACTTGTTCTAAAGTTTTCAGCGCCTCATAACAAAGTTGATACGCACGTACTCCTTTTGCTTCGCCAAACGTATGAATCATAGAAGTTAATGACTTATCATGGCTAAATTGAAGCAGACCTGTATTCGCAAGTGTACTTCCATTTGCAATTTTTCGTTTATCAATGAGTACAACATCCATACCTAACAATGTTAAAAAATACGCAATATGAGCACCAGTTTCACCGCTTCCCACAATCAACACATCACATATCATATCATTTTCTAATAGTGGATAACAAGGCATACAAACCCCTTCATTCCAAAACAACTTCCCTAATGTTAGTTTCATCACTATACTCCTAAAGCGAATGTTTTTCCTATTTTTCATCATTTCAAAAAAAAAATTCCAACTAGATTACACTAGTTGGAATTCCTATTGAATGCATCGAAAAGGTACTTCATACATCCACTATAGCGTACCACTTTAATTAGAGCGTTCCTCAAGCCAATCTCCAACTGTAGGATACGTTTGTTTTACAGCCGTTCCACCGTATACGATTGACATATGTCCTGTCGGTAAGCACACATATTGCTTATCTGTACTAGAAATATGGTCTAAGAGCGCCTCTACTTGACATGGCAACGCAATATGATCGCGTTTTGCAGAAATATTTAAGACATTTGCCTTAATATTTTCAAGTTGTACTTTTTGTCCCCGAATTACGAGCTCACCTTTAACCAATTTATTATTTTGATAAAAATCACGAATCCATTGTCGGTATGATTCGCCTGGGAACGGGATACCATCTCCAACCCATTTTTGAACGAGCTTCCAGCTTTCTACAAAGCGTTCATTTTCTGAGCGATCAAGTAAAGCGACATATGGACCAACAAAATTTGTAATCGGCTTTAACATTTTATTTCCAAAATCAATCATTTCTGGTGGGATATTTCCGAATGTATCTACTGCTTTATCTAAGTTAAAATACTTTTCATCTAATAATGGACCATATAATCCTGTTTCAGAGAAATCAAACGGACTGGTCATAAAAATTAAGTTCCGGATCGGCATATGTGGATGAAGCGCCGCATAAATGGATGTTAGCGTACCACCCATGCAATAACCAAGTAAAGAAATCTCGTCCGATTTTGCAGTTCTCATTACCTTTTTAACCGCTTTTGCAATATAATCGAACACGAAATCATCAAATTTCAAATGACTGTCTTCTAACCCAAATGTACCCCAGTCAAGCATATACACGTCAAAACCACGATCTACTAAATATTCTACCAAGCTATTTCCTGGTGTTAAATCCATAATATATGGTTTATTAATTAGCGCATAAATTAATAAAATAGGAACAGAATGTGTTTTTTCCTGCTTTGGAATGTAACGATACAGCTTCGTTTTATTTTTCGTCCAAATAACCTCTTTGGGAGTTAAACCAACTTGTGGCTCTGGTTCACGTAGTAAAACTTCACTCGCTCTTTTAAAACGACGATATGCTTTTCGGTACTCTTCTGGGTATAGTTCCAATTGCTTTTCCCATTCTGTTACGAATGTAGTCATTTTCCTATCTCCTTTTTGATAGATTTCCTTCTTCAAGAAAGAAGTGCACTCCTGCTATGGATATGCACTCTCCTCTTTCTTCATTACATATATAATCCGCCGTTAATATTTAACTGTTGACCAGTGATATACGCTCCATCACGGCACAGGTATACAACACCTTTTGCAATTTCATCAGCTTGTCCAAAACGTTTCTTTGGAATCTTAGAAACGATTTTTTGGCGAACATCTTCTGGTACTTCTGCTACCATTTCTGTATCAATGAATCCTGGGCAAATCGCATTCACCGTTACATTTGTTTTCGCAAGTTCTAGTGCTAATGATTTTGTGAATCCTAGCATACCAGCTTTTGCTGCTGAGTAGTTTGTTTGACCAAATCCACCGGCCTGTCCAATAATAGAAGAAATACTAATGATTCTTCCTTCTTCAGACTCTGTTATGTAAGGAAGTGCCGCACTCGTTGTATTAAATACACTACTTAGGTTCACATCAATTACACGATCCCAGTCTTCACGGTTTAACTTCTTGAAAGTACGATCTCTTGTAATACCAGCGTTATTTACAAGAATATCTACCTTACCAAAATGATTCACAGCTTCATCTACAAGACGCTTCGCGTCTTCTAGCTTAGAAACATCCGCCTGAACTGCGTATACATCATGACCTTCTGTTCCTAATTCATTCACTAGATTTTCAGCCGCTTCTTTACTGCTATTATAGTTAATAACAACCTTTGCTCCCTCTTTTGCTAATGCTACTGTAATCGCTTTTCCAATCCCTTTTGCTCCACCTGTTACGATCGCTACTTTACCATTTAATTGAGTCATTTCTTTTCCCCCTTTAAATTTGTGAACGATAATGAATGAATCAAATTGGCACTTATATGAAAAAGTCCCATGTATAATATTTTTTCGCCGTTATACTGTCCCAAAAAGAGATTCTCCCTTCCCTTTTTGAAACATGTAAACAAGGCGCTTATTCATCACTTTTTATTTTCTGGTTTCACTGGCGCTTTCACAGGTTCTTGTAAATTTGCTAATACTTCATTTTGTTTTTCCAGTAATTCTAAAATCTTATCTACTTTATTTTCCAATGTATGAATATCTTGTTTCACTTTTGTTACGTCGCGTTTTAATGTAGGAGATTGTCCTATGGATTCTGCTTTTTCTTCCAAAAACTCTTCAATGTTATCAACTTTATTTTCTAAGTTAATAACAAGCGTAGCTACTCTTGCTATATCTTCTTGGGTTGGTATGTTCACTTTTTCTAAATATCCCTTTGTTGCATCATTTAACATCTTCTGATAAAACAAATTCAAATCTAGAACGCTTCCCATCCAAGCAGAATACTCTTCTGTTTTGATTGTTTCATTGAGCGCTTTTCCCCAAAATGTTTCGGTCTGTTCATAAGCTTCTTTCCATGCTTGTAGTGGATCGAATTTTTGATCAATCACTTCTCCTACACTCCTTTATTTGTTTTTGAAACAATTCAACCTATTCACTATTTTCCAATATTCTGAATAAAACTTCAAGTCTGTATTTTATTTTTTATATCTTCCAACAAATGTATTGACATTAAAAACAGATAGGTGTAAATTGCACTTATAAGCAAAAAATTCCATCTAACTGATTCATGAGGTGATGCACAATCATGCTACATAATGAACCAGAACAACAAGAAAATTGGGAAAAAAACCAAGCGAAACAACCAAACTCCATGCCAAAAAACTTCTTAGTTCCCTTCTTACTTCTCTGTCTAAAAGACTGGAGTCTTCACGGTTACAAACTGATTCAAATGTTAATGGACATCGGCTTTTCTTCTGTTGACCAAGGTAATGTTTATCGAACCTTACGCAAGTTAGAAAAAGAAAATCTTATTTCTTCTACTTGGGATACAAGTGACGGAGGGCCAGCAAAACGAATCTATTCTTTAACAGAATATGGAGAGCAATATTTAGCAACATGCGCGACCTCTTTTGAGCATTATCAGAATATGCTACGAACATTCTTCACGTTATACACCAATGCATTCTTTCCATTTTCTACTTCTCCAGAAAAGGATGAAAAAAAATCTTCATCTTCACCTGGTGGTACAGCAGAATAATCTGCGTTCACAATATGCAAAAAAATATTTGGAGGTCAAACCATGGAAACTAAACCTTACGAACTGGTCGATGCATTTTGGAAAAATTGGTCGCATTCTCTTTCCCTTTTCTCTTCAGCAGGGAAACAATTAGAGCAACTTACTTTAGAAACGTTAAAACAACAGCAGGATGCTTTGCATAAATTAACAGCAGGAGTAGATGAACTTGAAAAAGAACTACAACAATTCACTACTCAATATAATAGTCAATATACAGAATATGTGAAACAATTCACAGGTAACTCCTTAAATGAACAAATTAACGAATGGCAAGAAAAGTGGAATGAACTTTCTAATCATATTCACCAACTTACTGTGTCCCCAACAAAAACATCTTTGTCAATTCTTACTCAAACAAGCGGCCAGTTTGAAGAAACAACAAAACAATTCATTGAACAACAACAACTTCAACGTGATGAGGTTCAAAAACAATTAGAAGGTTTTTTGGAGGAGTTCAAATCTACTCAACTGGAACTCGTAAAAAAGTTCGAGGAAAACTCAAAAAATCTATTTACTTCCATCAAGTAAGGAAAATGTGGAAGCTTACCGCAGAACAAACTAAACTCTTTCTTCCCCCCATTACATCAAGATGGCTTACATTTTTCGGTATGGAAAAGAAGGAGGAAAAAATGAATCCATTTCAAGAAGCGCAGTCTGTTCCAGAGCTTCATTATGATGAGATTCAAGTTGGCGATCAAGCATCATTAGTAACAACGATTACCGATGAAGACATTATCAATTTTGCAAAATTGACCGGTGATGTAAATCCCATTCATATTCTGGACTCTTTTGCAAAGACGACAATGTTTAAAGAAAGAATTGCACACGGCATGCTTGTTTCAGGGTATATCTCTACCGTTCTTGGAACAAAGTTACCAGGGAAAAATACAATTTATTTATCACAAAATGTATCATTTCGTGCACCCGTAAAAATTGGTGATACCTTACGCGTAGTCGCAGAAGTGATCAAAAAACGTGATGATAAAAAAATTATTACATTGCAAACAAATGTATATAATCAATTGAATGACATAGTTGTCGAAGGTACAGCAACCATAATGAAAAAAGAGTAGCAAATACGCTACTCTTTTTTCATATCCAATAACTTCTAATCGCACCGATTACTTCCGTGTATGTCCAAACACATAACACATACACTAATGATACCAGTTTATACAGTAGGCTTGTATCAGAAAAATAGTCCTTAACAAATAAACTGGAATATAAGTTAGGATGTGTTATTGATGGTTAAAACAAATAAATTACTTGTTCCTGGTGCTGAGCAAGCATTAGAACAATTTAAATATGAAATTGCTCAAGAATTCGGTGTAAGTTTAGGTTCTAATACAGCATCTCGTTCTAATGGATCTGTTGGTGGCGAAGTAACAAAACGTCTCGTTTCCTTAGCACAACAGCAATTACGTGGATAATTCTATATAACATTGATTTAGGGGCAGATATATTCTGCCTCTTTTCCTTTTCAACATACATTCTCATCCTTTTTGACATACTACAAAGAGAAAGCCGAAAGGAAAGGTATATGATATGAAGCGGATTAATATTAAAATGAGTCCACCCCGTGTACTTACGTTATCATTTATTGCACTATCCATTATCGGAACATGCCTATTAAAACTACCTATTTCCACTACAACTTCAATTTCTTGGCTAGATGCCTTATTTACAACTGTTTCTGCGTTTACAGTTACAGGGCTCGGCGTTGTTGACACAGGAAAAGTATTCACCTTGTTTGGTCAACTTGTCATTTTAACACTCATACAAGTTGGCGGCCTTGGCATTATGAGCTTTGCCATATTAATCGCCATTATGCTCGGAAGAAAAATCGGCCTCCAAAATCGAATTTTACTACAACAAGCATTAAACCAAACAAACATTGGAGGAGTGATCCGTCTCGCGAAATCATTGTTTTTATTTTCTTTTACAGTTGAATGTTTTGCTACCCTTCTTCTTGCTTTTGAATGGATTCCAAAATACGGATTGTTTTACGGGCTATATTATAGCTTTTTTCATGCTATTTCGGCATTTAACAACGCCGGATTTTCTATTTGGACTGATAATTTAATGTCTCAATCTCATAGTATACTCGTGAACATAGTAATTTCTTCTCTCATTATTTTAGGAGGAATCGGTTTCACAGTCATAGTGGATATAAAGAGAAAACGAAACTTTAAGAACCTTACATTACACTCAAAACTTATGCTCTCATCTACTCTTATTGTAAATGTAGCCGCTACAATCTTAATTTTTATATTTGAATTTCATAATCCAAATTCTATGAAAGGATTTACACCGTTTGAAGAAGGACTAGCAGCCTATTTCCAAGCTGTTTCTACACGCACAGCTGGATTTAATACTGTAGACATAGCGCAATTAACAAAACCATCTCTTTTATTGATGATGTTACTCATGTTCATTGGAGCTGGCAGCGCTTCAACAGGCGGAGGAATTAAATTAACAACCTTTTTAATTATGTTATTAGGAGTTCTTAAATTTTTACAAGAGCAAGATGACATTGTCATCTTTAAAAAATCAATCAAAGATGCTTTGATTGTAAAATCACTCGCCATTGTAGTCATTTCAATCTCATGTATTTTCTTTGCCATATTAATTTTAAGTATCACCGAACAAGTTCCTCTCTTAATGAGTGCCTTTGAAGTATTTTCAGCATTTGGGACTGTTGGTCTGAGTATGGGGCTCACCTCAAAACTTACAATAATAGGGAAAATAACTATTATTTTTATGATGTTTTTTGGGAAAATGGGTCCTTTAACATTAGCATTTTCTTTTGCACGTAAAAACCAAAAAAAGATAAAATATCCAAACGAAGACATTTTAACAGGTTGACAAACATTTACATCATCCATATAATAAAAATATAATAGCATATCTCCAAAGGGGAGTAGCGTCCAAGAACTTATTCTTGGAAACAAAGTCGTCATTACGTAGAACTTAGTTCTTCCGGCTTTGTTGGCATTTTCATTACATATGTCTAGCAAGACCTTTGCCTATTAGCGGCAGAGGTCTTTTTTGCATTTTTTCTAGATTCTTCTACCGTTGATAGGTGGGAGTATGGGGAAACTAAACAATGGGGAATTTCTTCACTTGTTTAGGATTTATACAAATGAGAGGAGAATGTACATGGATGTATCATTATTATTGGAGTATGGTTGGGTATTGCTTATTTTAATTGCACTAGAAGGAATTTTAGCTGCTGATAATGCACTAGTTCTTGCCATCATGGTAAAACATTTACCAGAAGAAAAACGAAAAAAAGCATTATTTTACGGATTAGCAGGAGCTTTCGTGTTCCGTTTTGGATCATTGTTTATGATTTCTTTCTTAGTCGACGTATGGCAAGTGCAAGCAATCGGTGCGATTTACTTAATGTTTATCGCTGGTAACCATTTATTTAAAACGTATGTCAAAAAGAATACACATGAAGAAACACAAGAAAAAGAAACAAAGAAAAAACAAGAAAACTTTTGGTGGACGGTATTTAAAGTTGAAGTGGCTGACATTGCATTTGCAGTTGACTCTATTTTAGCTGCTGTTGCGTTAGCGGTAACTTTACCAAAAACAGGTCTTGGTACAATTGGTAGCCTTGATACAGGACAATTCCTTGTTATTTTTACAGGTGGGCTCATTGGTTTAATCATTATGCGATTTGCAGCATCAGCTTTCGTACAATTATTAAAACGCAAACCTGGCTTAGAAACTGCAGCTTTCTTAATCGTTGGTTGGGTTGGTGTTAAATTAGCCGTTTATACATTAGCTCACCCTGCTTTAGGTGTTATTCCACATAGTTTTCCAGAGTCTACCCCATGGAAATTAGGTTTCTGGGTTGTATTAATCGGAATCGCAGCTGGCGGTTGGTTTTTCTCAAAAGATACGAGTGTCCAAACTACACAAAAGAATTTGGATGAAAAAGCGCTGTAACAACAGCGCTTTTTCATTTATCTCACACGAAATAGACTCCCAAAAAATAGATGGAGGACAACTAATCCATCGGCCATCCTTGAAAAACAAAAAGTTTCCATTCCCCCTCTATTTTTACAAACATATGATATTATACTATAATTTGTTAGCGCTTTCATTCAGAAGGTATGTCCTTTTTGTGAAACATTGAACAAACTTATTGAAACTAGGCGTAAATACGTGTACCTTATTCATATGAAGAGTACTTACAGACAATGCACTAAAGGAGCGTATTACTTATGCTAGAACAAGGATTAGCTTACGTTGTACAACTTGCGCAGAAAAAGAAACAAATGTTGGATGTAAATCCTATGCAATATTTCATTCGTGCTGCACTAGCTGGCGTCTATATTGGTTTTATTATTGTACTATGTTTTAAATTAGGAAATTTCTTCAATGTTGTACATTCACCCGCAACATATTTAACATCTTCTATGTTTTTTGGAATTGCACTTATATTAATTATATATGGTGGAGCTGAATTATTCACAGGAAATACAATGTATTTTACAGTCTCAACTCTACGAAAAAAAACAACAATTCGCGATACACTTCGTAATTGGGTTGCTTGTTATGCAGGTAACTTAGTAGGTGCAGTATTTTTTGCATTGTTATTTTATGCAACTGGTATTTTCCAATCAATCGATCATGGACATTTGATGAGTACAGTCGTTGCAGGAAAAATGGGAACACCTACAATGCAATTATTTTTCAAAGCGATTTTATGTAACTGGCTTGTGTGCCTTGCATGTTTTCTCCCTTCTCAAGTAAAAGGGGATACAGCAAAAATACTTATGATAATGTTTCTTGTCTTTACTTTCTTCTTATCTGGTTATGAACATAGCATCGCAAACTTATCATTATTTGCATTATCTTTAGTATCACCACATCCAGATACAATTTCTTTCGCTGGTGCTATCCATAACTTAATTCCAGTTACAATCGGTAACATTGTTGGTGGATCTGTATTCGTTGGTATGGTATATCATTATTTAACTCAAAAAAATCCAGAACCTAACATAGTAGAAGACAACCTAGAAACAGTTCAGCAAGAAGAGATCCTTCCTTTACAAGCACATATGAAACATTAAGAAAAAAGTTCCTCGGGTTTCCTTGGAACTTTTTTAACTTCCAGTACATTTCACTTGTATACTTGAAGAAATATCTCCCGCTTCTTTTCCTTTATTTATCTGCTCTAACATGTACTGCATACCAATTGAATCATTTGTATGTAAATGAATTTCCTTTACATGAAGACCTTCCATGCAAAAAACTTCTAAAAAATCTAAACCATTTTTCTGACGCCATCCCATATTGTAGTCGAGAGATAAGAGACTCACATCATATTCTCTAACAATTTTCAGAGCAGCTTCTACCGTTGTTACTAAAACATACCCGAAAGGACTAGGTCTTTGATCATCCATATACACGTTCATTTTCTCCTTCTCCTTTCACCCGCTATTTATACCCCGCTGATTACGTTTTCACTTTATCTCCAATATATCATAGCCAAATAACATACTGTTCCAAGTGCAATAAACGGTCCAAATGGCACTGGTTGTCTTGGTGTTATACGCTTTAGCAAGATACCAATTCCAAAAAAGCAAAGGCTCAAAATAGAAGCAAAACAAAGCGTAATACAAATTGCCTTCGCCCCTATTATAAATCCAAGTAACGAAAGTAATTTCACATCGCCTCCTCCAAGTCCATTTGGAAATATGATTTGAACCAAATATAATACAATTAATATCGTCCCTCCGCCTATTAAGCTATCCCACCAAGGAACGAGCGAAATAAAAATATGCTCTATTAAAAATAAACACGTAAAACAGACTAAAACCACATCTGGAATCAACATATAGAATAAATCTGTCATCGTAATAATAATAAGTAAAGAAAGTAACGTCCATATAAGAATTAGTTCCTCATCCATTCCAATTACGCACGCAGAAAAAAGAAATGCTACCCCTGTTATCCCCTCAAACAATGTATACGTAAAGGGTATTTTCATTTTACAATGAAAGCAGCAACCTCTTTGCAAACAAAATGAAATAATTGGAATAAGTTCTTTCGCCCCTAGCGTATGGCGACAATAGTGACAATAAGAACGCGGAGCAATAATCGATTGTCCAATAGGAATACGCACTGCTACAACCGTATAAAAAGAACCGAGCACCGTTCCAATTAAAAAAGCATATAAATAAAATGTCATATCAGCCTCCCCTTTCCCCCAAAAAATATAACAGAAAGAGTACGATACTTCCATTTCACATTATCTTTGTTCCAATAAAAAAGCAGGCCATTTCTTAGCCTGCTTTCCTCCATTTTACACCACAAAATAATATGCTTTTAATGGTCCGTGTACACCTACAACAAGATTCATTTCAATATCAGCTGAGTTACTTGGACCTGTAATGAAATTGATACAAGAAGCTACTGCTTCCCCATTCTCTACACGCGTGTTCATATCCTGAACTGCTTGTGTAATACGTGGTACGATTGTTTCACGTGGGATAATCGCAAAATAAACCGTAGGTAAGAAATGTAAAGAACGACCTTGACCTTTATGACTTTGCACAACAATTGTACCAGATTCCGCCAATGTGTAATCACTAAAGGCAATACCGATATTTGCTTTTTCAGCCAAACGAATATTTTCCTCTTTTTTCTCCGGATCCCAAATGTTTACTTCCATATGTTGATTTGGGAGCTCTGTAGAAAATAAAGAGTTCAAACCGTACGTAGCAAAACGTTCGTCCTGCGATAATAAAATAGGTCCACCGCCGTTTTCCACAATTATCTTTTGAATCGCTGTACTTAGTTCATCTTTTGTTGTTTCAATTACAGTCGTATGAATGTTTGTACATTGTTTTTTGAATACTTCTAGCAATTCTTCCTCTGAATAATCTTTCAACGTTTCTACGTTCACATTATTTTTCCACACTGGACGCTGTACGCCTTCTGTTTTACGAGCACGTCCAAGTTCTTTTGCAATGTTCTCTAAAAAAGAATCACGGTTTTGAATTGTCCCTGCCATCAGTCGTTCCCGCCTTTCTTGTGATCTTTATACCAATCACGGAATCTTTCCTTACTTGGAGCTGGAAACTCACGAATATCCGTCCAGTTTTTCAACGGCCCTACACCCTTCGTTACACGATTACCAGCCGTAAATGGACTCATTGCTGTCGGAGCCATTTTCGATCCCATTTTATATAAAGCTGCTGAAGAGGCACCCATACTAAACATCTTCATTGCTAGTTTTTCTGCAAGTGGTGCTCGTCCTTCTTTCTCAACAATGACTTGGCGATGTTTTAATAACAAGTCATGCAATGGAATTTTTACTGGACAAGCTTCTGTACATGCCCCACATAAACTAGAAGCATACGGAAGTTCTTTATAATCGTCATAGCCACCTAAAAGTGGTGTTAATACTGCTCCAATTGGACCAGAATAGATGGATCCATAAGAATGCCCACCAACATGACGATATACAGGACATACGTTTACGCAAGCTGCACAACGAATACATTGCAAGACTTGACGGAATTCAGACCCAAGAATTTGAGATCGTCCATTATCTACAACAACTAAATGGAACTCCTCTGGTCCATCTACTTCTTCTTCTTGAATTGGTCCTGCTACCGTTACATAACTTGTTAATTTTTGCCCAACTGCACTGCGGCATAGTAAACCAACAAGGACATCTAGTTCTTCCATAGTTGGAACCATACGTTCCATACCCATTACTGCAATTTGTGTTTTTGGAATAGACATAACAAGGTCAGCATTTCCTTCGTTTGTTACTAAACAAAGAGAACCTGTATTTGCAACTGCAAAGTTACATCCCGTTACTCCAATTTCAGCATCCATAAATTTTTCACGAAGTTGTTTACGAACAAACTTTGTCATTTCATATGGATCATCAGAATTTTCATATCCAAGCTTCTCTTTAAATACGTCACGAATTTGCGTTCTGTTTTTATGAAGTGCCGGTGCGATGATATGAGATGGTGGATCGTTATCCACTTGCAGAATGTACTCACCTAAGTCACTCTCTAACACTTCACAACCAATCTCTTCAAGCGCATGGTTCATACTAATTTCTTCTGTTACCATCGACTTTGATTTTACAACTTTTTTTGCTTGTTTCTGTTTTGCTACCTCTTGAATGTATTTGGCTGCTTCTTCTTTTGTTTTCGCAAAGAAAACATGACCACCTCTTTTAGATACATTTTCACTTAGTTGCATTAAGTAGTAGTCTAGATTTTCTAACGTATGCTGACGAATTTGTTCACCAAGTTCACGCCATTCTTCCCAGTTTCCTAATTCATCGGCTGCTTTTAATCGATTTGTATATAAACGTGTTTGTGCAGAAGATACTGCCCCACGCATAAATGAATCTTGAATTCCATCGCCAACGCGATCATTAAATTTTTTCTCACTGATTTTCATAGACATAGCTTATGTTCCCCCTTTATGAGCGACTATTCAATACCTCAGCAATATGCATTACCTTTACTTCCTTACCTAAGCGCTCAATACGTCCGCCAATGTTTAACAAACACCCACAGTCAGCACCGATTAAATAATCAGCACCCGTTTCCATTACACTATTCACTTTCTCATCTACCATTTGCTCAGAAATTGGTGTCATCTTAACTGAAAACGTTCCCCCAAAACCACAACAATTTTGTGCGTTTGGTAATTCTTTTACAGTTAATCCTTTTACATTTGATAGTAAAATTCCTGGTGCTTCCTTTACTCCAAGCATGCGTGTCATATGGCAAGATTTATGAACAGTTGCTGTTCCTTCTAAGCTAGCTCCAACATCTGTAACTTTTAACACATCTACAATAAATTGTGTTAATTCATATGTATGATCTGCTACTTTTTGTGCACGAGGTGCCCATTTTGGATCATCTTTAAAAACGTGTGGATACTCATGAAACATTGTCGCACAAGAACCAGATGGAGTTACGATATACTCTGCATCTTCGAAAGTCTCAATCATGTGCTTCATCGCTTCTTTTGCTGCTTCTACATGACCGCTATTATAAGCTGGTTGTCCACAGCAAACCTGAGCTTCTGGAAATTCAATTTCACAACCTAAACGCTCCAACAATTCAACTGTTGCTTTACCGACATTTGTTTCAAACATATCGACTAAGCAAGTAACAAACAAAGTAACTTTCATAATTATAATTCCCCCTCATTACAACTTCATTAACAATCATATGGTCATCAGATGACTTGATAGAAAGAAGAAGCTAGGCATAATCGACCTACCTGACCCTCTCCCTAAAAGAAAACGCTTACTCAATCTTCCTCTATTTTATCAGAAAAATGAAATTTCGAAAGACTAAATCACGAATTTATATCTTGTTTACCTGTGACAATATGCTCTACATTTGTTAAATGATCCAGCATTGCTTGTTGTGCAGATTCTACATCTTGTTTCAATACCGCATCGTAAATAACTTGATGCTCTTCTAAAAGTCGTTCTGCTGTTGTTTGTTCACCATATAAAATAATGCGTCTCGATTCACCAATCGTCTCAGCAATCATTTCCGAAACATGATTCATAAGTTCGAGCAAGATGTTGTTATCTGAAGACTTTGCAATTTCCATATGAAAATGAAAGTCCGCTTTTTCACCAGCTCTTTCATTCCCAATACTTTTTTCCATTTCATCTAACCAATGCTTCATATTTTTTAAATTATCTTCTGTACGTTTTGTTGCTGCCGCTCGAACTGCCCCTACTTCAAGCACTTTTCGCACTTCCAATAAATTTAAAATATCTTCCTTCTTCATTAACAACATGTTATTTAAAGGTTTTGTTAATGCAGAAGAATCGAAGTTCTTCACATATGTTCCTTCTCCTTGTTTCATCTCAATTAAGCCCATCGCTCGCAAGGCACTTAATGCTTCACGAATCGCAGATCTGCCAACTTGAAACTGCTCAGCTAATTGATGAACAGGAAGAAGTTTGTCACCAGGTTTTAATGTACCATTTTTTATCATTGTTAAAATGGCTTCAGATACCTCTTCGTAAATTTTTTTCGGTTTGATAGATTTGTACTCCAGTTAAATCACCTCAGTATCATCCAAACAACAATTCAAACGCTTAAATAAGATAGCATCCATAACTATTTTAGAACGAATTAGTAAGAAGTACAAATGTTTTGTTCATAAAATCGCCAAATTTTTGTTATAGGTATCCAATTAATGGATATTTCAACCAGTAATAGTTTATATCTGGTATTTCTCCTATATGATTCGCCTTTATTTCCTATTTATATAGCATCTAAATAAAGTAGACTATCGCCAGTAGAAACTCCACTACTCACAAATAACTTGATAAAAAAGAAGCATGCTTTACTTAAAACATACTTTCTTCTTCATTTACATATAAGTTTATAATAACTGTCGTTCCTTTTCCTTTTTCACTTTCAACTCGCCACTCTCCACCATGGATATGCACAATTTGTTTGACAATCGCAAGGCCAAGGCCCGTCCCGCCATGCTGACGACTTCTCGCTTTATCCACCCGATAGAAACGTCCGCCAAGCTGCTCTAAATGTTCAGCATCAATACCAATTCCGGTATCTTGTATTTTCAATTCACACTGCCTATCTTTTTTCTTCAATTGTATAGAGATGTTACCATCTTGATTTGTATATCGAATCGCATTGTCTAGCAAGTTATGAAGTACTTGTTGCATTCTGTCTTCATCGATCATCACAATAATATCAGGATCAAGATCCTTTGAAATATACAACCGTTTTTCTATACATTTTAATTCATACGTTTCTAACACATCTTCAATAAGCTGTGCAAACACAATCGGTTGTTTTTTTAATGGAAAATGATCTCCTTCAAGTTGCGCCAAATCTAACAAATCATGAACAAGACGTTGCATACGACCAGCTTCTTTATGAATGAGCTGTGTAAATTTTGACTGTTGTTGTCCCTTTGCAACGCCATCCAATATCGCTTCACTATACCCCTTAATATAACTGAGCGGCGTCCGCAGTTCATGAGAAACATTTGCTAAAAATTCCTTGCGCTTTGTATCTTCCATTTCCAATGAATTTGCCATTTTATTAAATGCTTTTCCTAAACGACCTATTTCATCTTCCGACGAAATAGTAATACGTTCAGAAAAATCTCCCGTTGCCATATGATTCGCAACTCGTTCCATTTGTGAAAGAGGCTTTGTAATCGTAATAATAATTTTTCTACCAATCCAAACTGTAAGTAAAATCATAACGAAAGCTAATGGAGCTAAAATCAGTCCCATATCGTATATTAAATCTTTAATACTCTTTAATGGAATATATGAGTACACAATACCAACTAATTTCTTACCTTCTAAAACTGGAATGACAACCCCCATAATATTCCGATCAAAATGTTCTTCATATCCAACTTTTGTAACTGTCTTTCCATCTAACAATGTTTGTCTATCATTCTCACTAATAAGAGAATGATGATGTACATCAAAAGGTAAACAAGCACTTAAATCACGAGGATTGCTCACAAAAAGTACATCCGCACTCGCAATATGATCAAATGCTTGAACTTTTTCTCCAAACGCTAACGTACCTTCTTCCTTTTTATATTGAGATACAAGTCTTTTTCCTTCCATTACTAATGAATCTTCAATGTTTTGAACATATAACTTTTCATATGAATATAAGGACACGAAATAAAGAAAAGAAACTGTTACACATACTGCACATACTACCGTAAGCCAAAGCTTTTGTACCATCGTAAACATGTTACACCTCAAATTTATAACCTACACCCCAGACCGTTTGAATGTAGTTTCCACTTTCTCCAAGTTTTAAACGCATCGTTTTCACATGTGTATCTACCGTTCTCGTACTTCCTGCATAATCATATCCCCATACTTTTTCAAGCAATTGCTCACGGCTAAACACTTGTCCACTATGCTGACAAAGAAAATAAAGTAAATCAAACTCTTTTACAGTCAGAGAAATAGATTCCCCTTCCGTCTCAATCCGCCGGCTTTTTTCATTAATAACGATTGGACCGAATTGAAGTTCTTCTTGTTGCTCACGTTTCGTATATCGTCTTAATACAGCTTCCATACGAGCAATGAGTTCACCGGGACTAAACGGCTTCACAATATAATCGTCTGCTCCCATCCGTAAACCATTGACGCGATTCCATTCTTCACCTTTTGCTGTTAAAAAAATAATCGGTACATCCGATGATTTTCGGATTTCTTTACAGACTGAAATACCATCCATCTCCGGCATCATAATATCTAAAATAACAAAGTCATAATGCTCTGTATCAAGCATATGAAGGGCATCTTTTCCATTCTCTGCTTCTCCCCATTCATATCCGAAATTATCTAAATACATGCCAACAAGTTGTCTCATATCACTTTCATCATCTACAAGTAACACCTTATGTTTATTCATTTTCCTCCCCCTTCTCGCTGCGTTAGTTGAAACGGTCCCTTGCCAACTGCAATCGTTTGTTTCACCTTCATTTTTTGAATATCAATTACATACACTTCATTACTATCATAGCTAGCTACATATCCCTCTTTCTTACTCTTCAAAAAAGAAAACGGATTAGCTCCTACCTCAAGAGCTCCTACTTCTTGATAAGTTTGTGTATCAAATTTTCTTAAGGTATTTGATCCATGACTTAATGTATATACAAACTTTTCATCCCCTACAAGACTAACCGGCATAAATGGTGCATGTAAAGAACGAATCATCTCTCCATTACTTAATGAATAAACTAAGACTTTCTCATTCACTTGCTTTCCATCACCATGTCCACCAATCCAGATCTCCTTTCCATCGCTACTAACCATTGCCCCTGTTGATGCTGGTGGTACCATAAAAGATTGTATAACCTTCTTTTTTTCTAAATCGATTGTAGATAGCTGTGTGTCATAAAAATTCAATACATGTAGCTGTTTATCATTTTGCACCATTGTTAGTGGACCTTTCCCTACAGAAACACTCCCGGTCTCTTTTCCATTTACCGTAAAGAAACGTACTTTTTGTTCATTTTGATCAGCCATAAATAATTGTTTTCCATCATTTGATACTAAAACATTTGTAATCCCTTTCCCTGTTTTCCATTTTCTAATTTGCTTTCCTTCTGCTAACGAGTAGACATATATATCTTCTAATTGTTTACCATACACAAGCATCTCGTCTCCGCCTGGAAGCATTGCAATTCCTGTAATAGGTTCTTTTAATTCCCATGTTGTTACTGTCTTTTTCGACTTTTCATCAATAAAACTAACGCTACCTTCTTTAATATTTGTTGTTATGATGATATTTTTATTTTTAGCAATCGGTGTATATGAATTCCCCTGACATCCTGCTAATAGAAACAAAAAACATAGCAGAAAAAAGTATTTCTTCAAAAGATTCCCTCCATCTATAAATGATTTCGTTATAATTGTAAAATAGCAAATATTTGTGAGGAAAGTGTGAAATCTTCCTATTTTATGAAACTGTATATATAATGTACAACAAATAAAAATAAAGGTGTAGAAATTATGCTTTTCCTGACTTAGCAAACAAAATTATCCGTGAGGTTTGAAGACTAATTACTGAAAATAGTATCATTATTAATATACAAGGTACCATTACTAGTTGTTTAATGAATACGATGTTTTTGGAAACAAAGAACGCTACGATGAAACTCCTCCAGTAATTCCTAAAGAGAAAAGTTGTTACGGGGCACTGCACGATCATGCTGGGGAAAAAGTGGCGCAAAAGAGCTTGCAAAACGGAGCAACAATTGTCACTGCAAATCTAGGATGATTACTACAAATGAAACTCGGTATTGAACGGGGAAAACTCTCGCATAAAATGAGAGGCATTTACATTGTAGACTTATTATTAGAAGCAATTGAATACAATTCGTAATATATGTAACAATATGAAAACGGCTATCTCCTTCTTCTATGTAAAGAGATAGCCGCTTTTTTATGCGCTACAAGATTAAAAATATGTTACCGTATATAAAAAAAGAACAACAAAAAGATTACAGCTTTGTTAAAAAGCATCCATTATATTCCTCAAAAAAATACTAAAACCCTTGATGGGAATGGTTTCTCTCTTTCTCCAAAAGGTAATTATACCCAAAATAATGCATTTATAACTGAGGCTGAAA
Organism: Bacillus sp. 166amftsu; assembly: GCF_900107445.1. Classification (NCBI taxonomy): domain Bacteria; kingdom Bacillati; phylum Bacillota; class Bacilli; order Caryophanales; family Bacillaceae; genus Bacillus; species Bacillus sp. 166amftsu. Next base: position 53,605 of record NZ_FNQA01000004.1, on the reverse strand, counting down.
ATGCTGAAAATTCCTTTTACAATCTAGTTTTCTCTCAGTTCACCCCATATTTAAATCTAGGATAAAATAGGAAATTTTATAGTCTATGTATTTTTTTCCATCTTTTTTCCGGCAATTTGTATGCTACGATGAATTTGTCAGTCAGACAGGCTGTTAAAAACAAATCTGTGTAAGAACAGTTACAAAACTTTTATATAGGGGGACACATGTCATGAAAAAACGTGTTTTATTATCTGTCGCAGCAGCAACTGCATTCACATTCGGAGCATCTACTCTTAGTGCGGAAGCAGCAACAATGCAACCATCTACAATGAAGGTTCAAAATGTTCAGCAAACTAAAGTTGTTATGCAACATATGAATCAACAAGAATTACAATCTTTCTTACAATCTATGGGAATTAAATCTCTAGCACAATGGAATCAAGTACAATTCCAGCAAGGGAACTGCTTCATTCCTGGTCAGCAACCAATTGAAACTACTAAACCTGTAGAACAAAAACCAGCTGAAAACAAACCTGCTGAAGAAACAACAAAACCAGAGGCTCAAAAGCCTGCTGAAAATAACAACAATACAAACAACAACGAAACACAAAAACCGGCTGAAAACAAGCCTGCTGAAGAAGCAAAAGGTTCTTTAAGCGAATTTGAACAACGCGTTGTTGATTTAACAAATGCTGAGCGTGCAAAACAAGGTTTACCAGCATTAAAAGTTGACGCTGAATTAAGCAAAGTTGCACGTATCAAATCTGAAGATATGCAAAAAAATAACTACTTCGATCATAATAGCCCAACATACGGATCTCCATTCGATATGATGAAGAAGTTTGGTATTTCTTATAAATCTGCTGGTGAAAACATCGCGCAAGGTCAACGTACACCTGAAGAAGTTGTACAAGCTTGGATGAATAGTGAAGGTCACCGTGCAAATATTTTAAATAGCGGTTTCACTCACATCGGTGTTGGCTATGTGGAAAGCGGAAACTACTGGACACAACAATTTATTACGAAGTAATATAAATAAAAACCTTTCTTTTTAGAGGGGAGAGGATTCGGCTGCACATAGAAGCGGTCGGATCCTTTTTTGTTGTTCCATGTCATGTGAAATCGCAAGGAGACAATGAATGCAGGGCTCCTTGTGTGCTTCATAGCCGCAACTGATATGTTAAAAGATAAGTCAAAATAGATTTATATAAAAGGAATCTCCTGTTACGGAAGACTCCTTTTATATTTCATAATTTTCTAGTATATATGAATACAAAATACAAAACATAAAAGAAATAGATCCACAGCTAATCACACCAATTAGTAGATAAAATCCCCATTGTAGTTTCAAAAACAAACAAATTAATATGATAAGCGACATGTATTGAAATATACGTTGACTAAACAAACGTATTTTCTGTAACACAATCGGCTCCTCTTCTTTTTTTCTTCCTTTTTTAAATCCTTTGCTAACCATAAAAAGAAACGCACTAATTCCTATTATAAGGCCAATTTGAAATGGTATATCGATTCCGATACCAATGACAAGAATAAGCATATGAATAAATAATAAAAATAGAGATACATTCTCTTTAAATCTCATCACAATATTGCGATCATTCTCATTGAACTTATATACGTAATGTGAAATGATATACAACAGGCCATGAAGACAAATAATAAGGCAGGGAATAAATAACATAACAACTTGTTTCCTTGCATATTCATTTGGTTCACCATCCTGATTCCAGTGCACCGCTAGATAATTCGGTAAATATGGAGATAGAAGCAACGTAAATAGAAAACAAGCAAGAAATATACCTATCATATATTTATATCTTACCAAGTAATTTTCACCTCTCTTTTCTATTTACGGCTTCTATTTTCACAAAAAATTTCCTGCAAAAAATATCTTTCTCAACTAAACAAAAAAACTTTACTTGTTCTATTTTTGGAAAGATTTCAGAATGCTATTTAAATGATTTGGAAGCGGAACCTCTACTGTGATCTCTTCTTTTGTAATAGGATGTAAAAAAGCAATCCGCATAGCATGTAAGGCTTGACTTGACATATATGTGGATTGTCCACCATACAACGTATCGCCAATTAACGGATGACCACTATGACTCATATGAACGCGAATTTGATGAGTTCTTCCTGTCTCTAATTGTAATGTTACAAGCGTCACATCTTTGTTTTTAAAATATCCCTCTACCTTATAATGTGTTACCGCATGATCACCCTTTGGAGACACACGGCGCCTCGTTGCATGATGTCGATCTCTTCCAATCGCTGCGTCAATCCTTCCTTGCTTCTTTTTTACTTTTCCTTCTACCAATGCCAAATATGTTCTTTTAATTTTACGTTCCATTAACAATCGATCCATAATAGCACCCGCGATCGCGTGTTTCGCAAATACAACACCACCCGTTGTATCTTTATCTAATCGATGAATATGACGTACTTTCGTCTCTACACCTTGCATTTGTAAATGAAAAGCAACAAGATTTGCAAGTGTTCCTGTTCCACCTTTGCTAGAAGGATGCGTATCCATGTGCGCAGGTTTATTTACAATTAATACATGATCGTCTTCAAATATCACTTCTAAATCACCGAACTCTGGCTGGACACCATACTCCTCCTGGATAAACATATGAACTTGCAATTTATCCCCTTCTTGTAAAGATTCACTCCACCCTTTTCGTTCTCCATTGACGATAATGCCTTTTTCCATACGAAGTTGATGTAATAGCTTTTTTGGGACGCTCCACTCTTCTTTTAACAAGGAATCAATGCTCATTCCGCTCCATTTAGTTGGAACGGTAATTTCACACCATTCTCCCTTTCTTTTCATTTCCATGCTTTATCCACCTTATTTCTATTGATTCTATTATTGTAACGGAAAATGATTGATAATGCATCGTTTAAAACAAAAGACAGTCTACATAATAGACTGCCCTCTAAGCACGTAATTTCTTAATTTCTTGTAACATTTCTTCTGCTTTTTGCTCATAAGATAAATCTTTAAAAAAGTCTGCTAATCGCCTATAGTCGTTGTAAGCATCCAGTAAATTATCTATTGTTTCTTCCTTAGAAACTTTTGGCTTCGATTTCATTTTCACTGGATATCGATAACCGGACATCTCATGTATTTTATAATATTCTTCCTCTACTTGAATGACTTTCACAAGTTCTTCTTCTTCAGCATCCATTGTATACCCATCAAATTCTCTCAGTAATTCATAAATAATATGAGTCCATTCATCTTTTGGGTAAAATCCTTTTTCGAGTCTATAGCCGACAATGCGATACATGTGCCCATCATTTTCTGCAAACTGTACAGTATCATTTAACTTAAATTTAAAATAACGAAACATTGTCTTCACCTGCTTTTATATGTATTGTCCTTACCACATACTATTTGCAAAAAGTGGACAATGCTATTCATAAAAAAAGCACTCATCTATAAGAGAAACTGCTAAAAACTTTTCTTTTTGGATGGGAGAGCATCCGATCATGTAGAGGCGGTTATTGCCTTTTTTCGTTCCATACCTTGTGAGAACAACGGTAGGAAATGAGAAGCGATCTACTTTTGTATTCCTAGCCGCGATTGATATACCAGTAAATTAAAATAAATATATACGGAAAGTCTTATAGATCAACAAAAGGCCACTGAAAAACTTTCGTTTTCCAGTGACCTTTCTGCAAGATGAACATTTTTTTCAATCTAATGATTTTACTTTTTTCTTTCGAAACGGCAGCCACCAATTCCAATCTCCGAACATTTTCATTAAACTTGGCACAAGCATAAGCCGAATAATCGTTGCATCAAGAAAAATAGCAAGTGCTACACCAAGCCCCATCTGCTTTACTGGTAAAATATCAGTAAAGGCGAATGCTCCTGTTACAACAATCATAATAAGAGCAGCTGATGTAATAATACGGCTTGTTGATACAAGCCCTTCTAACGTTGCCACATCATTATCTCCTGTCTCTTCATACAATTCATGGATACGAGAAATAAGAAACACTTCATAATCCATGCTTAAGCCGAATACAAGACCGAATATAAAAATCGGTAGCACGAATAAAACTGAGCTTGCTTCTAATCCAAAATGTCCACCTTCAAATAGCCAAATCACAATTCCAATTGTTGCACTTAAACTAAGTATATTCATCACAATCGCCTTAATTGGAATGAGTATAGAACGGAATGCAAATAATAAAATACAGAAAGTAGAGCCGAATATGACAGACATACCAATCACAACTTTATCTTTAATTTCATCCTCTAGCTCTTGTTGAAATGTTGTCATACCACCTAAATAATATGTAATACCATCATCTTTATAGGTGTCTTTAAAATCACGAACCCATTGCTTCGCAGTCTCCGCTTTAGGCTTTGTGTCTAAGAAAATTTGAATGGTTGTTTTATTTCCTTTTGTATAAGCATCAAATACAGGTGTTATTTGTGTTCGCTGAGGTGATTGTAATAATGTAGCAATCTGTTCCGCTGTCATTCCATTTAGCTCACTATACAAACTCTTTACTTTGTATACATGCTTATCTTTTTCCAGCTTCTGAATAATACCTTCTATCTTTTGTAGACTATCTTTCTCAGTTATTTTCTGCTTCGTCTCTAGTACCAAGGTAACATCAGCATGCGTTTTCACAATTTTATTAAATGCCTCTTCATATCTCTCATATGCCATTCGCGTATCACTTTTCTCTGGCAATGCTTCTACACCAGGAAATTGAAGATTGGCAGTACGAAGCGGTAACAAACAGATGAGAATAAACATTGTAACAACGACAATCATCATAATAGGATGCTTCATTACAAATTGAGCAAACTTACGCCACATATTGGAAGTGCGAGGTGCAGTTTGTTTCTTTTTCAGTAATCGCTTTCCTATTAACGATAGCAAGGCTGGAAGAAGTGTAAGTGAAAATAAAATACTCATCACAACAACAATCATCCCGCTAATCGCAACAGACTGAATATAATCAATTTCAAAGAAAAACAAACCGGATAAACCTACAAATACACATAATCCTGAAAATACAATCGCACGACCCGCTGTTTGATACGTAACAGCTATTGCCTCTTTTACTGTACGATGTGCCACTTCCTCACGAAACCGATTCACAAATAACAATGCAAAATCAATTGATAAAGCAAGCCCAATCATCGGTGCAACATTTAATACAAAAATAGATAATTCTTTATCTACACCGATAAAATATAAAATTCCCATTGTACTAATAACACTAAGTGCCCCATTTAAAATCGGCAAGATGGAAGCGAGCAAGCTACCAAATGAAAATAGTAATACAAGAAAAGCAATTGGCAGTCCAATCATTTCTGCTACTTTCAAATCATTTTGTGTGCGTTCATTAATTTCTTCATTAATCTTTGGAAAACCTGTTGGTGATACTTTCAACGTATCGTTACTTTCCTTTTTTATTTCTTTTGCAAATTTTAATGTCTTTTCATTCCGTTCTTTACTTGTTTTCCCGGAAAATAAAATCGTCGCATACGCAATATCATCTTGTAACATTTCTTTATTTTCTAATGGATGATGGAATGAATCATATGTTTCTTTCTTTTGAATTTTTGTTATAATTTCTTCTATTCGTTTTTGAAAATCCTGGTTTGAAACTCCTTTATTCTTCTGAAAAACGAGAAGGAGCGCATCTTGAGACTGTTTAAAATCCTTATCTAAAATTGCTTTTGTCGTTTGATAGTCTCCTTTTGTTTGAAAACCATCGCCTCCTAATACCCCTGGAAGTTTTGGTGCGAAAATACCGAGTGATATTGCTAACACGACTAATGAAGCAATGACTGTATAACGAAATCGATAAAAAAAAGTACCTAGTTTCCCCCAGTTATCTATTTTATGTACATTTGTCTTCACACATCTTCACCTACTTTATATAATTAGTGAATCTCACTATATTTTAGCACATCTTACCATAGTCAATGGCATAACATAATATAAAGTGAAACTTTAATCAGTAGGTTTTTTCTTCATTCCTCACCGATTATTAGCCCTGATCAATCACGCTTTTACTGCCCACAAATAGCTGAATAAAAAACATCCAAAAATTCCAGTACTCTAGGAATTTCCGGATGTTTTTTATCTTTCTTGATTTGTTCCAAATCGCTCAGAAAGCAAACGATGAAAATAAATAGCAATAATTAATAACATACCGCTTAAACAATAGCCAGCTAAAATATCAGTCGGATAATGTACAGATAAAATAATTCTGCTTAATCCAATCCATATGATTAACAATGCCATCGCAATCGTAATAACAACTTTCCCAGCCACATTTTTTACGTTTGCAGCAATGATATAAGCGAGAAATCCATACGTAACCATTGATAGCATTGCATGGCCGCTTGGAAAACTATATCCAAGGGCATCAAACGCTTCATTTAAACTCGGACGATCTCTTTTCACTATTTCTTTTATTCCTTTATTCACAAGATGTGTGATTAGTACAGCCATAGGATAAACAACCATTGCCACATAATAGCGCTTCTTCCAAAAAACGAAAAGACTAAGCGTAAGCGTACCTATAATTCCAATTGCAGATCCCAATTTTGTAAAATATGAAAAAAATGAAAGTGAACTTTCTGTTTGTAATCCTCTTACAAGCCCTTTCACATATGAATCAATTGTTGTCACACCACCTGCTTGTATCCTCCAAGCAATGAGAGCAAATTCAACAAACAACAAGATGATACAAGCGAGCTCATATCGATGTAATTTTCTTTTCAAACCTTTTCCTCCTATTATGAAAAAATGCGATTTCTATTCAGAAACCGCATTTTTGGTACTTATTCGCCTTTTGTTTTTAACTCCGTCCAGTAACGATCATACTCTTTTAATTTATTATCTACATCAACAAGCCACTCTGTACGGGCCAACTCGTCTTTCGATAAGAAAATCATGTGGTTATTACGATACTCTTTACTGTGAAGTTCCCATGCTTTTTCATTTGGATTACTATATCCAATGGATTCATAGTTTTTCACACTTACTTTTTCATCCATTAAGTAGTTCATAAACTTCTCTGCAAGTTCTTTATGTTTCGCGCCTTTTGGAATTGCTAATGTATCCGCCCAAATTGTACCGCCTTCTTTTGGAACGACATACTCTATATCTTTATTATCTTTTGCAATGAACGCTGCATCTCCAGACCAGACTGTCCCAATCCAAGCGTCCTCTGTAATAAATTTTTGTTTAATATTATCTGTATCAAACGCAAGTAAGTTAGGAAGTAACTTTTGCAGATCAGTAGCTGCTGTCTTCAATTCAGCATCATTTTGTGTGCTATTTGAAAATCCATTCTTTTTCAGACCCATTCCTAATACTTCACGAGAATCATTTAATAAAGTAACATGGCCTTTATATTTCTCATTCCATAGGTCATTCCAACTTGTTGGTGCTTCTTTTACGTGCTTTTTATTGTAAGCAATTCCTGTTACACCCCAAGTGTATACAAGCGAGTACTTATTCTCTGGATCAAATGGAGGTGTTTTAAAGTTTGAAACAAGATTTTTTACATTTGGAATGTTCTTTTTATCCAATGGCTCTAGTAAATCCATTTTTGCCATCGTTTTAACCATGTAGTCTGACGGTTGAATCAAATCATATTTTGCACCGCCAGCTTGCAATTTCGCAAGCATTTCTTCGTTACTTGCGTATTTATCATAATTAACTTTGACATTATATTTCTTTTCAAAATCTTTTATTACTTCTTCATCAAAATTATCAGCCCAGCTATAAATGTTTAGCTCTTCCTTCTTCTCACCACACCCAGCTAATAGGCCGGCAACAAGGCTGAAGCTAATCGCTGCACCAGCTACTGTTTTCATCCATTTCATTGATGAATTACCTCCTCTTTCTTTATAATTTGTTCTCTATGTTATAGCGGAAGATGTCCTCCGGAGTTTTCTTCACCATCTGCACCTTTTTTACGGAAGATCTCTGATGCAACCATTAATCCAACAATTACAACAATTAAAATTGTAGAAAGAGCATTAATTTCAGGTGATATTCCGCGCTTCACCATACTATAAATGTATAATGGCAATGTTGTTGATCCTGGACCGGATACGAAGAAACTAATCACAAAATCATCGATTGATAGTGTGAATGTTAATAATGCCGCTGAAATAATACCCGGTGCAATTCCAGGAAGCGTAATATAACGAAACGTTTGCCACGGAGTTGCTCCTAAATCATTCGCTGCTTCTTCTAAATCGCGGCCCATTCCAGAAAGACGTGCTGCTAAAATGACAACAACGAATGAAATACTAAATGTAATATGGGCAATAATAATGGTTGCTTGTCCAAGTTCAATGCCAAGTTGACTAAATAAAATAAGTAAAGATAATCCCATTAAAATATCAGGAATTAAAATTGGTAAATATACGAGACCGTTAATTGCCCCTTCAAAACGATATTTATAACGATGTAATGCAACAGCGAAAATCACACCAAGAACCGTTGTCACAATTGTCGTCACAATCGCGATTGTAATACTATTTACAAATGCATCAATAACATCTTGCTTTTGAAATAAATCAGTATACCAATGGAACGTAAATCCTTCCCATTCCGCGTTAATACGAGAATCGTTAAAAGAATATACCATGAGAACCATCATTGGAAAATACAAGAACAATAAAATTAACCAAGAATAAGAGACTAAAAACTTCTTCATCTTTGTCTATTCCCCTCCGTTTCCGTATTTATATACTTTCGTTGCACGATAATATAAGTAAATTAACAGAACAGAGAACAGAACGACAATAATGGATAACGCTGATCCAAATGGCCAATCACGTGCACCTAAGAATTGGTTTTGAATAACGTTTCCGATTAACGCTACCTTTGATCCACCCATAACGTCTGATACAACAAACATTCCAATAGATGAAACAAATACTAAAATCGAACCAGTAGCAACCCCTGACATTGTCATTGGTAATGTTACATTCCAAAACGCTTTCATCGGTGTTGCTCCTAAATCATATGCTGCTTCTAATTTACGTTTATCTAGCTGCTCAATTGCTGCGTACACTGGTAAAATCATAAATGGCAGTAAAGAATATACCATTCCTAATACTACAGATGGTGTATTATACAGTAAATTTAGTGGCTCATTAATAACGCCTAACTTTAGTAATACTGTATTTACAAGCCCTTGTGAACGTAAAATAACAATCCATGCATACGAGCGCACAAGAAAGTTAATCCAGAACGGAATCGTTGCTAATAATAGTAAAATCGAACGATATTTACGATCAACAATTGTAATTGTATATGCAAACGGGTAACCAATGAGTAAGCAAAGTACTGTTGTGATCACTGCAATTTTCACTGTTTCCCATAATGTGTTCATATACAAGGGATCAAACACACGAGATATATTATCTAACGTAAATTGCATCTCCACTGTTCCATATGCCCCGCGCTGCAAGAACGCAAATGCTAATACGAATACAAGCGGAATTAAAAAGAAGATTAGTAACCATGTAACTGTAGGTAATGCGAGTAGTTTCCCTTTTTTCAATTTAAGGTCACCTCATCCTCTTGCTCCCAGCCTACGTATACATTATCCCCAATACTCCACTGCGCTGCTCCCTCTGCAGTTTGGTATGCCATTAATAGTTCTGCTGTTTTTTCATCACGTACATAAAGCTTCTCCATATTTCCAACAAACTCGATATCTTCAATATGTCCAAGATGGTATTCTTTTAAAATTGGTTCTTCAACCGAACGTATTTTCACATTTTCAGGGCGAACTGCTACGTAGTTTTCCCCATTCTTTATAATATTATTTTCACCAATGAATGTCGCGACAAACATTGTTTTTGGCACTTTATAAATTTCCTTTGGCGTTCCGATCTGCTCGATATGCCCTTTATTCATAACGACAATACGATCACTCATGCTCATTGCTTCTTCTTGATCGTGCGTTACATATATAAACGTAATTCCTAAATTACGCTGTAAGTTTTTCAACTCACGTTGTAAATCTTTTCTTAACTTAAAATCAAGTGCTCCAAGTGGCTCATCTAGTAATAATACACGCGGATTATTTACGATTGCTCTTGCAATTGCAACACGCTGCTGTTGTCCACCAGAAAGCTTAGCAGGCTTACGATTACGGAATTCAAGTAACTGCGTTAAACGCATCGCTTCTTCTGCACGCTCTTTTTGTTCTGCCGCTGATACTTTTTGCATCTTCATACCAAAACAAATATTTTTCTCCACCGTCATATGTGGAAACAATGCATAATGCTGGAACACTAAGTTCATATGACGCTTATAAGGCGGCAAGTCATTGATTCTTTCTTCATCAAGTAAAAGGTTACCTTTTGTAGGAGTTTCAAAACCTGCAATCATACGAAGTAACGTTGTTTTTCCACAACCACTCGGTCCAAGAATTGTTAAAAATTCTCCTTCTTTAATGTCTAAAGAAAGAGGTGGAATAATCACTTGATCTCCAAAATGTTTTTCTACTGCTTCAACTTTAATAATCTTTTTCATTTTCCCGTCCTATCTATCTCAAATTTTTAATTTTTATATTCATGAATAAATATTAGTTTTTTATAGATTTTTTTGTTTCGATCCAAACAAAAATAATTATTTAACAGCGTCCTCTTCTATTCTTTATGTAGTATGTTTGATTCATTTTCGCATGATACACATGTCGAACAGAAAAACCCCTTCAAGCGAGAAGGGGTTTTTATCATACGGCTACGCCTACTGATAAACACCATCATCATTTTAACAACTTTCGTATAAATTTTAAAGCACTTTTTGTAGAAGAGTAACGAATTTTCATATCAAATACTGTAGATTGAGACAAAATGCTTTTATAGTGCGAAAATGTTCGAAAACTTTGCTCCCCATGATAACTTCCTAATCCACTGCTTCCAACGCCACCAAAGGGTAAATATGGCGTAGCAAGGTGATACACAACGTCATTTATACACCCACCGCCATATGAAATATTACGCGTAATTTGTTTTTGAATTTCTTTACTCTCTGAAAATACATATAAAGCTAATGATTTAGGTTGTCGTTGAATTTTTCCAATGATATCTTCTATATTTTCATACTCCATAATCGGCAAAATTGGACCAAAAATTTCATCCTCCATAATAGAATCCTGCCACGTAATATTCGTTACAACACTTGGCTCTATATGTAGAGTTTCTTCATTGTATTTTCCGCCAATTTCAACACTGCCCTCTTGTAAAAAAGAACATAGCCTTTCAAAATGACGTTTACTGACAATCCGAACGTAATTTTCATTTTGTAGAGGTTTTTCTCCATATTGATTTTTAATTTCCATTCGCAGTGCTTCAATAAGTTGTTCTTTTATAGAAGAATGAACATATATGTAATCCGGCGCAACACATGTTTGTCCCGCATTCAAAAATTTCCCCCAAACAATACGCCTTGCTGCTATTTCTAATTTTGCATCATTATGCACAATACATGGGCTTTTCCCACCAAGCTCTAACGTAAGAGGTGTCAAGCTTTTCGCTGCCGCTTCCATAACAATCTTGCCAACCCCTACACTACCAGTAAAGAAAATATAATCAAACGGCTCTTTTAACAGTGCTGTACTCTCTTCAATACCGCCTTCAACAACCGTAACAAGTTCAGCTGGAAATAACTCTTGTAACATATTTGCAAGAAGACTAGAAACATTAGGTGTCAATTCTGACGGCTTTAATACAACCGTGTTGCCAGCTGCTAAGGCTCCTACAAGGGGTGCAATTGCAAGTTGAAATGGATAATTCCACGGAGCCATTACAAGGGTAACACCGTAGGGCTCTGGAACGACTCTCCCCTTCGAACCAGCGTGTGTAAGTGCTGTACGCACGCGCTTTGGCTTACTCCATGAAGAAAGACGTTTCATTAAAAAGGAAATCTCCTTTAATACGTATCCAACCTCTGTCGTAAATGATTCATGATCTGATTTATTTAAATCCAATTTTAACGCTTGAAAAATATCAGACTCAAAACGTTGAATCCCTTCATATAACTTTTGTAAATGTTTCTTTCTTTCTTCTATATTTCTTGTGCGACCTTTATAAAAATATGACTTTTGCTCGTTCACAATAGAAGTGATATCCATCTACTATCCCTCCCTCTATGTTTATATACATTCATTTTGATTGTTCAACATGTGACCTACACTCATTTTCTCTCTCTGTTTTCACTTCGCATGGAGCTAAAAGAGGAACTGACCGCTTCTATGCTTGACCGTAGCCTCTCTGCCACCTAAAAAACACTTCTTAAAGTATCATTATATATGAGTTTGTATTTCATTTAAAATATATTTACTCATGAAAAAAGCTGTTGAAAGGAAAACTTTCAACAGCTTCTTCATAATTAACGGTATAAGCGAACTGCACCTGCAGATTTATCATCCGATTGGCCAACTACTTCAAATTTCAGGCCAAGTTTTGGTAAGATGCGTCCTGCATCTGGAATTTGTTGATTAATATAAGCTTTAGAATCATCGAATTTTGCAACACCTGGTAGTCCATTGTATTCAAATGTTCCACGAGTTGGTGATACAACTTTCCATGCTGGTGTTTGATCGAAAGAGAACGCTGCATCAGCAATTTGATAACGTGTGCTATCTTTAAATGTTGGCTTACCATTTAAAGTTCCTGCAATTGCTTCAGAATGAGAGTCAACTACACCAAGGAATCCGTATCCTGGATGCACGCCAACCCAGTTATCTGTATAGCTAGAATCTGCATACCATACAACCATACCTGTGTTATATACTGGACCGCGAGCATATTTTAACGCTTCATCAGCACCAGCGTAGTTTCTCCACTCTACATAATAGTTATGGCCCTTCTTCTCAATTCCGTTTGAAACAACAAAACCATTTAACTTAAACTGAGTATCGCCTTCTGCGTCATCAGAGAATGCAACATTACCATCTACTGTTAATTTTGCATTATCAAGGGTAAATCCATTTAATGCTAAACCACCATCAGTAACATATTCAAATACAAGCTTCACTTTCTTACCTTTAAATTGGCTTAAATCATAAGATTTGTCTACCCATTTTCCAAGAGTTGTATCTGCTCCACCTTTTACATTTTTATTACCAATTGTATCGATTAATGTTTTCGATCCATCTTCTGCTACTGCATGTACTTCTAAGAAATCATAGTCTGTTTCGATTTCATATAATGATTTGTAATCAAACTTTGCAGTTGTTGCATTTGTTAAATCAAATAAAGGTGTTTCTAACGTAGTATGAAGATCATCACCTTTTGTACTATAGTAGTACTTCTTACCAAATGCTGGCTCAATTCCTTTTACATCTTTATCTGGTAAATTAACACGAATCATGCCTGGTCGATCCGTTTTTGTTACACTTTGATCTAAGTATGTTGCATAACCAATTCCTCGGTTTAACTTATCATAATCTAATTCCACAATATTCGCCCAGTTTCCACCAATTGTTTTTTGGAAGAACTCTTTGTTTTGCGGAGAAAAACTTGTTGGTGTTGTTCCAGCAATGTTACCTGCCCAGCTACCGCCACTCATAATAGACCATGATTGAATTGGCTCGCCCCCGCCAGAATATTTTGTATCATATTCATCTGGAAGACCTAAATCATGACCGTATTCATGTGCGAATACACCAACTGCTCCATCTTCTGGTTCAATTGTGTAGTCAAATGCTGCCATTTTACCGCCCCAGTACGGTACTTTCGCTTTTGTTCCCTCAATTTGGAATGGCTTTGGACCAACTGTCCAGCGGTGTGACCAAATTGCATCGTCACCTAATTTACCGCCGCCAGCTTCTTGTCCAACACCAGCGTGGATAACCATTAAGTGGTCAATCAAACCATCTGGCTGATTTTTATTGCCGTCTTCATTTACATCATATTGATCAAATTGATCAAATTCTGATAAATCAAGTCCGCTATCTACCGCTGCTTTTAATGCATCTTTGATCAGGTCACGAGGTCCTAATGGTCCTTTATTATCATGACCATCTCCAGCATCTGCACCGTAATCAGCTGCTTTACCTGGAACTGTTAACCATTTCGTAACTGTTCCATCTACTGTATAACTACCGCCAGATTGTTCCTCATAATATTTCTTAAATGTTTCAATGCTTGTCCCATCTTCTAATTTAAATGGTTCGTCACCAAATAACATTTTTTGATAATGTTGTTGGTTAAAGTCACTAGAATACATATAACCAGGCTCTTTATCGATATTATTATGTTTGAAATCAGCATACTCTACAAGCAAAACAAGTACTTTATCCTTACGAACTTCCCCATTATACTCTTTTGCTTTTGCAGGAGCCGTTGGTACTTTACCATTTAATGTACCTCTAACTGGACCTGTCCCTGCACCATTTCCATTTGCTGGATTTTCTAACTTTTCTTTTGTATCTGCCTTAGCATCTTTAACTTTCTTCAGGAAATCAGATGCTTCTTTTGTAACAGTATCCCCAGTTGCTGCTTCTTTTCCAGGTTTGTCACCCTTCTTTTTCTCTACATACTTTTCGACAGCTTTCTTTGTCTCTTCTTTAGAAGCGGATGAATCAATTACTCCACGTTTTTTAAGAGCATCAGCTAAACGCTCTTCTGGAATTAGATGATCATCAATTGGGCTTGTAGCTGCTGCTTTTCCAGGTGTTTCTGCATAAACAGATTGACTACCAGCTCCAAATGAGCAACCAAGAACAGCTGCTACAGCAAGTGTCGATAACACTTTAAATGGTTTCTTTTTCATCCCTATTTTCCTCCCCCAATAAAATATGTACCAATATTAAGATAATAATAAAAATTCAGTAATTTTTCAATATTTTGTTTAATTTTGTTCTATTTTGTAATTTTCGTAATATTTTTGTAAAAATCATATATTTTTCATACAGAAATTTCTCAATATATCAGTTATTTCTGAAGATATTGATAATTTTTGATAAAACTATTACAATTTCTTTATAGAATAACAAAGTAGTAGCTTTTTATTAATTTCACCTGCAAAATATACAATAAATTAACATTATTTTCACCAAATTAACTTTTCGAAATATTATAATGTACTTAAAAGATTGTTTATTTTTTGCTTCATTACACATTAGGGAGGAATACACTTTGTACAAAGAAATGGCAGATACGCTAGATCAGGATTGGATTGATTTAATGCTTGAAGCTTTAGATGCGGGGATCGCTATTCAAGATATCGAACACTTTTTCCAACGTATGAACCAATCTACCAGAAACTAGCAGAGTAGTAGAAACGTTCTTTTTAACGAAATTTGTGTTATAATAATGACATCATAAGCCGACTACATACTTACAGAAAGGTGCGCAAAGATGATAGGAGAACGTATAAAACGCCTTCGGTTGCAAAGAGGGATTTCTTTAACAGAACTTGCTGAAAAAGCAGGTGTGGCAAAGTCTTATATTAGTTCCATTGAACGTAATTTGCAAAAGAACCCTTCCATTCAATTTCTTGAAAAAATCGCAAATGTTCTGCAAGTACCAATGGACACACTCCTTCATGACGAAACATCATCCGAAAACCAACTGGATTCGGAATGGACACACCTCGTCAAAGAAGCTATGAATTCCGGTGTCTCAAAAGAGCAATTCCGGGAATTTTTAGAGTTTACAAAATGGAAGAAAAACCAGAAGTAACATATACGCGAAGGAGTGCAAACTGGGGAGCACTCTTTTTTTATTTATAAAAAAAGCGAAAAAAAGCGGGGAATCCCCGCTTTTTTGGTGTTATTTATTATTTCTCTTCGCCTTCTGTTTGATTTGCATTGAATGTCCATTCTAAGTTTAATGCATCGCCTTGGAATTTATTTTGATCTTGACCATTATCTACAAACTCAAATTGTACCCATAGGTAGTCTTCTGTTCCAGCTTCTAAGCCGCCTTTTTCAGCCCACTCTGGAGCAAAGATATCTTTTGCTAAAACATCTGGATCTACGTTCTGTAAATCCGCTAAAGTTGTTTCATATACAGGCTCACTTTGCTTATCCCAGTTCCAAAGGAATTTTACTTTAATATGTTTACCGAAATCTTCACCAGCGTTATCGCCTTTTGCATCTACAACTGCATATTTCGTTGCTAATTTAACATCTTTAATTGCTAATGTACCACTGTTCTTTAATAAGAACTCTTTTTTAACAGTATCCCCTGGTTTAAGGTCTTTGATATCTACAATTGTTTTAGGGTCCAAAGTAAGGTCTAACGTACCAGCTGCAAATGTATTGTTCGATACTTCTTTGTCACTAAAGTAAGCAAATGTTCCTCCACCGATTAAAGATAATCCTAATGCTGCAGAAGCGATTCCCATACCTAATTTTTTCTTTAAACTCACTTTAAATTCCCCCTAGCTATTTTTTATTGTTATCTCTTAAGGATAAGGATAAGAGGTATAACTAATAGAATGACTGTTATCTTTCTATATCCAATGTATGTACAATACCCCTTGAATTCTCTTGTTCTTTAAAAAGCTACCATAAGTTCATTATAAAGAACATAGGGGTATAATTGCAACTATAAAATAATATTAATTTTGTTATCTACAAAACTTAATTTTTCCCATACTTCATTTGCATATATCTTTTATAAAAATAAAACGCACACCCTACTAAGCCAATACCTATTAAGACCATACTGCTTTGTTGTACGCCTGTACGCGGCAGCTGCCAGTTACTATTAGTAGGTGGTTGTGCTTGATTGCTTCCCGTTTCATTTTCTGTACCTACACCATTTCCCTCTGGTCCTTCCGCATAGAAAATGAACTTCACTATTGTTTGTAACCCTTGATACTCATTTCCTAATTCTTTCGGAACATGTATCGTATAGATAAGCTCGTCAGTTCTATCAGCTACTAATGTACGATTTTCCATACTTTGAAGTTCTTTTAGACTCCCCTCGTATAACACCTCTTGCTTCTCTTTTACAGTGACCTTAAGAGCTTCATACAGTTTTGTAGACCCTTCCGAAACCTCACTCTTTATACTATATGATAATTTCTTTGTCCCATCATTACTAATACGTATACTTCGATTTGCCCAATCTCCTGGCTTCATATTCGAAACATGAAAAAGTACTTCTTTTGGTTCAAGGCTTATATCTATTTCTCGCCGCTCCTCCGCATAGACTTGGTCAATATTTTTTGTAATACCAATGAATAATACTAAAATTAGACATATACTCATAATAAATATCCACTTCTTATTCATCTGCATCCCTCATATAACACGAATTGCTATGGAAAAAGGCAGGAGAAACCTACCTTTTTTTTATCAATTCGATTATTTTTATGACCCTTCTGTTCTGTCTGCTTCAAAAGTCCATTTCAGCTGAAGTTGATTACCTTGGAATTCACTTTCATCTTGTTTATTGTCTACGAATTCATATTGTACATAAAGTTAATCCTACTGTTCCTGTTGCCTCCTTCCGCATTTTTCTTGAATTACATTTTTATGTTAACCTCTATATTTCTAGAAGGTATAACCAAAAAATTAGTGATTTTCATGTACAGTGTCTGAATCTTGTTGCGGTACTTCTTCTTTCTTCTCCTCAGGTTGTTGTAATACTCGATTGGTTTCTTCCGTTTGCTCGATTTGATTGATCTGCTCTTGTTTAGGTTTTAATGGTTGCTTTATTTCTTCTTGTTTCTTTAACTCTTTTTGCTCAGAAGGAGGTATAACTTGTTCTTGCTCTACTTTTTCAGGCGTGTTAGGAACCTGTTTCACTTTTTCATCCTCAATTTTCTTTTGCAGAGTTAGAATAAATTCTTCTATTTTTGGTACCGATATTTTCTTATCAACATTATCCTTCATACTTTTTACTTTCGTAAAACCAACTTGTACATATTGAAGTACTTCCTTACTTGAGTCGCTATTATTTACTTTTACATTTTCTATTGATTGGTTATAATAATCTTCTATTTCTGCATATATGTGTTGCAACGTTTCACGTTCGACTTTTACTTGTTCAAGCTGTTCTCTCAACTCTTTCACTTTTGGTTCAAGTATTTCTATAGAATCAGCGTGTATTTCCTTATTCATTCCTTCATCTACCTTTAAAATCAAACTCTCATGCTGCTCTGCTTTTTTCACCAAAGTATCAATCGTTTTTGGAAATACAATTGCAGTTGAAACAGTAGAATGTATTTTTGTCTCATTTACAAAAGCAGCCTCCGTATACGTAACTACTTGTGATCCCATATAGAAGACTATTGAACACATACAAGGAAACATAAGCATCGTTTTTAATTTTTTTGATGATTTTAGCATTCCAACCTCTCCCATTACTCGTATCTGATTCTTTATAAAGAACATACTTTCATTATAAATAATAGAATCCGAAAATCATAGAAAATTTTCCTGTTTTTGTTATATATAACTTTTGTATACTAGTTCAAAAATAATACCTATAGTAGGAGCAGGCTATCAATCTGATAGCCTGCTCCTATGATTACTTCTCTATACCAGCTGTTTGCTGTGCATCAAATGTCCATTTCAATTCAAGTGTATCCTCTTGGAATTGATTTTGATTTTTCTTATTATCGACAAACTCAAATTTCACTTTAAACTTGTCTTTGTTCCCAGCTTTAATACCTTTTTCATCTAATTTTTCAGCAAGTGCATCATTATTCACTATTATTAATGGTTTCCCAACTAATTCAGATAGTTTCTTTTCCTTTATAATATTATGACCTTTATCGGTATTCTTTAAGATGGTTACCTTAATATGATTACCAAAATCTTCAGTATTATCACCTTTCGCATCTTTCACAATATATTCCGAGTTTAATAAGACTTTTTCAATATCTAATGTTCCGCTGTTTACCAATTCAAAATCACGTACGATTGTATCACCAGGCTTAAGATTATTAACATTAATAATTGCTGTTGGATTTGTAGTTAAATCAAGTGTACCAGCTGCAAAGGTATTATTTGAGACTTCTTTATCGCTAAAGTACGCAAATGTTCCTACTCCAATTAAGGTAGCTCCCATAATTGCCGATGTAATTCCCATTCCTATTTTTTTCTTTAAGGTCATGTCCATATCCCCCAATGACATCTATATATTTATAATCTCTATAATAGAGAAAATAACGGAATTACACGGATTGTCCAACATCTGTAGATTTATTTTTCTTTTCATTATCAATGCTGCGAATTGCACTGAAAATAGTAATAACAGAATACATGAGTAAACATACACCTGGAATAATTAATAGTAAGGCAGCTCCTGCTTTTGAACTCGCATAACTTAACAAGTATCCTACATATGGAACTGTAATATCTGCATATTTTCCAATAACATTTTCCGCTAAGACTGGTTTTAAATCTGGCCCATTATTATTGTCACCCTTTGTTTCATACATGACTTTCCCATTTGCGTTTTTCACACCAATAATACGGTGAGTTACAATTTTTTTCTCATCTTCTTT
This sequence comes from Bacillus sp. 166amftsu, assembly GCF_900107445.1. Taxonomy (NCBI): domain Bacteria; kingdom Bacillati; phylum Bacillota; class Bacilli; order Caryophanales; family Bacillaceae; genus Bacillus; species Bacillus sp. 166amftsu. Next base: position 34,109 of record NZ_FNQA01000004.1, on the reverse strand, counting down.
AAAAGTAATTACATCACCTTTTTTATATTTAGATCCATCTTTCGTTGGTTCAATCGCAATAATTGATCCTGTTAAAAATGTTGGTTCCATTGATCCAGATAGTACCGTTTTAAATTGATATCCCATTACAGTCGGATCCCCGCCGCTTGCTTTGGATGAAATAACAACAAACGCCAAGCAAACCATCAACGCAAATAAAACAAATGAGATGACGTTACTAATAATCTTCCAAACTAGTTTCACCCGTATCTCCTCCTCTTTATTATGTATATGTACGTAAAAACTAGGATATCCTAAGCCGTTCTTAACAGAGAACTTAAATTAATACTATAATGAACGAACAAAAAACACAATAAAAAATAGGCAATTGATCATTGCCTATTTCACTTCTGAAGCCGCTTTCTTTTTAGCCCGTCTTACCACATATAAACCGATTATCATTAAACTAATAATTCCAGCTCCAATACCTATCATCCATCCAAAAGGATACGTAGGTTCAGTTGGTTTTATATTTGTTTTCGGCATTGCAAATGTAACATCTTCTTTAGAAAGAACATTAATACTGCCTATTGTTTGATTATTTTTTGTAACATCAACTGTTCCAACTACTTCACCACGGTGAATTCCATTTTGATACAATGTGCTTTTCTCAATAGGAGTAGTTCGAAAAACAGTTTTAACATTTTTTCCTTCATCTTTCTTTAACATAAACTCCGCACTTTGTTCTAGTTCACAATCTATGTCTTTATCTAAATACGTTGCCTTCTGATGCCAATTATTTTTATCTATCACCATTTGCTTCGCAAATTGCGAAAAGGAATGATCCGCAATTTGACGCATATCTTCGTAAATTTCTGGTTTTTGTGATGCCATCACAACATTAACAATACGGTTACCATCTTTCTCATTTAATAATACAAGCGTATTGCGAGCTTCATTTGTAAAACCTGTTTTTCCGCCAATACTATATGGATTTTCAAAATAATTCGCTTTATTAAAAATAGAAACCGTTTGTCTAGACGTAGTAACCGTTGTCCGTTTCGTATTCATAGCTTGTAAAATTTCAGGATATTGCTGAACCCCTCTTGTGATCATTGCCATATCATATGCCGTCGTATAATGATTCGGATCATGTAAGCCATTCGGCGTTATAAAATGACTATCCTTTGCCCCTAACTGCTTCGCTTTCTCATTCATCATCTTCGAAAAGTTTTCTATGCTTCCGCCAATCCGTTCACCAATCGCATACGCAACATCATTTGCACTTAATACCATTAAAACTGTTAGCGCTGTATTACGATCGATTGTTTCACCTACTTGAAATTCAAGTTGATAATTACTCTTTTCCTGATCTAATGCAAGTTGTGAAAACGTAAATTGATCCTCTGGCTTCGCATGCTCCATTAATAAAATAGCCGTCAACACTTTCGTCATACTTGCCGGAAATGCACGTTGATATGCATTTTTGTCGTACAAAACATCTCCTGTTTTCGCATCAATTGAAACTGCAAATTGACCAAATACATTCGGACCCGGACCAGGTGTCGGTGTAGGTGTCGGTGTCGGCACCGCCCCAGTACCAGTTTCGGCGTACAATGTCATAGGTGTTAAAAAGAAGACACACATCACCACCATAAAAACCATAATTTTCTTGCAATTTACCATATGACTCTCCCTCTTCTATTTTCTTTTGCCTTATATACTAATTCTACCAATCCGACATGAAATTGGTATTAAAATGGAAACTCAATTACCATTGTTCACTATATCATAATTTTACATAGAAAGACATAATCATACGAATAAAAATAAGAAGGACTCATTCTTTCTTATCCTTCTCATCGGCCAATAAATCTATTAAATTATTCCCGGCTTCCTCTTCTGTAATCTCATCGGTCATTCCCATAAAAGACCACCCTTTTGAATCTATCCATTCAATAAACTCATCTAAAAACTCATCATGAGAGACATCAACATCAAGAATCGCACCATTGATTGAAATCGTTCTATTTCTGGGCACACGCATCTTGAAAGATTTTCTTACCATTTGTATATACCTCTTTAATCTATAATGTATTTATAAATCTATTTTCTATTTCTGTTATACCCTATTTCCACGAAATTGTAAAAAGAAGATCCTACCAAAACAAATATAAATTTTATATTTACTTGCTATGTTGCTTAATATAATCATCATATGCAGGTATCGCACTAGCATCACCATCACCAGCACCAGCTTTCGCACTGTTAAACACATCTCTCGATTGCAATCTGTTCTGTACGGTATCAAGATCGTGTAAAATACGGTGAACATATACTAAAGCTGTGGTATCATGATTTTGAATTGAAATACGAAGCAATATTCTAGCTCGTTCTAAATCTTCCTTTAAATTGCCTTTAGACAATGAAGCAGCTTCTATTAAAGTGGTATCAATTAACTTGAATCCCGATTCATTCTCTTCCCAAGCTGGAGCATCCGTTTTCTCAAAATTCTCATGTCTTTCCCAACCTGTAATCGAATTTAAATCACTATGCATTTCTCTTATCTTCATTCCAATATCTTTTGATTTATCTACCTCTTCGATTTGCTCAGTTTCCCCAGCTTTCATTTCCGCCTTATCTGTTTTAGTAAAAAACATAATGCTACCAAATATCAATCCACTTAAAACAAGCCCACCCATGACAAAAACAGTCCATTTTCCACTCCTTCTAAACAAAGTGACACCCCCCTTCAAATTATCCCCTATTTTAAATTATATCAATTTCAAATCACATTATAGGATAAAGCTACTACTCAATCTGATAAAAGGCGAAAAATCCCTTCAACTTTATGAGTAAATCATTCGCTTATTTACTATTAAACTACATGAAAATGTGCCTTCAATAAAATATAGGCGTGGTATTCTATCAAATTCCATTTTTAATATTGTAGTTAAAAACTATTGTAAGGTGACACTTAATTTTGTATAATCAACCTAACAGAATTATCAGATATATCAAAAAGAAACTTTTTCATCATGATCCCGTAGCTCAGCAGGGAGAGCGCCACCTTGACAGGGTGGAGGTCGCTGGTTCGAACCCAGTCGGGATCATACGAAAAACCCCTTGGTAGTCAAGGGGTTTTCTTTATGTAGCAAACTTTTGTCTCTTCTTGAAAGGTAAATTCTTTGCTTCTTGGTCAAGATTTGGTCAATAACTCTCTTTTGGTCAACGGTTGCTTTTTTACCCATTCACTTCCGCATACACTTCATTCATCATATCTTCCATAATAAAGTTTTTGAATTCCTCATTCTCTAAAATCTTCATAAAGAATTTTTCGTTACTACCCATACGATCAATTACGAAGTCCATGAATGATTTTTCGAAAGCGAACTTGAAATTGTCTTTTGTATTGTTTTTCGCTTTTTGTTGAATGTCTTCACTGTTTAACATGTCTTCTTTTACTTGGTCCCGTGAAAGAAAATCAGTTTTCGTAAACTCTGTACCAAAGCGCTCATTTAACTTCTCTAAAATAGATGATAACCGAACCTTCTCATCTTCCACTGCACCACCTGTACCATGTGAAGTTGGCTTTAAATCTACGCCACCCGTTTTCTCTAGTTCGATGCTGCCTTCAAATACCTTCTGATTGCGATAGTATTGAAGTGCAACATCATCTGCCATATATACGTCTTTATCTTTACTACTGCGCGGCAGCTTACGTAATAGATAGTTTAAATAAATATAAAGCTTGTGCAAATCAACATCAATGAACATCGCAATTTGTAAAATAAATGCATATGTACGTACGAACTTCGTTACCGATGCTTTAAACGCTTCTTTTTCTTCCTCATTTAATTGCTTAAAGCGTTCCACACCTTTATCAATCCATGCATTAAGTTCCGTTTGTGCCTTCGTTGACTTTTTGAATCCACCTTTTATCTCCAGCTCATTTACAGCTTGCACTTCTTCCTCTGTAAAAATTTGATACGGTTCTAGTTCTGCTTGTAAGTCATATAAAATATTCGGATCCGTCACTTCCTCCAAACCTGTCGTTTCATAATAAGGCTGGAACGAAGCTTTAATATCTTCTGTATCATTAACAAAGTCGAGTACAAACGTATCTTCTTTCCCTGGACAAGTACGATTCAAGCGAGATAACGTTTGAACCGCTTTAATTCCGCTAAGCGGTTTATCCACATACATCGTATGCAGCAAGGGCTCATCAAAACCTGTTTGATATTTTTCCGCCACAAGTAACACTTTATACTCATCCGAATTGAACTTATCAGGTAATTCTTTTTCACTAAATCCATTCATATCTGGCTCTGAATAAGGAATTTCACCATCTTTGACAATACCAGAGAAGGCAACAACCGTTTTCAAATCATCATAGCCCATTTTATCAATGTACCTGTCAAAAGCGATTTTATAACGTACCGCATGCAAACGACTTGCTGTTACAACCATCGCCTTGGCACGACCACCAATTTTATGACGAGTAAAGTTACGATAATGCTCAATGATGATTTCTGTCTTTTGGGCAATATTATGTGGGTGTAGGGACACATATTGAGCTAGTTTTTTGGTTGCTTGTTTTTGCGAAACTAATGGATCGTCATCGACCTGCTTCGCTATTTTATAAAATGTCTTATACGTTGTGTAATTACTTAACACATCTAAAATAAAGCCTTCTTCAATTGCTTGACGCATCGTATATTCATGGAAGGCATGCGGTTTGCCATCTGTTCCCATCGTTCCAAACTTTTCAAGTGTTTTCGGCTTTGGTGTTGCCGTAAAGGCAAAGAATGAAATATTATCCTGCTTCCCACTTTTCATAATCGTTTCAACGATTTGTTCATCTAAGTTGTCCATATTTTCTTCTGCAATACGGTCTTCCTCATAAGCATCTTCCAATGTTTTATCTGATAAAATATTCGTTAATGCAGTCGAAGCTTTCCCACCTTGTGAAGAATGCGCTTCATCGATAATTACCGCATACCTTTTACGGTCAAAATCCGATACTTTCTCCATAATAAACGGGAACTTTTGCAGTGTTGTAATAATAATGCGCGTCTCACCTGTAATAGCCTGAGCGAGCTGATTCGAATCTTTATTAATACGCTCAACCATACCAGCTTTATGCTCTAGCTGATACACCGCATCTTGTAATTGCTTATCTAAAACACGACGATCTGTAATCACTATAACACTACTAAACACCGCATTATTCTCTTCATCATGCAGCTTTGCTAAACGATGAGATAGCCAAGAAATAGAGTTCGTCTTCCCACTCCCTGCACTATGCTGAATAAGATAATTTTGACCGACTGATTTCGCTTGTACATCTTCCTCAAGCTTACGCACAACATCTAATTGATGAAAACGTGGGAAAATCAACATTTTACGCTCACCAATCGTTTCACCATTGGAATCCAAAATATCGTCCTTCTTCACAAAGACAAAACGGAATAAAATATCCAGCAAACTATCAGGAACTAACATCTCTTCCCATAAATAATGCGTGCGGTAGTTATTGTAAACAGTTGGATTCCCTTTTCCACCGTTATTTCCTTTATTGAATGGTAAGAAATATGTTTTTTCCCTTTTTAGCTCTGTTGTCATAAATACTTCATCTGGATCAACAGCAAAATACACAACGACACGCTCATTGAATGTAAACAATTGCTCTTTTGGATCTCGATCCATTTTCAACTGCTTCATCGCATGCTCAACTGTTTGGCCTGTCAATGGATTTTTCAGCTCCATCACAACAAGTGGTAAACCATTTACAAATACCACCATATCTAAACTATTATTATGCTTATCGCTATAATATACTTGGCGACTTACTGTGAATCTATTTTTTTGATACAGATCATTCATTAACTGATTCATCGTAGTTGGCGGCTTGTTGTAAATAAGCTTCAATGTTACACCACGGTCTTTAATTCCGTGGCGTAAACAATAGATCAATCCTTGCTTTTTCAGTTGGTCACAAATGCGATTTAGCACCTTTTGCTTATACTCTGAACCATACGATTTCTCTAACGCTCGAAGTGCTTTTTCTTGTGTATCTTCTAAAAATGCAAAAAGCTGCTCAACATCAAGCGCATATTGCTTAAATAGACGACTTGCTTCCCCTTCAAACGTACGTTTCGTATACCCGTTCGCTATGAATGAATCTTCAATATTCGTCTCAAATCCTTTTTCCGTTGCATCAATCGCCATACCATCACCTCATTACGATTCTACTTCAAAATCCCGCACATCAATCTTCCCCGTCACGACCTCGTAGATTAAGGATTGGCGGTATTCTTTTAATTTTTGGATTTGCTCTGTTACTAATGAAATAAATGAATAAATATTAGTATCGATTTCTTCAATATGCTCAACAGTTTGATTCATCTCACTTAAAGCTGGTATAGGAATCTCTAAGTTAGCATACTTTTCAGCACTTACATTTTGAATAGTCGCCTGAATTAAAATAGATTGAATCCACTCTTTATAAATGCTTGATTGTGTATAATAGTATAAATACTTAGAATTATACTCTTTACGAACCCTTAATCTTATCAAATATCCTGCAAAACTTGCTATCTCCTTAGAGCCATGATAATAAGATTTCCCTACAGTAGCGCCACTTCTAGCAAATAAAATATCCCCTTTAATTACTGGATATTGGTCAGCAACCTCTTTCGACAAAGACTTAAATGTATCATCTTTTAATTTTCCGTGCTGGTCTATATCAGTTATTCGAATATAACGTGGTAAGGTACGATCATCTAACTCTGCCGACTCGTTTGCACCATACATTAACTTACTTTGAGTTAAATACTTCATTTTTTTGATATCCCAATGCTCTGGTATCTCACCAATCCACTCTACACCTGAATTTTTCATTTTTACATTTGGATTTAACCCCTTTGTTACAGCTTCTGTAATCATTGATTGGCGTTTTTCTTCAAAAAGACTAATCATTTGTTCTTTTTGAGCTATTAAATTATCAATTTCCTGAACTTTGTTGTCTAAAAATATAACAATTTGTTTTTGTTCAGAATACGAAGGAAGTAAAATCTGTAAACTTGACAATTTACTCGCTTTAATACCCGCAGCAGTAGATCCTGTAGCAAATGTTCTCAAATGCGACTGAAATCCGTGCGATTGAATCCAATATTTAAGGTAATAGTTATCTAATACATTCTCTATTCCTCGAAACTTGATTATCCGCTGAGCTAATGCAATATCAATTCTATCTACATTCGCTACTTCACCTAAGGGTGCCTCAGTTGTAAAAAGAACATCTCCTATTTCAGGTAAACCTCTTCTCATAACCTCTTCATATTCTTCTAATTTTACAAATTCTTGAGAAAGCCAATAATTGATTTTACCATGCTTTATATTCTTGGCTGTAACTAAAAAAATACCTTCTTCAACTTTCTCAGGAGTCTTACCTCGATAATCCACAATACTATCTAGATACTTAGTTAACCCTCCATATTCCCATTCAGAAGGAATATCTTCCAACCATTCTAAACTTGTTTTCTTATATTGAGGATATCCCATCATCCCATCACCTTCTTCAACTTCTCTAAAATACTCGCTTCCAGCGCTTTAATTTCCGCCATAATTTCCGTTGAACTACGAAGCGCTGTATATTTATAGAATTGGCGTGTAAATGGGATTTCATAGCCTACTTTTGTTTTAGATCCATCAATCCATGCATCTGGGACATGAGGTGTTACTTCACGTTTGAAGTATTCATAGATGTCTTCTTTTAATGGTACATTTTCTGTATCACGTAAGTCTGTATCTGGCTCAGCGTCTGTTTTATTCTTCATACAAATATCCGCTGTTTCATCCTTTTCAGAAAGGCCTGTTAAAATCGCTTTTAACACTGGTGCACCAATTGTTACGTCTGCCTTTTTAAAGGCATCTTTTAATAATTTCGTAAACTCGTCACGATTTTTAAATAATTGGTCACTTTCTAAACTACGTAACACTTCTATGATTTTTGCTTGTATAGCCTTTCCAGCTTCTATTTCAGCAAGTCCGTTATCACCTTTTTTCTTTGACGTCGCAAGGTTTTGAAATGCTTTTTGCTCTACACACCGCTGAATTCGTTCTTCAGAAATAAGGACGTTTAAACGTAATGGACGTTCGACTGTGATTTTACGGTAACCAAAGTCTTCATTATCAAAGGTTTTGACGTACTCACCTTCTTTAAAGTCACCATATAAGCGAACGATTTCATCAATCTGCTCTTGTGCAATTTCATTACGCTTATTACCCATGCTTTTCTTCATCTTTTTCGAGAAGTCTACAGCATTCACAAGCTGTACTTTCCCTTTACGAATTGTCGCTTTATTGTTTGTTAAAATCCAAATATATGTTGCGATGCCCGTGTTATAGAATAAATCATTTGGCATTGCGACAATACCTTCTACTAAATCATTTTCAAGCATGTACCGACGAATTTCGCTTTCACCTGAACCTGCATCCCCTGTAAATAACGGCGATCCATTCATAATAATTGCGAGCCTGGAACCTTGTGGATTTTCCGCTGTTACTGGCTTCATTTTTGAAATTAAATGAAGTAAGAATAATAGCTGCCCATCACTTGTACGAGGTGTACCAGGACCGAAACGTCCGTTATATCCTTGCTCTTCATGCTCAGCTTTAATTGGCTTTTCGTATGATTTCCAGTCCACGCCATACGGAGGGTTTGAAATCAGATAGTCAAACTTCTCTCCTTTGAACTGATCGTTTGATAGGGTATTCCCTAAACGAATGTTTTTCGCATCTGCACCTTTTATTAAAATGTCAGCTTTACAAATCGCATACGATTCATCGTTAATCTCTTGAGCGAAAAATTCAAGGTCAGCGGTAGGATTCAGCTCTTTTAAATACTCTTGTGCAACGGAACCCATTCCACCTGTTCCAGCAGCACAGTCGTATAATGTTTGTGTTAAACCAGTTTTTGTTAACATGTCATCGTCATGCATGAATAATAGACTAACCATTAAGCGTACAACTTCACGAGGTGTGTAGTGATCCCCTGCTTCTGCATGCTCTGAGAAACGACGAATTAATTCTTCGAAAATATAACCCATTTCTACATTGGAAACGACTTCTGGATGTAAATCAAGCTCACTAAAGCGTTTAATCGTTAAGTATAAAAGATTGTTATTATCTAATTTATCGATTTGACGGTCAAAGTCAAAGTGCTCCATAATATCACGAGCTGTTTTTGAAAAACCGTTGATATAATCACGTAAGTTATCAGCGATGTTATCTGCATCACTTAGTAATTTTGTGAAATTATAGTTGCTTACGTTATGGAAGTTTTGTTGTGCGATACGATTTAAAATCGGCTCACGAGCATCTTCATTCATCGCCTTAAACTTTTCAAAGTTTGCTAGTACTTCATCTTTTGTACTATCTAATACGCAATCAAAGCGACGTAACACGGCTAAAGGTAAAATTACCTTTCCGTAATCCTCTGGTTTATACGGTCCACGCAAAACCTCTGCGATTGACCAAATGAAACTTACTTTATCTTGGAAATTAATCATTCTATATGTCTCCTCTTTTTTATATAGTCCCATTGTCTTCACAAAGACATAGGATAAATGACTTATACATGTCAATTATATTTTATCAAAAAATGTCTATAAATGTCGCTGCTTTTAAATATGAAGATGTTTTTATTACCATGAAAAGTGACTTAGTAATATCACTAAAAATTCGATAATAACTATACCCTTAATTCCTATGCAGTAGATTTTAACCAAAAATTAGATGTAAGAACTAATACATTTCACCATATCGATGTTATTTAATATTATGAGTGATATTAAAATTCTACTTTGATAGCGCACAAGTCTTACAAGCCTTCTTTACTGTATAAAAAAAGAAGAACCTTGAAAAATTAAGGTTCTTCTTTTTCTCTAACAGCTACCCCAAATAATTATTTCTTTAAAATTGCCCCATCGCTCATAATTTGGTCATATCTTTGTTCTATTTTCCTTAGTAATAATTACCTTTACTTTAGCGTCTAACAATTCTCCATAGATAAGAATAAAATAACTTTGTTTAATATGAAAAAATGAGTACCAAAAACTCATCTCTTCTAAGAGAAATTGGGCCAATTTAATCTAAATTAATTTCTACATAATACTTATCATCCTCACCAAACAGCATTTTGCCAAATTTGATCGCCGTATCTTTCTGCATGCTCGGCAGTAAATGGCTATATGTATCAAGTGTAATTCTTACATCAGCATGACCCAAACGTTCTGATACAATCTTAGGATTTACTCCTTGTAACAGCAGCAGTGTCGCGTGAGTATGACGCATATCATGAAATCTAATCTTTGGAATTTTAGCTTTTTTGATTATAGAATTGAAGCTCCTCCGAATATTACTTTTATTGGTTGGTGTACCTAGCTCAGTGCATACAACTAGATCCCAGTTATTGTAGACTTCTGATCCTGCCCCTAACTTTTCTGATTCTATTAGCTTCTGATGCTTTTTTAATTGAATAATAGTTTCCTCTGGCAAATCTACTGTCCTTGATCCTGACTTCGTTTTGGTATACGGCAAGATTTCTTTTCCATCACTACTTAAAGTTTGTGTAATTCGTATACAGCCTGTTTCAAAATCAACATCTCTCCAGCGAAGTCCTAATATCTCCCCCTGCCTCATTCCTGTTGTCAACGCTAACAAAAAAGCAATATAGTATCTGCTATGGCTTTGAGCATGCTTTAAAAAAGTTTGCACTTCTTTTACATCCCAAACTTTTATTTCTTTCTTCTCCGCTTTGGGTCTATCAACTAAAGAAGCTGGATTTTTAGAAATGAGTCCCCAACGCTCTGCTTTTTTTAAAGAGTCATTTATTAATGTATGTATTTTTTGTATATTTTCATCAGATAATACTTTCCCTTTAGTTAGTTGGTTATACAGCTTTTGAATTGCCATTGGTGTGAGTTGAGTAAGTTCCATATTACCTATTGCAGGTATAATATGCTTTTCTACAAGCCATCTATATGTTTGTAGCGTTTGTTTCTTTACTTTAGTTTGCTTATCTTCAAGCCACTGATTTAATAAGTATTCTCCATAAAGCATCTTTGTCGGAGCAATATATGTTCCTGTCATTAATGAATGTTCAAGTTCATGAAGCGCTTTAAGAGCCTCCTGCTTTGTTTTAAATCCACGTTTTTTAAATTGTCTAGGTTTACCGTCTTCTTTTTTTCCATGTGTCAAAACAAAATACCAAGTTTTTGTCTTATCATCTTTCTTTACCGTTCTACCTGCCATTTCGTATCCCTCCTGTTTTACAAGAAATTAAAAACAGCGACTATTAGCCGCTGTTTTTTTAGCAAGATATTAATTTTGTTGTTTATACTCTTCTATTTGAATTTGCACTTTAGCAAGAACAAAATTTTGAATACACATCTTAGGTATCCTATACGATTTTCCAACTTTAAAAGATTTAATTTGTCCCGATTGTAGTAATTCGTATGCCTTATTTCGACCTATATCTAACATTTCCATTAGATCTTCAATGTGAACCACATCATCGTATGCATCAAACATAACACAATCCTCCTTTTTTATTTAACTCAAACTAATAATATACATTTCAAATTCTTGTATTTACTCTATTGTTTATTGAAAATTAAATTTAATTATTATTTACCTGTTAGCCTTATCCTTATTTACTTTCAACTACTTTGCATAATAAAAAATTGACTATGAAACAAATTTTTTTATTTATCATGACGATTACCTCCCTGATGTTTAAAAGCCATTCTATAATAAATGATTTATATTAAACTTCTGTTTTTTTACATTATAATCATTGCTTCGTATTACCTATATAGATAATATATGTATAAGAAAGCCGTTGGGACTTCAAGGGAACTGGTTGGGACTTTTTATTTTTAATAAAACAATACCTTCCTTCTTAGGGTAGCAAAAATGGGTATTCCCGCATTCCCAAAGTTCCTTTGTTCCCAAATTGAATTATGCTACCTTTATAAACCATCATATAAATAAGAGGTTTAGTCGATTTATTATTAAGTTGTACAACTATTAAAATTTAATAACATGGAGCTGATGAATAGGATGAAAGGTAACAGCAAACTCTCCCACTACTTTATTGATAAGTACGTAGAAAAGATTAATCTCAAAGACTTCCCAAATGAGATTCGGGATAATCGTCGACTCTTAAACCGTGCCCTCAAGAGGGAAAACTTAGGTATTGATTCGTCTGGCAACACAGTACTGTATAATCCTACTGTTCAAGGGAATATAAATTACGAAACTAATGATACTGATGAACCTGAGGAGATTATAGAAACAAAACTCTCCAATTTTTTTGTTGTTCCAACCCATAGACTCTATATAAAAAATGGTGACACCATACAAGAAGATGGCATAGGCGTAAAGATATATACGCAGATTAGTAAGAAAAAATATAAATGTATTTACCTTAACCTTAATAATGAAATGATTGAGAAGGGATTTTGGATAAACTCATCTTACTTAGATCATGATTTATATCTTTATAATAAATCCTTTCAACAATACTTAAAAATGGCTACTAAACTTTCAACAAGAATACTTTCCAAAAATGATTTTAAAATATTTGATGGAGAATGGTGGTTAGAAAATCGATTTGCAGATGTTACAATTTCTGATTTTGAGGGATATTCTGATTCTAGACATACACGTGCCCTTGCACACCCCTCAATAACAAATAGATCCTTAAAGCCATTCCATGATGATTTGGATAGTGAAGAGCCCCTTAAAGAAACTGACAGAGTTATCAAAAAAGATATTTTTCACTTCCTAAAGGCATTATTAGAGCTTATTAGTGAGCAGGATTTGCTACAATTCGGAACTATTCCCGAAAATAGTGAAGAAAACGCAGGTTGGGAAGATGAACAAAAATACTATTTACCTTACAAGAAAACGTGGGAATGGATTGCCAACTGGTTACAAGCTTCAAAGTATCCTATCTCTGTAAAACAGAAGGAACTTGACATCTTTCTATATGAAGAAGAAATTATTGAGATTGAGGTGGAAAAAGGTAGAGGCAGGAAAAGAGCCGACTGTAATGTTACCTTGTATCCCAAACATAAAGAACGGGTTTTTAAAATTTCAAAGGCCCGCATTACCGAATATATTAATACATACTCCAATTTATAAATCGTAAAAAATACAAAGATAGCTATTAAGCCGTCTTTGTATTTTTTCAATTTCATATTAACAGTACTTTGACTTAAATAATATCCCCCCCTCCGCTAACCATGTCTGTACGATACGGCATACCGCGATTATTGGGGTTTGAGTGAGGTATTGTTATATGATTGATATGATGTATGTAAGTTATAAATTGACGAAATTCGAGTATTATAAGGCGATTATCAGTATATATATAAATGTATTATATATATCATTCTATTCTATTTACTTCTTGTCTAAGGTATAGATTTTACTGGTGTATATGAATATTTATAAAAAACAAAAATGCGTATAACAACATCCTAAAAGAGCTTTTAGGATGTGATAACTATGTACCATACAATATATCTATATTTACCAATGGACGGTTTATCTTATAGTCATTTGTTTAAATCTTTACATAACCTTTCTATTCGAGAAGGGAAAAAATTTTTCAAATCTCAAACTAAAAAAGATTGTTATGAATGCCATCTCTTTCAGGATAATGGCATACTCATCTATTTACGCAGCACTGAATATACAATTGGGAATAATCACGTTCATTATCATGCTATGGAAATACGGATGAATCCTAAGATGCTATTACAGCAAAAAGAATACATACAAATTTCTAGATTTAATGATTATCCTGCAATTGAACAAATGTTCTTTAACCTATTTGCAGAAACACAAGAAAATATGTTAGATAATGATGATATTATCAATCAATTTCCTCTAATCAATTCAATAGCTGCTTACAAAGTTAATAGAATAGATTATTGCGTTAATCTATTCTCAGCTAATGCTGCTCAGTATATAGAGCTAATTAAGAGAGCAAACATTCCAAAAAGATTTGAACCTGTCATGGTCTATGATTCAAAAAGCAAAAGAAAAAAGCTCTATAAAAATGCATATTATGTAAAAAATAAATCGGTATGCTTAAATTTTTACGATAAACAATACCAGCTACTACAAGTAAGAAATGACATTGTAGCTGCTGATGCTAATGGAATTATTCGTTTCGAAGTACAATGTGAGAAATCAAAGGTAAAAAATTTATGTAGAAAACACTCCATTTCCAATTCTTTGTATCATCTATCTAATGATGAACTATCACAATCTATTCTACTTAAATATTATGTGCAGTCGATCGGAATTGGTGACTATTACACATTAACAAAAGCTAAAGAAATTATACGCGTTGCTCAGAACCATACAAATAAGCAAAAACAGCGCATGATTACGGTCCTTGATCTCGTTTCCCAAAAAAAGTATGTATGGAAAGCTAGAAACGAATCTAATATATGTCCAAAAAAATTTGATAAGACTCTAAAACACCTAACAGAATTAGGAATTAATCCAGTAACGATACCTTCTAGATGGAAGATACAATTCTTACCCAATTTGCTTCCTGATATTACAAAAGTAATGAAGGGAAATAAATGTTCCTGAAAATACTTTGTATGCCCCTACTCTCATGAGGACTACCTATCAGTATAAGTATCAAGTGTATAATATATATTTAAAGATTGAACTTATACAACAAAAGAATATGTAAAAAAATAAAAGGAGCGGCTACACATAACCCTCCTTTTCCATATGTTTTAGATATATCCCTTCTCTTTTAAAGAAATAAAACTATCAGAGCAAACTATTACATGGTCTAACAATTCAACACCAATAATCTTTCCTGCTTCTGCCAAACGTTTTGTTACTTCAATATCCTCACGGCTTGGTGTTGGATCATTACTAGGATGATTATGTGCAACGATAATGGAAGCAGCATTTGAAATAATTGCTGGCTTTAGCACCTCTCTCGGATGAACGATACTGGCATTTAAGCTTCCAATATGACAAACATTAATAGCTGTTGGTTGGTTTTTAGTATCTAGACAAAGTACGATAAAATACTCTCGATCCACCTCTCCTAAAAACTGCTTCAACAATACACTGGCATCTTCTGGAGATTTAATTCTTCTTTCCTTATAAAGAAGACTCCCCTCTTTCACCATTTTTAAATGGACGATGTTTACTCGTTTTGCTGGCTGTTTCAGCAATGCAGGTGATTCCAGTAAATTTAATTGCTTATCTAAGTTTGCACCATAATTTTTCATTCTTATCTCCTCCAATATTAAAAGAACAGTCAAGTTCTTGTATAAGAGCTAGACTGTTCTTCTATGTTATTCTTAGAGATAATATATATTTGAGACGTTTAATTTTACTCTAAAGTCATTAATATTTAATCCGTGTCATGACTACCACCTTCAATAATTTTAGTATTACCCCACCTTAGAATTAAGGGCATTGGTTACCACGCCTATTCCAATAATTAAATAATTTAATTGTAATAATATTTATTTCCTTTAAAAGGGCCTCATACTTTCCTTTTCTTTGATAACTACAGAACTGATAAAGTTCATCAAAAAAAGCTTTTATTTGTTCTACATTTTTTCTTTCTTCTTCTGAATTAATAATTAGAACATATATACCCACTTTGAACAATTTCATGTAAAAGGACCTTACATCTTTTACGATTTCTTTAAATTCCTTTTCTGTTATCTTATGAAATTGTATACCTTGATATTTCAAAGCAGGATTATTTTCAAATACATTCATTTTTTATCCCTCCTTAAGGTATTTGAGATGAATCAAGGCATATTATCTTCCTCCCATCTCTTGTTTATACCTCATTTTTAAAAATCTTCAAGGGACATAACATTGAGCTATTCATTTTGTAGCCAGAACGGTTTTGATATGGAAAAGAGGTGCAGTAAAACCAACTTCCACTCCGAAACACCTTTACAGGTCAATTTCCGATCATTAGCTCTTTTTAAATTGAATACCTTACAGAATTAAAATAGGAAAAAACTTATAAAAGTTTTTTCCTATTTTAATTACTCTTTTTATTATTAGGGTTAAAGTTTACCGTTATTGATGATACTGCTCACTGTAATGTATCTAAATGAGTTTTTTAGAAATTACACTTTAATCATTATTCCAATTTGGTTGTTTTATAAGGTAAGGAATCATAAATTCTTTCCCTATTGATCTATCAGGACTATATATCACATCAGAATAATTTTTATCTTTTCCATAAACCCCCATTATAAGGGGGTAACCAACTGTTCTATCGTTAGAAATATGTGAATCAATCGTCTGTCTAGCCCACTGTTCTAAATTAAATTTCTTAAAACCAATTAGTGATTTAATCTTATCAAGTAAACTTGGTTTCATGACATTATAAACAGATTGGGCAGCTTCCAAATATGAATTTTGATGCGCTCCCAGAAAATATGTCTCTCCTGGTTTTACTTTTCGGCTTATTTCAAAATTAGGACTTTTCAATTCATATATAAAGCCTTTTTTTGTTTTCGGATCTTGTCCAAATAAAACTATAACTGATTTGCCCCCATCTTTTACTTGTTGATAATATGCCATTTTGAATAGACTTTGAGTGGAATTAATGATTTCTTCCAAAGATGGTTTACTTTTTTTATTTATAATTTCACTTAATTGTATTCCTAATCTATACTTTTTAGTCGTATCTAACTGATGGTGAAGCACTTTACCAGCAGTTGCAAATGACATATTAATATTTGCAAATTTCATCATTTTGGGGATTTCATCTTCATGTGAATTTCCATATGTTGTACGTGTATCAGATACTAAAAATGCAGATTTCTTTGAACATATTCCAATTAATATTGTAATTGTACTCACTCCTTGATTTATTTATCCTTATAGAAGAAGTTCTACTTGTAGTTTACTTTTTAATATTTGTTGAGTAAGTTAATTTCAAAAAGAAAAATCTTTTGCCGATAATAATATCTCAATTTCCACCTATCTTTTAATTTCAGGTACAGAATGGTAACCTATGTCTTGAAAAGTTTTATTATAGCGCCCTCCATCTGTTTCCAAAATAAAAGCTCCATACTTTAAATCCGTCGCAAATTCCTCGAACCTAGCTTGATTAATTGTAATTCCCCTCCTGTAATCAAAACGCCTACTCTCAGAAAACATCTTGCCTAACCAAGGATTTAATATAAAATTTTCTTCTCCATTTTCTTTAACTTCAAATAAACCAATTATATGTTGAGGCATTATTCCATCTAATAACATAATTTCTTTATGGGCATTCTCGTACCATGTGACCCCTAACTCCTCTAACTCCATATTTAAATCATCCGTTAACTTTTCAAATCTTCTACCTTCAAATGGAACATAACCTAAAATGATAAATCCATCGTTTCTCGGGGTTCCATCTCTTAATGCATTAGTTGCAAAATTCTTTGCTGTTTCTTTTTTTCTTATACCATAGGAAAATGAGAGTAGTGGACTAGAGATTTTTCCTGACCATTTCCGACCTATATTATGTAGGAAAGCAGTTAAAAAAATCTTATTATATTGTAATTGAGACAATGGCGTATCATCAGTGAACTCTATGAACCTAGAACTTATTGTTCCATTCACCTGAATTGTTTTCAAAATTTTATTAGCGTCTTCATAAAGATTGAATATTTCATGTATTAATATCATTCTGTCGCTCATGTTATAAGTATATAACTCTCGTCTTTCCCTTAATTGTTCCTCTAAGTAATGCGCGCCTTTTTGCCCTACAATAAAAAATTTATTTAGTTCATGATTAAAAAAATATCCATGTTCTTCATGAGAAAAGTGGTTATTATTATCTCTAATTGAAAAACCACGCGTTATTACTTTAATTTTATTATGAACTTCTAACCTGTTTAATGTTTGTATTAAGTTAATCAATTTTTTTGCTTTATTAAAATTAATTTTATCTAACTGATAGGTTTCTCCTTCTACTTCAAAGCTATAAACTTCTTGAACATTTTTTAGTAAAGCCTCATTTTTCACCAAAAGCTCCCCTTATAAGTAATTGTAATTAAAAATAGCATTCTATTTTAATGAATTGCGAAAATTTACACTCTGTTCTTATGCTTTTACCAACCGTTTCATTGAGCTTTCTTAATTAATATATAAAACCCAATACCTAATAAAAGATGTTGGGTTAGTTTAACGAATTTTCAAATCATCCCATAAATTCAAAATAACCGTCCTGATTTATCTAGAGTTTTTGATAACATTTATTACATGATTAGCAAATTCTTCAGTTAGTCTAATTTTATCTGCTCCGAAGTTTAATGCTCCTAGAGATTTTCCACCAACAAATGTAATTGGTTCATTTGAATTATATGTAGCTTGAATGCTTGAAATTGTATTCTTGAAGAAATTCCATCTTTTACTGTAGTCAATAGAAAGATTCTTAGCTTTAACCTCCCATGGCCATCTATCAGCATTTTTTAAGAAGACAGGTTCCTCAATAACTTCATAGTAACCCAACAATCTGGTTGTCCCTACAGCATAACAGATTAGTATGTCACCAATTCTTACTGCAGCAGGCCTTCTTTTAGAAAAATGAAGCTTTTCAATATCATTTCCTAAACTTCTACTAGTGGAGAAAGGTCTATCAGACCAACCTACTGGTTTAATAAAATATCGAATGCCTGATTTACTTACATTAACCTTTTTCTTAATTAGGTCACTAACCTTTAAATCAATTTTTGGTTTCTTTGTTTCTCCCGAACTACCAGTGTAACTATCTATTCTTGAGATAATATTTGAAATCTCTTCATTAGTAAGCGCATGACTACTAACATTAGATAAATCATCAATAATTTTTCTAATTTGGTTGGAGTCATTTATTTGAACACCCCATTCATGATTAAAACCTAAACCTGCTTCAGTAAAATTAGCAGATGTAATTATTGCCTGATAGGGCACACCATCTTGTGTAGATATATATATTTTTCCATGTAATTTATTATTAATGAATACCTTATAATCAATAGCATGATTAAAACAATTAAAACAGAATGAATGTAATGAATTTGACTTTTTTAACAAGTCGAGATTATCGTCTTTTAATGTAGTTATTAATGAAATTTTTTTTAACCCCATATCTTTTATTTCTTCAAAGAATATATCAAATGATTCCATTAAAAACGGGCTAATAATATGCAGCTCATCTGCATCCACTAATATTTCCTTTATGTAATTAAAATGGTTTGAACTTAAATTGTTTATAATCTTCATTAAAACTCATCCTTTTACTTGATAATTATAGGAAGTTTAAATCAATCTGCTTCATATTAATTGAATGAAAATTACTAATCCCCTTAAAAGAACAAGCGAACGCTTACTTTAAAGGTGTTATATAAGAGACTATGGTTCATTACCATAGTCTCTTTTTCAAAAAGTAAAGTCTTCACTTTTTGAAAAACAATCTGCCTAACATACTTTCATTCAATAATTAATCTCTTCAACAACCTGAGATTTTTTTAGGATTTCATAGAATGGTTTAATTTTATCTCTTTTTTGGCTTGTATAATATGGAGATGTCACCTCTCTATCGCGTGAAAAAGTAAATATTATTCTCCTTTTAGCCCTAGATAAAGCAACGAAAAATGCACATGTATCTTCTTCTTTTTGCTTTAAATAATTCCAAAATGCACTATCCTCTAATCCAATAAAGATTACGGTATCATATTCCAAACCTTTGCTTTTATGAATAGTCATAATAGGTATTGAGTTTAAACCTCTTACATTTTCTATTGAAGTAAGCCAATTATTGGTTAAAATATACTCTTTCCAAAGGAATCCTATCAAATCAATTATAAGCTCATCTAGAAATGTTCCTTGTTTATACTTTGGATATAGTCCCTTTATTGAGTTTATATCGTAATAATTTATAATTCCCCAGATAACTTGTTCTAACTCTTTTTCCGATTTTAACCCTTTGAGTTGATTGTCAATTTTATTAAGAAAATCTTTTATTTCCCTTATTAAAGAATTTATCTTTTCAAAATCTGTATTACTATCATAGCCACGTATTAATTTTGAGAAACTAAAATAACTAACCCATGATTCAGTGTCTTCTTTTTCTATAGCACTAATTAATACATTTAGAAGAATTTTTACAATTTCCTCTTTTAAAAAATCCTGATAAACTACTTCATTTCTTGCAATAATTCCATATTCCTTTAGAGAGTTGATGATTATTTCTCCATATATGTCGGGCAATTGTTTAACTAATATACAAATATCTCTTGGATTTATTTCTTCATTATTAATAAATTCCTTTAATTTTTCTGCAGCGACTTCAGCTTCTCTTTGTGCATTATTAAATGTCCATATTTCTGATATACCATCGGACTCTGACCACTTTTCACTAGTCTTAATATCATGTTTAATATCATTTAAGTAACCATAAACTAATTTTTGTATTTCAACTAATCTTGGAGCAGACCTATGGTTCATTAATAATCGTTGTTCACCTGCAGAAAAATCCCTTTTAAATGCCTCAAATACATCTTTTTTTGCCCTAGCCCATAACATAATCCTCTGTTTATTATCTCCTACAGCAGTAATGGTAGAAGAAGATTTATAAAAACATGCCTTTAATAAATCGTACTGAATATCTGTTGTATCCTGAAATTCATCAAGAAAAACGTGACTATAGGTTTGCCTTAGAGCCATTTTTATTAGTGGATTCACTCTAATTAGGTACTCTGCTAGTCTGGAGATCATTTGGAAACTCAATGTAGGTGGAAGCTCATTTACTTTTCCCTTTAGTAGAATGTCCCAAGCTTTTTTAACTATTTTTCCATTTCGATTGTCTTCCTCTATTGGTAAACGCTGTTCTATTAATCTATTATTTAATAAATCGTTATAATCCTTATTAGATAATTCACTAATCGGTAGAGCTCCAGCTAAATCAAATGCTTTACGGATATCATTTTGTTTCCTATTTTGAATAGCTATCATATAATGAGCCATCGGTTTATATTCATTTGGGAGTCCATGGATAAAATTGTCGAGTAGATTTTTTGCAAATGAATCATATGTTTTGGAAACAAACCTCTTAGATAACTCCGTACCGCACCTTTTTTCTACACGTTCTGCCAAATTTTCTGCAGCATCCCTTTTAAAGCTGATTGCAAGTATTTTTTTAGGATTTTTACAGGAATTTGTTCCCAGTAAATAACTTGCTTTTTGTGCCAATAGCTCTGTTTTTCCAGCGCCTGGACCAGCAATAATTAATAAATTCTTGTTACTTTTTACTGAAATTAATGCATTTTCTTCTAATATAATATCACCAGATGGTTTCCAATCACTTGGGTTAAGATATTTCATTATCTTCAACTCCAATTTCATCATTAAATTGACCTAATATATTCCTAGAAGCCTTAAGTATCTTCTTAAATATTTCTGGTAGTTTATCTGAAAATATTTCAGGTTTTATTTTCGAAGTAGCCAAGATATGGGTGCTTGGTTTACCTCTGCTTAAGAAAAAGTAGTTATACCAAATCATTAATTCTTTTTGGTCATCTGAATAGGTGCTTCCATCTCCGCCTTCTGGCTTAAGAGTCTTTCTAATATCTTCAAGTACTCTATCCTTATACCTCGATTCACTTTTTTGTTTGTTTGAAAGATCTTTGATTTTACCTAAATCTTTTATAAATGGTCCCTCTTGTCCGCTTATTGTCTCCATATAAAAGTCTTTAAATGTTTCTAACATTAAAAAGTCTATATCTAGAGGATTAGAGAAGAATACATTGTGAGTTTCTAAATATTCTACCCAAGAATTTAGTAGAGAAACTCCATCTTCCTCTAAACTTAATTCATGCATGCTTTTAAATTTTCTATCTGAAAGAACGCTTCCATCTTCCAATTCAAGTAGTTTTTCTTTTTCAAATCCTATTTCTATTAATTGATTTAAAACATATTGTATCCTTCCCCATCCTCCACCATGTCTTTCTCTATCAAGATCCAACAGTGTAATATAGGGAATATCTAATTGACTCAATAATCTCCAAAAATGATTGACGTGCCTGCCACCTAACGGAACAACTGAAATTCCATTTGAATCTAAATCACTTCCTGAAAGTTCCATAACTTTAGGTAGTATTATCTCTTCACTATCACCTTCACCTAGTATTACTAAGGAAGCAAAGTATATCTCAGGATATGCTCGCACTGCCTCTTTCACATACTTAAACTCCGCTGTTTTGTCTGAAGGCAGAGCTATTTTATTTATAAGTGTTTTGGATGTTTTCCTACACAACCTAACATGGCGTATATTCCTAGGATCTATCCTTTTAACAATGGACGGATTATGTGATGTTAATATTGTTTGAGAATTTTCTCTCCCAGCTATTCTTTCCAGGTTATTTATTACTCTACCTAATAACTGTGGACCAATATGATTTTCAGGTTCCTCAATTGCAATAAGAGTTAATGCAGGAGGCTCAATATTAAATATCCTTTCATCCGTCTTTTTTTGCTTATCAAATATTTCTTTAATGGCTTGATTTTCTATTTCTAAAAGAGAGTCTACAAGAGAAAGATAAAATAAAGATCTTAATCCGTCACCTAGCGAATCAATTTTGTAGGCTCTTTCAATTTCTGTAGGAGTAAATTCTACTTCTACTTTTTTCAATATATTCTCTAAGTCCGTACTATTAAATTTTAATGATGCATTCTTGTAACGCTCTTCATTATGGTAATTCTTCCATTGGCCCTCTATTGTTTTTTGTATTAGAGACACCCCTGGTTGTTCTCCAAATTTTTGATCAACAAGACTAATTTGTTGTTGAACTCCCTGCTTATCAGCATCTGACCAATTTATTCCTTTAAGTGTTCTCCATAATAATGTTCCTGAAGCATTTTTCAACTGTGAAGAAGGCTCCCTAACAGCAGGCACATATATTACCTTAATGTGTGACCTATCATATTTTGACATAGGTTTTTTATTTATTTCAGTAACCTCTTCATCTTCTTTGGCTGTTATAAAAAAATACTTACTTTCAATAATACCTTCAGGACTACTACTTTGTTGCCATGTGGCTTCTAATAACACCCTCATAAATGGAGGATTTCCTGGAGAAGAGACTACAAAGTTTTCGTAATAAATAGGTACGGCATAACTCTCCGCCCCATTATTTTTCTGTAATTCAGGAAACTCAAAAACTGCTTCGATACTCAAATAGTTCTTTAAGACTTCATCTGGAGATTTATCAACAGGAATATGAAAGTCAGCACGCGTTACCTCTTTTTCATTTCCTGTATCACCGAATAGTTTTAGTAATGCATGCATTATTGCTGTTTTCCCCGCACTATTAGCACCAATAATGGTTGTCAAATTATCAAATTCTATTTTTTCCTCTTCTAGACCAAAACATTTAAAATTCTTCAATTTAAGTTTGCTTAGTTTCACAATAATAAACTCCTCATATTTTTTATAACTATTCTCTCAAAGAATAAGGTGAAAATATGTAGAAAATTGTCTAAATATAAAATTTTATTTGGAATATACTCATATTTAGAGCGAATGCAATAAATATACTAGTACATAATTTATAGAATAATTAGCTCTTTTTAAATTGAATACCTTACAGAATTAAAATGGGGCTGTCCCAAAAGGGTACGCTCCTCCAAAATGTAGGAGTAGAAACATTGATATATCAACGTTTCTAAAATAAAAAGGAGTGTCACATAGTCGGAAATTTAACTTATGGGACAGCTCCATTTTAAATACTCTTGTTATTATTAGGGTTAAAGTTTACCGTTATTTATTATACGGTTCATCCCTATTAATCCTAAACAACATACTTATCCCTCAATTTGATTTTTCAACACATCAACACCTATTCAATCAATAGGTAAAAACCAACCTGAAATCTACCAAAACTGTATTGTGTACTTTCCATGTTCCCCATGCGTTCTTATATTCCTAAAACCAACCATTGTTGTTCCATAGAAAATTCATAAGTAGGAATTCTACAGTAAAATCCGGTGCAAAAAAGAAGATGTGGAAAACTTTCCACACCTTCCTGCTGATACATAAAATTATATGATAGTTCAACCTAACAATAGAACTATCGATACACGGTAGAATCTCACCAATATAATTCAAAAAATAAAAGGGGCAATACTAATTATATAGAGGCTTAGTAAGTCACATCCTATAATTCTGATAAAACACGCTTTAAAGCTTTAATAATATTTTCATCGTAATCCTTTAAAGTAACAGCCATTTCTTCTAACTCTTCCGCTAGGTCTGATAAGGCCTTAGTGTTATACTCACCTAATGGTTGTATCCCATTAAAATTGTTTTTTATTCTGTAAAAAGTATTACTATAAGGAGTTCCACCGCTTTTTTGTAATTCTTCACTTAATTTTTCCAGTCTCAGGACTATTGAATTCATGTTCATTCTGACACCAAAACCGTGTTTTACTTGTAAAGAATATCCTTTATTAGCATCACTCAATTTTTCAGTCCAATCTTTAAATAAAAGTTGATCAAGTTCACTTGGAAAATCCTTCTCAACAATTTCCATTCGGTACTCTACAATCGGATTTTCAAAAGCAATCTCTACTAATTCGGCTAGTCTATTTGGGTTTTCTGGAGTCCATGTTTTTTCTTTTTCATCCCAAACTTCACCGTACTTATGAAGCTTTTCTTCCATGTCCTCACTTATATTCCCCTGCTCAAGCAATTCCATCTTCTGAAGGAAATTCTTTAGACGTGAATGGCTAGAAAACATAGATGTCGCTACCTCACTAATGCTATTACTTAGATGCTCCAAGTTTTCTAAATGAATAGCATTAGTGATACGAAACTGCGTACTCTCTAAACTTTTCCCATTAGTGAGTAGTGAGTACATTTCTAAAGACAGTTCGATAAGTCTTTTTACATCTTCGCGTGTTTCCAGAGTTGCATCTACAAGATTTATAACTGCGAAGTTAATTTGATTTAATATTATTTCACTTTTTGCTTGTGATTGAGCTGTAAAAATCCGGTACACTTTCTCATTTTCTTTCAATTCTAAACTGAAAAAGCTGCATATGTACTTAAATAAATGCTCTTCTAATAATTTTTTGTATAAAATCGTTGGAAGTTCAAACTCAAGTGCATTTCTGACTAATTCTTCATTAATCCTTTTCTTATTCTGATCGTTTAGGTTATCTACGTGAAAGATAAGCTCTTTAATATCATCGTAATCAGTAATAGGCAGTTCTGGATTAGGATCGAGTTTTAAAGCATCCAGCTTTTTCCCTATCTCAGTCTTAATGCTTTTAACAGCCTCATTAAGTAGTAGTATATCTTCCTTATCATCACCCGCTTGCTGAGTGCTAATTTCTAAGCAGTCCTCACCTATTTTGATAATAGACTTATAGTAAGAACTTACGACAGCTCTTTGCAAGTCATGATTCATAAATCTTTGCTGAAAATCTTTCTTTTTTCGAGCCTCATTGAAAAATTCATCTGCTCTTCTTTCTATAATACGCTTGACACCATAATCCGTAACCTTTCCTGCTACTTTGGTTGTCACATTAACAAGTGTTACACCTGCAACATAAGTTGTGAATAGCCCCATTGATAGACTCCCTTCAAAAGTATTCCGTTTTATTTTAATATTGAATATAGAATAAATAAACCTTTTTAAGAGAGAATACATCCCTTATCGTTTATGTAAATATGATATACCTATAATAGGGGCTTATCTCAAAAAAGATGTAGGCGTTTCCACAGTTTTTTCAACAGTACCTCGACTTCTTTCTCATACCCGTAGCGACGTAAATATTCAATGGTAGCTTTTTGACTAATATTCCGACTCTCACAAGATTCTCCCCTAAGCGTAGATAATAATTCAGACATGTAGACGCTCTTCGTCTTTGTACTGTTAAGAACAAGCAAAGCAAAGAATGATTCCCGTTTTAGATGCAGGGGAAAGAAGATCCAGGAAACGTTCTTTGTTCACCTCCAGCACATCTAATAATGGAAGATACTTGGCTAACTCTTCTAATTCCGGTGTTGTGAAAAACTGTCTTGCATCGGGAATTGTTACTTATCCAAGTAGCACTATTCTTTATCCATTTAACATAGATTTCTTAGTACTGATTGAAGGGTAGCATACTCCTAAGTGGAGGTGATTCGCACTATTTTTTAAATACAAAGATAAACCTACCATCTTCAGTTAACTCCTAGTTAATCTGCTATATTGAAAAGGTAAGTACTAATATCACTATTTTTTCGCTTTACCTGTTATAACCTAAAACGATATTCTGTATAGCTATCCTCCCCTGACAGAAAACTGTTTTTTAAATGTGCAAAAGTAATTAAAAATGGTCAAGATTCTGGTCAAGAAATTTCATTTTTCTACGTTACAGGATTTACATGAGAAAGTATAGAACACCTTATAAACCCTTGATACAACTGACTTTACGTTCGAGATTCCCGAACCTTAAAATATATGTTTCTTATCTTGACAGGGTGGAGGTCGCTGGTTCGAGGCCAGTCGGGGTCATACATGCTTGATATCACTGGATTTCTAAGCAATTTAGACGGTAATAAAATATAGTGGTTGCTGGCAAACACGCTATGCAATCGAAGAACCACTTTCTTCTAGTTTATAAACTGGAAAGGAAGTGGTTTTTTTTGTTGCTTAAATTTGCTATTCAAGACTTCAAAGACGACAGGGAATTTAAAAATTTATCATCTCGAACAATCGGTTCTTATCTCCTTACTCTTAACGAGTTTCAAGGGTTTTGTTCTGAACGTGAACTTATTGACGTTAACGATATTACACCTAATATAATCAAAAGCTACCTATTATATTGTCAAAAGCAACGTAAGAACAACCCTACTACAAGAAATACCAAACTTCATTTGTTAAAGATTTTCTTTAATTATCTTCAATATCAAGAAATCATTGAAGAAAAGAAAAATCCTACTCGAAAGTTTGCGTATGCAAAAGAAGAAATCAAAATCGAAGTTTTCAACGATCAACATATTAAACAAATGCTGGGTTATTACAGACGATTAAAACAACGAGATAAACAATATTACGCATACAGGGATTACGCTATTATGCTTGTTCTTCTTGGTACAGGTTGCAGATCAGGAGAGTTATGTAACTTACAGTGGCGAGAAGTTGATCTTGTGCATAGATTATAGTATAAAACATTTAAAACGTGAGGAGTTGATATTGTTGGAGAAAATTGGTTTAATTCCTTGTGCAGGAAGAGGAAGTAGACTTTCCTTGCCCTTTTCTAAAGAATTATTTCCAAATGTCTATACTTCGCACTATAGCCCCATTATCCTATATACAATTAACGCTTTAAAAAAAGCTGGAATAGATCATTTAATCATTACAATTAATCCTCAAAAAGTGGATATCCTTAATTTTTTAGGGAATGGTAATCAATTTGGTGTAAAAATCTCTTATTGTGTCCATCCCAAACCTCTGTCCCTTCCTCATTCGATAAATGAAGCTTGCCACTTGATAAAAGATAAAATTGTAGTATTTTCCATGCCGGATACTTTTGTACAACCATCGGATTTTCTTAAAACTTTGTTAAATACTCACCAGAATGATGAGACATCTGAAGTGACAATGGCAGGATTTAAAACTGATAATCCTACCAAGTTTGGTATGGTTGAATTCTCAGAATTAACTGGAAAGGTTAAATGTATAAATGATAAGCCTTCATCTACTAATTTAAAGTGGATGTGGGGCGCGATGGTATGGAATCCTGAATTTACAGAAGTCCTTCATCAATTTATTGCTAATGAAAGTAATAAATTGAGTGAAAAGGAACTTATACTAACTGATGCTTTAAAACCCTTAATAATACAGAACAGAGTGAATCTTCACTGTTACGATGAGGGCAGATATAGAGATTTGGGTACGTACGACGAAATTAAAAAATGGAGTAAAGAAGAATAAAGTTTGTGGAGTAGGCTTTATTCTAATAGACCTATACCCCTAATCATCTTAAATTAGAAATTTATCAACTTACTTTTGGGGAGAGAATTTAAAATGAAAAAAATATGCTTTGCTATCCCTGTTCACGAAAATAGAGATGTAATTAAAGATCAATTAGAGAACATCCGTTACTTTTGTCCAAATGCTTCAATTGTCTTTTTTCAGAGTGGAAAAGATCCTAATTTATGTAATAGATTAGGTATACCTGTTTGCCCAACTTCGTTTCCAATGGTATGGGGACAAGATTTTTCGTGGTTCTTTTTAAATGTGATGGAGCGGCTTGAAAATATTGGCTATCAATATGACTATTTCATCAATTTAGATTCAGATTCTCTTTTTGCGAAAAAGGGGTTTGAGGAATTTATCATATCAGAAATGGAAGAATTTGATTATATGAGTGCCGATATTAAAATAATACCATCAGATGATGATTGGTGGGGCCCAGCCCAGATCATGAAAAAAGTATGGCATTTATGGCAGCCAATATTTAATACAGAACATTTTTATGGATGCTTTGGTTCTCAAGTTTTTAGTCGAAAGTTTGTTAAGCAAATACTATCTTTTAATAAGTTTGAAGATATGAAAAAGATGATGAAGCAGACTGAAAAGGAAGTATTTGCTTTAGAAGAAATATTATTTATAACTTTAGCAAATTCACTAGGGGTAAAATCAAAAGCGTATCGACATAATGTAGGTAAATGGATGCGCTACGTGCCTAAATATACGGAACAAGAAATTATGGATGCAATAAATAATAATGAGGAGTGTTATTTATTGCATCCAGTACAACGATTAATGAATGACCCTGCAAGAAAATTTATTAAAAGCTTGATTCAATGAGGTTAATGACAGGCTGAGGCAGGATAAACAGGAGATAATATCTATAAACTAAACCTCATATAGATACAACCTTTTATTTTTTAAATGGAGAACGTACAAAACGTTTGCTGCCAACACAACTTTTAAATCATCGTTTAGGTACACACGTTTATTTCTGTGGTCCCGAGAACATAACCCAAGATTTTAAAATCGCACCAAAACATATGGTTATCCTTCCTTTACTATTCATTTGGAACGATTTGCACATCCACTAAAGAAGGAACAGCATGCGTTCCAAGTAAAAGTTAAAAGAAGTGACATACAGCTTGAGGTTCCGACTTGCGAAGTAAAGGTAGTAGAGGAGCAGATTGGTGTTGGATAAATATTGCTACATATTTATCAACCTGTTTATGCTTTTTTCAAACTTTGCAACAGAACCAGTTTGAGCCTCTCCGGGGTCATAAAACTCAATAGTATCAAGGCTTGAGAGAACATTCTCAAAAGCTAAAACTGTGGAGGTCTCCATCAGACTCCACAAGTGACAAGAGGACTACTTCTAGTCAGCTAACTAGCTGGCTCAGGGGTAGTCCTCTTTTTTGTGCCTATAAAACTGAGAAAGGACTAATAAGAAAATGCTACTTAAGTTTGCTATGAAAGATTTCAAGGAGGAAAAAGAGTTCGCTAATCTGTCCCCTCATACAATTCAATCTTATATGGCTACTCTGTATGAGTTCCAGATTTTTTGCTCTGAGAGGGAACTGATACATACACGAGACACTAGAGGAGCAACTGTTAAGAGCTATCTCATGTATTGCCAAAAGACAAGAGGGAACAACGTAGTAACTAGAAATACCAAGCTTTACCATCTCAAGATTTTCTTTAACTATTTACAACATGAGGACGTTATCGCTGAGAAAGAAAATCCTATTCGTAAAATGAAGCTGGCTAAAGAGGAAATAAAAATTGAGGTATTCCAAGATGAACATATCAAACAAATGCTTCGCTACTATAGGAGACTCAACGCAAGAAATAAAAGCTTCTACGCTTATCGAGATCACACTATTATTGTTTTCCTTTTAGGAACTGGCTCAAGGTTCGGAGAGCTAGTCAACATTAAATGGAGTGAGCTAGATTTGGTCTACCAAACAGTAACACTATTCGGTAAAGCTCGAAAGCAACAAACTATCCCTCTTACAGATAAGCTTACAAAAGAGCTTTGCGAGTACAAAGTGTTTGTATAGCGTGAACTAGGTAGGTAGCGTACTCGATGAGATGCTATGCACTAAGTAGCTCATCCTTCTCAATCAAAGATAAATAACAAATCCTGAGAAGGCAGATCTATTAGTTTAACTCTTTGTTCTTCTCCATAAGTCTTTATATATATTTCTTTTTATGAGCTGGCACTCCTCAGCCTTGCTTACAAGTATCAACTTACGTATTCACTTATCAGCTCCGCACATGAGTAGCAATACTGTTAAGTACACACTCAAGAAGTGCAGCTACATTATCCGTACTCGTATGCAAACAAAAAAAGAAACAACAGGGCAGTAACTTAACTGTTTCCTATCTCGTGTTCCTTCTTGTAATTTTCTCTTATTAATCTCTTTATATAGCTTACCTTGAGATATCCCCACTTGACTAACAATGTCCTTGATGGAATATTCTCCAGAGTCGTACATCTTTAAAGCTACCCTTATTTTGTCGTTATCGAGTTGAGGCCTACCTAGTTTAACTCCTCGTTTCTTTGCGCTTGCCAGTCCTTCTTTTGTTCGTTCTGCGATTAAGTCCCTTTCGAGCTGGCTAATGACTGCCATCATAGAGAACATAGCTTTTCCAGTTGGTGTTGAAGTATCCATATTTTCCTTTAGTGATACGAAAGTAACACCCATATTATTTAACCCCTCAACAGTTGTAAGGATATCAAGAGTGTTTCTCCCTAGTCTGCTAATGGCTTCTACAATAACGGTATCGCCTTCTCGTACTGTACCCATGAGTTGGGTTAGTCCTGCTCGATCTTTTTTAGTTCCTGTATATTTCTCTTGGATTAATCTATCATAGCCATACTTATTGAGTGCTTCTAGCTGTCTATCCAGTAACTGCTCATCAGTTGAAACCCTAGCATAAGCGATTCTCATCAGGCTCCCCCATTACATTTATTGCACCTTTAATGTAATACGAGAGTTCATTAAAGGTTTTATGTAATCTTTTTTGCAATAACTTTATGTAACAAACAAAAGGCTTAACAATAAGGTTTAACTCCCTAGTTAAATGATTACACTTATTTATCGTTTTATGTAATCTTGGAGTATACTACAGAACTGGCTATCTCAGATTTACACAACATAGAGCTATCACTACATTGGTTACTATATAGTTCTGATTCGATTATACGTACTCAATTCCGCTGATAATTCTCTAGGAAAATAGCGTTAAAATGGACGTTAGCCCTTCCCAAAGTAAACAGCTTAAACTTCTATATGAAAGTAAATGTCGGTTGATATCCGCAGTATAAGGTGCATAATTTGAAAGGGTATACGTACTACATTACGGCTAGCGAAAATTATGTGAGTTGACTTAGATAATTTGAAGGGAAATATAAACCTTGTCCTCTAAGTTTATATTTATTTCGGATTTTCTTCTCTAAATTTTTTAACTGCATCTGTCCAAATAAGAATTAATTTCCTTAATTCTTTTGTATCTATTTTACACCAATCACCCATACCATCATCGGCAAGATTGTCATAAATACTCGTTTCTTCTTTTCGAATCTCAAGACCACACACATTACCACTTAATTCTGTATATTCGATTTCTTCATTTAATACAGCATCTATCGCATTTATTGCGTAAGATGGAGAGGCACCTTGAATATCAGACATCAAAAAAGTTGCTATTAAATATTTTTTTCCTCCCCCATTTTAATTATTAATGATTTATTGCCACTCTTAAATTGTATTGTATCAAATTGATATGAAATCATTGTTGTGTTCTCCTTTTTGATATTTAATATAAAGGGTATGCAGAAATTATCTTTCCGTCCCCATTAATATACATTTGAATTTCCATGCCATTTGGTAGATCTCTAACATAAGTATTACGAGTCCCTGGAACAAATTGTTTATTTCTATAGGCTTCATTAATTGCATTAACAATTTCTTGTGTATCCCAGTCTTCGGGAAAGAACGTTGATATTCCTCCATTTGATGTTTTAGGAACACCATTAACCTCAATTTCTGCTCTATATACACCGTATTGGTTTGGAGACGATTCTGTTCCAGATATTGGTCTACCTGGCGAATTTGGCATAACTTCTGAATGGTATCCTACTGCTTGACCTCTTGCATTAATTTCTCCTTCAAAAACATGTTTTACGGCTCTATCACCCCTAAAATCACCTGTATCTTTGAGGTCGTCGATTGAATCAATAAATTTTTTAACTTTGGTCTCTTCACCTATAGTTATTTTTGTATCACTCTTCAAACCACCTCCACCAGCAATAGTAAAGTTGTCTCCTTTGTTAAATAACTGTGGAAGTTCCGTCATTCCTTGTGACATTTTTACTCCTTTTGCTACCTTAACAACTTTACTTACTCCTTTATCGCCCAGGACACCCAATGCTAATTGAGTCAATCCGTATGTAAAGATTCAGAGATTGCTTGCCCCATCCCTTTTAGTGACCTAGAAGGTATTCTAATTGGATTTTCTTGTTTAAGATACAGGTCTGATTCGTTATACACAAAAGTGAATCTATCGAGGGGGAGGTTTTCAGAAATCGCCAGTGTATTCGTTGTGTTTCTTACGTTATAATTCTCTTCTGTGTATTTACATTGCCACGAATATACGTACTTAATTTGGCTGATAATTATCTAGGGAAATGAAATTTAAAGATTAAATTTGAAAGGGAATATGTACGGTATTATGGTAAGTGATGTCAACTCAATAACATAATGAAAAGAAACCGGCTCTTTATTTGAGCTGGCTTTTTAATATGTTCGTTTGTTTGACTATACTCCGTACGTCATCTCTTCCAAGAATTCTCCACCACTCTTGATACATTTCATTATTCTGCTACATGCACAATGAAAGTAATGTTCACTTGTTGCAGCTGATTTTACCGGAACTGGATCTATTTCATGAAACATTTGATCTTTTTTATGAAAATACATTTTTCCAACTTTATCTGGATATTCTGAGGGATAAAATTGATATACAACTATTTCCTCGTCTTCAAATTCTTTATTCATTGTAATATGAATTGCCATAATTTATCTCCTCCATTTCAATTCTTCATCTATATTGAGTACTTTCCAAGGGTGACCTGATCTTATAGTTGCGTTATGTGCTGTTTTGTAATCTGTTTTAAAAACACCTTCAAATCTCGATTCAGAAATTTCAAACTTCATTTCTATACCCCTTGCTCTTTTTCTATTTTGTTACCCCTATTAAATTACCATATATAACCAATGGTTTATAACATAATAGTTTACTAGTCATCATTAATCAAATTTAATTACCCATATCTTATATTTTGTGTAACTAACCCAAACGCTAGAATCCTCAATATTCATAGCTTCATAATACTTTCCTTTTTGAGTTACACAACACAATAAAAATGAGTAACTATAAATTAGCCTCCTTGTCATTCCTTCCTATCTACCACATGAACCCTCCTAAATTACTAAATTGGATTAAACTTTATTCCAAACCAACAACCATCAAATATTTGATATGCTTCATGTCACAACAGGTCATTGATAAATCCCTATAATTTAAATTTCAAAAAAACTAAATAAAATGTTAAAGTATATATTTTTTGGTTTATAATGGAACTGCAGTTCATTACAAATA
Source organism: Bacillus sp. 166amftsu (assembly GCF_900107445.1). NCBI lineage: Bacteria > Bacillati > Bacillota > Bacilli > Caryophanales > Bacillaceae > Bacillus > Bacillus sp. 166amftsu. Next base: position 381 of record NZ_FNQA01000004.1, on the reverse strand, counting down.
TTTTAGATATTAAAATATTTGTAATCTAAATCAAGCAGGAGGTTGGAAATATGGGGGGAAAATATGTAATTAGGATTCTAGCTTTACTCTCGGTAGTAGCTCTTTTCTTTAACTTAATGTTATCGAAGGCTAACGCAGAGGTTATGGAAAACGAAAAGATTCCATCAATAAAAACAACTGCTACTAACAAAGCTGATGGTGGAAAAGAGATTCATTCAAAAGTGGATATCACTATCCAAGACAAGATAGAATATACTAACTTAGTTGTTGGTAAAGAGTACACTTTAAAAGCTAAACTAATGAGCAAAGCTACTAAAAAACCATTAATAATTGAGGGGAAAGAAGTAACAGCTGAGACTAAGTTTACTGCAAAAGAAAAGA
>NZ_FNQA01000045.1:0-7716 GCF_900107445.1 Bacillus sp. 166amftsu | reverse complement strand
ATGGAGGTATACCCAAGTCTGGCTGAAGGGATCGGTCTTGAAAACCGACAGGCGGCGAGAGTCGCGCGGGGGTTCGAATCCCTCTACCTCCTCCAGATATAATTGACAACAGCGCATATAAGTGGAGATTGGAGAACTCGTTACCAACACGTAACGAGTTTTTATTTTAAAGCCAATCAGAAAGTATGATGTAAGGTGAAGTTTGGCCTTATGAAACACTCATATTCCGATGATTATCTTCATAGATATGAAAGGAGTCAACATGGATCTTATTATACAAACATTTCCTCTAGATGGAAAAACTTTATATTATGTACAATGCCCAGTCTGTAAGAACAATAGAATTTTAAATAGTGGTGCAAACGTATCTCGTATTATAAGTGATGATACATTCCGTAAACTTTGCGGTTGTACTTGTAATGTGAAGAAAGAAGCGAAAAAAGTAGAGGCACCGAAAAAAACTGCTGAAAAAGATGCAGCTCCAAAACGTACTGGTAAAGTATTAACAGCAATTATTAATGGAAAAGAAATGACTGTTAAAGAAATTGCTGAAGCATATGATATTAGTACAAGCACCGTTCGTCAGCGTATTAATGCTGGGAAACCTGAGAGCGAAATTATTGCTCCAACGAAAAAGAAGAAGTAAGTTAATGGAAAAACCCGTGCAGATGCACGGGTTTTTTATTTCACAAGCTTACGTGTTTGGTTTAAAAAATGTCCAATTTTCTTAATGATTGGTTCAATCGAGCTTTCATCTTTTAAGATATCATATTCATTAATATTTAGACGCAGGATTGGACATGAGTTAAAGTTATTAATCCAATTTTCATAACGCCCGTGCATTTCTTGCCAATACTCAATTGGTGTTTGTTGTTCCATTGGGCGACCACGTTCTTGAATACGACTGACAATATCATCAAAAGAACCTTCTAAATAGATTAATAAGTCTGGATGAGGGAAGTAAGGTGTCATAACCATTGCATCGAACAACCCTTTGTATGTTTCATAGTCCGTTTCCGTCATTGTTCCTTTTTCGTGATGCATTTTTGCAAAAATACCAGTATCTTCATAGATAGAGCGATCTTGTACAAAGCCACCGCCGTATTCGAAGATTCTTTTTTGTTCTTTAAATCTTTCTGCCAAAAAATAAACTTGTAAGTGGAAGCTCCAGCGTGTGAAATCACCATAGAACTTATCTAAATATGGATTCGAATCTACTTTTTCAAATGATGTACGGTAACCTAAAGAGTTAGCCAGTGCAGTTGTCATAGTTGATTTACCAACTCCGACTGTACCAGCAATTGTAATTACTGCATCATTTGGTATATCATACTTTTGCCTTAAATTCATTGCTATTTCGTCCCCTTTGAGAGTGTATTTTGGAGAGTGGATAAAATTACATTCAAGTCTTCACTATTTTTAACGAAATCCATGTTATCTCCATTGAATTTTAACACTGGAATATCAGGATGGTCTTTTTTTAAGGCATCCATTGCCGTTTCGTAATCTTTGGTAAGTTGTAGTAAGTAATTTGGATCCATGTTTTTCTCAAATTCACGTCCACGCATCGCGATCCGTTTTTGTAATGTTTCTAGGCTTGCTGTTAAATATACAATGACATTTGGTACGGGCATATCTTGCGTAAGAATACGATAAATTTGCATGTACTTGTCATATTGAGCGTCTTTTAATGTGCGAGATGCAAAAATTAAATTTTTAAATATATGATAATCTGCTACTACTGGCTTACGCTGATTCAAGTATTTTATATTAATGTCTTCCAATTGTTTATAACGATTGCAAAGAAAGAACATTTCTGTTTGAAAACTCCATTCTTCAATGTTTTCATAAAACTTTCCTAAGAAAGGATTTTCATCAACAATTTCTTTTAATAAATGGAGTTGCATGTGAGTTGAAATTTCCTTCGCAAGTGAAGTCTTTCCAACACCGATTGGTCCTTCAACCGTAATAAATGGTACTCCGGTCACGCTGTTTCCTCCTTTCAATTCATAATTTCCTGTAAATAAAAAGCACAAAACAGAATTATTGTAGCATAAGAGGGAAGCAAGCGGACTAATTTGTCATAAAAAGTTAGAAAATCGACGCACGCTATTCAAATTTTAATTGAGGAGAGGGCATGATATTTGCCTTTAATGTCGTTTCCATTATTTTTAAAGCGTGTTTATTATCTTGATCAGAATTAGAAGCAGTACAATCTTGAGGTACATATAATGTGTAGTTTCTCATATGAGCATCATTCGCTGTAAAAAGGATGCATATGTTTCCCGCAATCCCTGTTATGATAAGTTTTTCAACCTTTAAATGTCCTAATAAAGAATTTAAGGGAGTTTCATAAAATGCCGAATAATGTGGTTTAATAAAAACATAGTCATCTGTGCTGGGGGCAATTGCTTGTATAATGTTTTTGCTATAATTATTTGTGCAATGAGTAATAAGTTGGTCGATATCAGCTCTCCATAGTTGGTAATGATCGTTAATATAAATAACAGGATAACCATTCATTTTCATTGTTCGTTTTAATTGTAAGATGGGCTCTGTGATTATTTGACATTTTTTTGCAAGGGTTGGCCCGTGTGAGAATTGAAAGTCATTAATCATGTCAATAATGAGCAGTGCAGTATTTTTCATATGTAGTCACCCTTTCTTTTCTTTAGGTTGGATTGAATGTGTGAAAGTTATCCTGCATCTGTAAGGAGAAGGATAATTGAATAGTACGTATATGAATATAAATGAAAAAAAGCATGGACTCATTCTTTTAGAGCGGGAGAGAGGTTGCGATCCTGCATAGAAGTGATCAAATCCTTTTCCTGCCCCATGCCAGTTGAAACTGAAAGGAAAAAATGAGTGGAGATCAATTTTTATTCTGCTTAGCAGGGGATTATATGCTCAAAAATCAAAATGGGTTGATATAGGAGTAAAGGGTTATAATACTTTATTCGTAATGAGAGGACTGTATTATGGAACAAGACATTTATTTTATGCAGCTTGCAATTGAAGAAGCAAAGAAAGCTGAAGGAATTCAAGAAGTTCCAATTGGAGCTGTTATTGTACTAGATGGGGAAGTAATCAGCGTTGCTCATAATTTAAGGGAGACAGAGCAACGATCAATCGCTCATGCAGAGTTATTAGCTATAGATGAAGCTTGCAAAAAGTTAGGTACGTGGCGCCTAGAAAACGCTACGCTATATGTTACATTAGAGCCATGCCCAATGTGCGCAGGCGGACTTGTTTTATCGCGTGTAAAACGTGTGGTATATGGTGCAAGTGATCCAAAAGGCGGATGTGCAGGTACGTTAATGAACCTTTTAACCGATGAGCGTTTTAATCATCAATGTGAAGTAGTATCTGGTGTGATGGAAGAAGAGTGTGGAGCGTTGTTAACAAACTTTTTTAAGGGGCTGCGAAAAAAGAGAAAAGAGCAAAAGAAAAAATTGGATGAAAATATTGCTCGTTAACAGGTTTGCAATTTATGAAGAAACAAGTTATACTGATAATGCCTTCAATAAGGCAACCGAATATTGGTTTTAACTTTGCCGTGCTAAGCGGGGAGGTAGCGGTGCCCTGTACTCGCAATCCGCTCTAGCGAGGCCGAATCCCTTCTCGAGGTTATGTTGCTGTAAGGCCTGCCTTAAGTAAGTGGTGTTGACGTTTGGGTCCTGCGCAACGGGACCCCGTGAACCTTGTCAGGTCCGGAAGGAAGCAGCAATAAGCGGGTCTTCTCGTGTGCCGCAGGAGTGCCTGAACCGAGCTAACTGCTTAAGTAACGCTTATGGTACGTAATCGACAGAAGGTGCACGGCAGTTATATATGTATACAAAACCCACCTCATACAAAGAGGTGGGTTTTTTGCATAGAAAATAACTTTTGGAATCTATAAACAGAATGGGTTATAATATACAAGATAATAACCTTTGAGGGAGGCCGTATTTTCGTGTCATACCAAGCGTTATACCGAACATGGAGGCCGCAAAAGTTTGAAGATGTAGTTGGTCAAAAGCACGTAACAAAAACGTTGCAGAATGCCCTTCTTCAGGAGAAAGCTTCGCATGCTTATTTGTTTTCTGGCCCGAGAGGAACAGGTAAAACGACAATTGCAAAAGTATTTGCAAAGGCAATTAACTGTGAGCATGCTCCAGTAGCTGAACCTTGTAATGAATGTCCTGCGTGTTTAGGCATTACAAAAGGGTCTATTTCGGATGTATTAGAAATTGATGCGGCTTCAAATAACGGTGTAGATGAAATTCGAGATATAAGAGATAAAGTAAAGTATGCCCCAAGTGCAGTGAGATATAAAGTATACATTATCGATGAGGTTCACATGCTTTCTATGGGGGCTTTTAATGCGCTGTTAAAGACATTAGAAGAGCCGCCATCACATGTTATCTTTATTTTGGCGACAACAGAGCCTCATAAAATTCCACCTACAATCATTTCACGCTGTCAACGCTTCGAATTTCGAAAGATATCAGTACATGACATTGTAGAGAGACTAGCGACAGTTGTTACAAATGAAGGTACAAAGGTAGAAGATGAGGCGTTGCAAATTGTTGCACGTGCTGCTGAAGGTGGCATGCGTGATGCGCTTAGTCTGATTGATCAGGCTATTTCTTATAGCGATGAGATTGTTACGACTGAGGACGTCTTAGCGGTAACAGGTTCTGTTTCTCAACAATATTTAGGTAATCTTGTAGAATGTATAAGAGAGAATGATGTATCAAGAGCGTTGCGTATTATTGATGATATGATGAGTAAAGGAAAAGACCCAGTTCGTTTTATGGAAGACTTCATTTACTATTATCGTGATATGCTTTTATATCAAACTTCACCACAATTAGAACATATGTTAGAACGAGTAATTGTAGATGAACAGTTCCGTATGCTAAGTGAAGCGATGCAACCTGAGATCATTTATGAAATTATTCATACACTTAGTAAGGGGCAACAGGAGATGAAGTGGACAAATCATCCGCGAATTTTCCTAGAGGTTGTTATGGTACAACTTTGCCAGCAGTTTATGGTACAAGCAAATGGTGCGGATCGTTTGCAAGCAATTATGAACAGAATGCAACAATTAGAAAAAGAATTGGAACATGTGAAGAAAAATGGAGTACCAGCTGGTGTAGGACAGGAAGTAAGAGAGACACGTGCAGCACCGAAACCTGTGCGGACAGGGAATATGAAAATTCCTGTTGGTCGTGTACATGAGGTGTTAAAGCAGGCAAAACGCCAAAATTTAGAACAGCTAAAAGGTGTATGGGGTGAGTTGTTAGGAAGACTTAAATCCTATAACAAAGTGGCTTTTGCTGTATTATTAGAAAATAGTGAACCAGTAGCAGCTTCTGAGGATTCTTATGTTTTAGCTTTCCAATATGAGATACATTGCAAAATGGCAAGTGAAAATCGTGATGCGATGGATACTGTAGAGCAGACTCTCTTTGAATTGCTTAGTAAAAGGTTAAACATGATTGCAATTCCAAAGAGTGAGTGGGGGAAAATACGAGAGGAATTTTTACAGCGTGAAGGTGGAAATTCAGAAGAAGCTGCAGAACAAAAAGTAGATCCCCTCGTAGATGAGGCGGTAAAATTAGTAGGGCAACAACTTATTGAAATAAAAGAATAACAATAACTAGGAGGAATTTATTATGATGCGTGGCGGAATGGGAAATATGAATAACATGATGAAGCAAATGCAAAAGATGCAAAAGCAAATGGCGAAAGCACAAGAGGAACTTGGTGAAAAAACAGTTGAGGGTACAGCAGGTGGCGGAATGGTTACGGTTATTGCAAATGGTCACAAGCAAATTCTTGATGTGAAAATTAAAGAAGAAGTTGTAGATCCAGAAGATATTGAAATGTTACAAGATCTTGTATTAGCTGCAACAAATGATGCAATTAAGCAAGCTGAGGAACTTTCAAACTCTACAATGGGGCAATTCACAAAAGGCTTAAACTTACCAGGTGGAATGTTCTAGTAGGAGGATATTGAATCATGCATTATCCAGAACCGATTTCAAAGCTCATAGATAGCTTTATGAAGTTGCCGGGAATTGGCCCGAAAACGGCTGTTCGATTGGCATTCTTTGTACTAGATATGAAAGAAGATGACGTACTAGACTTTGCTAAATCACTCGTAAATGCAAAGCGAAATTTAACATATTGTTCAGTTTGTGGACATATTACAGATCGTGACCCTTGTTATATTTGCGATGATTCACATCGTGACCAATCAGTTGTTTGTGTTGTGCAAGAAGCAAAAGATGTAATCGCAATGGAAAAAATGAAAGAATATCAAGGTGTCTATCATGTGCTTCGTGGTGCAATTTCGCCAATGGAGGGAATTGGTCCAGAGGATATTAATATTCCGCAATTGTTAAAAAGATTACAGGATGAAACTGTACAAGAAGTTATTTTAGCAACAAACCCAAATATTGAAGGGGAAGCTACAGCGATGTATATTTCCCGCCTCTTAAAACCGACAGGTATTAAAGTGACTCGTATTGCGCATGGTCTTCCCGTTGGTGGAGATTTAGAATATGCGGATGAAGTAACGTTATCGAAGGCTTTAGAAGGTCGTAGAGAAGTATAAGAGGAGAAATCAAAATGTTTTTTCAAAAAAAGGGAAAGTTGCGAAAAGAATATGATGATAAGTTAATAGCCTCATTAGAAAAAGTGAAGAATGAGTGGCTACGTCAAAAAAGGATGGTAGAACAAAGTGTTGAACCATCCCAAGATGTGCTGTGTTCTTTGAAATTAGCAGAAGCGAAATACTTTTTCTTGCTAAAAGAAGCAAAGAGGCGTCCGGTGAAAATGGAGCGATGGTAAAGATCCTGGTTTTGTAACCAGGGTCTTTTTATATAATTGAACGGCATTTTTTGTTTCCTTGTCCCATACATATAGAATGTATAAGTTATATAAGGAGGGAGAAAATGAACTCTACATTCGTTATTGGTGGAATCCTAACTTTGATATTTGTTTTGCTGATTTTTGGCGCTTCGATGAGACCATTACAAGTCATAGGAAAGATGTTTGTTAAAGTAATGATAGGTGTAGTGTTGTTGTTTGCCGTTAATGTGATTGGAACATACTTTGGTTTTCATATTCCAATTAATATAGGTACAGCTTCTGTTTCTAGCGTTTTGGGAATACCGGGTATTTGTGCTTTAGTTATCATTAAATTATATATAATGCCAGGATGAGAAGCATTTTGGCATTTATTTTTAAAAAAAATGAAAAAGGGTGTTGACTTATTAATTGTTAATATGGTAAATTAATAAGCGTCGTCAACAACGAAAGAAAAAAGAAGTTGACGAATTAATTAAGAAATGTTATATTATGAAAGTCGCTGAAACGCGATATTGAACTTTGAAAACTAAACGAAACAAACAACGTGAAACGTCAATTTTTATTTTAGATGCTAGACAAACTAACTTTATTGGAGAGTTTGATCCTGGCTCAGGATGAACGCTGGCGGCGTGCCTAATACATGCAAGTCGAGCGAATGGATTAAGAGCTTGCTCTTATGAAGTTAGCGGCGGACGGGTGAGTAACACGTGGGTAACCTGCCCATAAGACTGGGATAACTCCGGGAAACCGGGGCTAATACCGGATAACATTTTGCGCTGCATGGCGCGAAATTGAAAGGCGGCTTCGGCTGTCACTTATGGATGGACCCGCGTCGCATTAGCTAGTTGGTGA
>NZ_FNQA01000027.1:0-29725 GCF_900107445.1 Bacillus sp. 166amftsu | reverse complement strand
CGCATCTTCCTACGAGGCAAAGAGCGCCTCTACGTCAGAAGCTCCATCCCCCTTCCATTCTGAACGAGCCGCTTCTACTTTTATTGATATCCAGCTCCAGCGGCTAGAACAGTCGGTCGTTTCACTCCTTCACCTGAGGCAAAGAGCGCCTCTGATTCAGGAGTTCCAACGCCCTCCTGTTCTGAACGAGCCGCTTCCGCTTTTATTTTTTAAACCGTACTGTTTTGTCCCATCCGATAATTTGTTTTTTACCTTTAGCGCGCAAGTATAGGATGAGGCTTCTGATAAATAAGTACGTAAAGAGCTGGGCGTATGTGAAATACATGATGATGCTGATAAAAATGTTTAGCGGTGTGAATGTGTTTTCGACACTTTGTGCACTAAAGAGCTGCGAGGTGTACGTAATGTAGGCGACGTACCACGTAAATAGCAGCGGGATTGCATAGTTGATTTGAAACAGGCCTAGTAGACCGATGATCAACCATACATTTGAAATGATTAAGAATAGCCAAAAGACAATGTATACTAATACTTGCTGCAGTGAATGAACGAGTAGTTTTCCTTTAAAGAAGCTGAAGGAGGAAAACATTTTTTCTAAAATGTATAAGTTGCCTTGGAGCCAGCGCGTTCGTTGTTTAATTAGGATGTTTAAATGTTCAGGTTCTTGTTCCCATGTAATGGATTCAGGCACGATTGGTAATAGATAGCCTTTTTGTGTAATTCGTAATGTGAGTTCTGCATCCTCCGCAATGGCATAAGGGTCATAGCCGCCAAGTTCTTCAAGTGCAGAGCGGCGAAGGAGCATGTTTGTTCCTGTTAATGAGCCGGTTTGGAATAGGAGCCAACGACCAGATTGCATGAGTAGCTGGAAGATTTGAAACTCAAGAGAAATCATTCTTGTAAGCCAATTTCGTTTTTCATTAACAGTACGCACATGGCCGACAGCACCGACAGCATCCTTTGTTGTTTCTGCGTATTCAACAAGCATGCGAAGAGCATGAGGTTCTGGTTGATTATCGGCATCGTATACACAAAAGTATTTTCCATTTGATATGCTAAGTCCATGGTTTAATACGCGTGATTTTCCTTTCGGTTCCCCAGGTGGTACACGAATATGTCTTATATGAGCATATACCTTATCGTATTCATCGCTAATTTCTCCGGTTTCATCTTTGGAATTATCATTTAATAAATAAATCGTAAGTTTTCCAGGATATTCGATATTTGCCATCGCGGCTAACGTATCCATAATAACAACGCCTTCATTATGAGCAGGAATCAGAATATCTACGCTTGGATAATGTTCTAATGTACGATCCTTTAATTTACGCTGTCGATGAATAAGGCCAGCGATTGTTAGTAAGGAATAGTAGACGAGTAAGCCTGAAAATAAGAAGGCTGTAAAAATAAGTACATATTTAATAGAAAAAATAGTACTAATCCAAAAAACAAGCAGACAAAATAGAAGAAATAACAGAAGAAGAATAAGGGTCATCATATTGTTAATCCCTTCCCTCCAAGCTGTTCTTGTTTTATTTTGATTTTTGAAATAGCCTCTTCTGTGAACCATTCTTCCCATTTATGTTCAAGACGCTTCAGGACGATATTTACACCAACTTCATTTATATTTTGAAGTAAAATGACCAATGTATTATCATCATATTTTCCAACTAAATCAAAATCACTTAGCACTGTATCGAGTAGGAGGGAGGCAACGTGATCCATGACGCTTTGTCGCGTATAGCTACTAAAAGAGGAAAACGAAAAGTAGATGAGCATTCCCGTTTCACTACGTCTTTTCATAGCGGTTTCGAGTAATAAACCACGTTTTTCAAATTCTTGTCTTGTTAATAGCTTTGTCTCTCCAATGTATTGTTCGAGCTTTTGAACTTGCTTTCGCAGGCGTTTATTTTCATTCAGGAGTTTTTTTAGCATATAGGTCGATATATAAATAAGAAAGAAATTTACGGTTGTTAGGAAATGAGCAATGATATAGGAAAATTGTGTGGAAGTACTCCATAAATATAACCATGCTTCATAAAATAAATAGAAGACGGAGAGGAGAGTGCCGGCAATAAATAAAATAAAAGCGAATTTATTTGAAATGAATAGAAATAGTAAGTTGATGAGTACATAAATAATTGTGAAGAAAAAAGCATAAGGATAGGAGTTTATATGGATTGTGGTGAAATAGAATAAAATTTGAGCCATCCATAACAGTATGATTTGATTGGGAGTTTTCTTCATTAATGTACCTCCTAACAAATAGGTTGTTATATGTAATATGTGCTAGAAGGGGGAGGATGCATTCATAAAAAAAGCTGACCCGAAGTTCGGATCAGCTCTTGTATTATTTAAAGGAACATCATACCTGCAACTGCTGCATTTAAGAAGTTCGCTAGAGTACCAGCGATTACTGCTTTAATCCCTAACTGTGCAATTTGCTTACGGCGAGAAGGAGCAAGTGTCCCTGTTACACCTAATTGGATTGCGATAGAAGAGAAGTTTGCAAAGCCACAGATTGCAAATGTCAAGATCATATTTGTTTTATCAGACAGCTCTGCCATGTGTGGACCTAAGTTTGCATAAGCAACGAATTCGTTGATTGCAAGTTTTTGTCCGATAAAGCCAGCTGCTTGTATAGCTTCGTTTGGTGAAACACCGATTAGAACAGCAAATGGAGATAGAAGATATCCCAAGATTAAATCAAGGCTAAGTTTAATATCGAACCAAGATCCAATCCATCCTAGTAGGCCGTTTAATACAGCGATTAACGCGATGAATGCCATTAACATTGCTGCCACGTTAATAACAAGCTGCATTCCTTCCGAAGCTCCGCGTGCAGCTGCATCGATAACGTTAGCATCTTCACGTTCTGTAGAAAGTTGAACATTGTTATCTGGTGTTTCTGTTTCTGGCATAATTAATTTTGCAATTAATAAGCTTGATGGTGCTGCCATGATTGCAGCTGCTAATAAATGCTCTAACGGAATTCCCATCGCTGCATAACCAACAAGAACAGAGCCAGCAACCGCTGTCATACCGCTTACCATAATGGCAAAGAATTCACTGTTTGTTAAACGTGCTAAGTACGGTTTAATTAAAATTGGTGCTTCTGTTTGTCCTAAGAAAACAGTCGTTACTGCATTTAAACTTTCTGCCTTAGAAGTTCCAAGAAGTTTACTTAATGCCCCACCAATAATACTAACGAACCATTGCATAATACCTAAATAATATAATATTGCTACTAAAGAACTAATAAATACAATTGGAAGTAGTGCTTGAATTACGAAGACGAATCCCCAAGGGCCATCTTTATCTAATAAGTTACCAGAGACGAATTTAATTCCCTCATAAGAAAAATTGATTAAACCTTGAACACCGTCAGAAGCAATTTTTAAACCTGCTTTTCCAGCATCCCATCGTAACACGATGAAAGAAAACGTAATTTGTAATGCTAGCGCGATTAAAATTGTGCGCCAATTTATAGCTTTGCGGTTGGAAGATAGTAAAAAAGCAACTGCTAAAATTCCAATCACACCGCCAATTCCCCATAAAACATTCATGCAGTGTAGTCTCCTCTCTCATAGTAAAAAAGTATAATTAACAGATATACTTATACGAAAATAGCATCTTAAGTAACTTATCACACAGGACATCAGAGGTCAAACGTCTACCGAAAAGTTTAAATAGAAAGAAGATTTTGTTAAAAAAACACATATCTATCCTAAAATAAAGAATTTGGTTATGTTAAAAAAAATGCATCATTATTGTGACGTTTTAGAATGTTTTCGTAGAATGTAGTGTATGAAATGAGAAGAAGGCTGCACATTTAAAATCTATAAAACTAAAAAAGAGCCTTCTAGTATTCTAGAAGGCTCTGAAACTATGACTTAAGGTGCTTTTGTATATCCTAAGAGGTGGCTGCTCCAATAAGAATTATTTACTGAAACAATTTTTACGCCGTTGTCGCCAGCTTGAATGAATGATCCACCACCAAGGTAAATACCCATATGCGAAGGACCCGGCTTATAAGTGTTTTGGAAATAAATTAAGTCACCTGGTTGTGGATTTGAAGTCTTTGGTAAGCTACTCCAATATCCTGCAACGCTTTGACGGCTAATGTTATGACCGAATTTGTTATATACGTGGAAAATGTAACCACTACAGTCAACGCCATTAGCAGAAGTACCGCCCCATACATATGGTACACCTTGCATTGATTTTGCATATGCAAGGATAGAAGACATATCGCCACTTGTGTTACCTGTATTGTTATTATTATTGTTATTTTGGTTGTTATTGTTGTTAGGCTTATTGTTTACAGCGCCACTAACTGGTGTTTTAGATAGGTAGCGAGTTCCTACATAGCCAGTGCGACCGTTGTAGTTAATTTTGCTCCAGCCGTAATGTTCAGAAATAACTTGTACTTTTTGGCCTTGTGGAAGAGCACCAATTACGCTGTAATTTGTACCTTCGCCGCTACGTACATTTAATGCGGCTACGTTAATGTAGTATTCGCCAACAGTTGTTTGTGGTTGCTGTGGTTTTTCGGGTGTAGTTGTGCCGCCTTTAACGAATGTCACATACTTGCTGCTCACATAACCCGTTTTACCGTGATGATTGATTTTGAACCAGCCATTCTCTGCGCCAATTACGTTTAATGTTTGCCCATTTAATACGCCACCAAGCACACCATGGTATTCAGCTGGACCTGTACGAACACGTAAAGATGTTGCGTTAACAACGTAAGTACCATCAGTTCGAACAGTTGTATTGTTATTTTCTTGCTCATTGTTACCTTGGTTAGTATTGTTACTAGAACCGCCTTTTGTTACGTAGTTTTTGCTAATATATGCTGTTTGTCCTGCGTAGTTAATTTTGAGCCAATCTTGAACTTCGCCAACAACTTGTACAACTTGTCCTTTATGAACAGATCCTAAAACTGTATGAGAAATACTAGGGCCTGTACGAACACGAAGGGAAGATACGCTCACAGTATAATTTCCGTTTGTAGGTTTAACCGCTGTTCCATTATTTGAAGAAGCGCCAGATACAAATTCTCCGCTTACATAACCTGTTTTACCATTATGGCTAATTTTAACCCAACCATTTTCTTCACCGATTACGTTTAATGTTTGTCCCTCGTATACACGTCCCATAATAGAACTAGAAGGATCTGGGCTTGTGCGAACACGTAATACGTCAGCAGTAACTTTGTTTTTACCACCTGTGCTTACGTTTGGTTTTGCACCATTTTTGGATACAAATTCTCCGCTTACATAACCTGTTTTACCATTATGATTAATTTTAACCCAACCGTTTTCTTCACCGATTACGTTTAATGTTTGTCCCTCGTATACGCGAGAGATGATGTCGTGAGAAGTACTGGACCCTGAGCGCACGTGTAGTACGTCAGCAGTTACTGTGTAGTTTGAATTGTTTTGTGGTGCAGCTTGAACAGCTTGTGCAGCAGGTTTCTGAGTGTTTTCAGGGGCAGCTTGAACGCTATCTAATGTCGGGGCTGCGCCTCCCGCTACAGACACTGCCGCAAGACCGGCAAGATATTTTTTCATGTTTTGTCGATTCCTTTCTGTCTGTGATATAGTGATGAAATATTTACCAACTGTTAAAAATTCTAAAAGGCATGTCGATTACTGTCAAGGTTTATGCGGGAATCTGAATATGTCAAAAGTATTACAAAAAAAATCAAGGTGTATTCTTCACCTTGATTTTAAATGAAAACACATATATTAATGTATAGTTAATATGACATCGTCCGTGTTTAAGGTAATGAGATGTTAGAAGTTGAAAAGCTCTGCATAAATGTTTTTTGTAGTAATTTGGTAATTCGTCCAACTTGGCCATCTTGGATAGCAGTTCCATCAAGATGCGTCATAGGCAAAACTTCTACAGTTGTTCCTGTGAAGAAGCATTCGTCAGCATTATAGACATCACGAATGCTGAATAGTCCTTCTTGTACAGGAAGTTGTAGTTTGTTTGCTAAAGAGAGAATGTATTGGCGGACAATCCCGTTTAAGATTAAATGGTTGGCAGGGTGTGTATAAAGAATCCCTTTTTTTACTAGGAAAAAATTCGAGCAACTACCCTCTGTAACAATTCCATTACGCACGAGAAGGGCTTCTTTACACCCTTTACGTTCTGCTTTTGTGGCAGCCAGTATATTTGGCAATAAATTTAAGGATTTAATGTCACAGCGGAGCCAACGTGTATCAGGTTCTGAGATAGCACGTACTCCATATTCAATCCATAAAGCGGGTCGTTCTTTTTTGGAGATATAAGCATAGATTGTTGGGGTTACATCAAAAGAAAATGTGTGTACACGATGTTGTACTCCTCGAGAAACTTGTAAGTAGATCGTACCATCTTCTTGGAATGTATTATTTTCAAGTAATTTGTAAAGCAAGGTAATAAGTTCTGCTTTAGAGAAAGGTAATGTTAATTCTATTTCATCCATTGAACGGTATAATCTTGTTAAATGTGGGTCTAATAAATGAATGTTTCCTTTGTAAATACGAATTACTTCATAGACCCCATCTCCAAATTGTAAGCCGCGTTCTTCTAATTGTATGTACGGCTCTGTTTTATTTGTATCAATAATTTGATCATTCCATAATACAAATCTTTCGTACGCCATTTTACTTCCCATCCTTTCTTAATTGTTTGAATGATGAGTGGTGAATCGTTTGTAGGTGATAGTTGTAATAAAACGATTGGTGAGGATATTCCATTAGCGGAAGATGAAAAAATGATAGAATTTCCACCTTAATGCATTTCGCATATATCAATTCGTAAATGAGAAATAAGAATCCTGCTTTTTAGAAATAAAAAAAGCGACATTCATATAGAATGTCGCATAAGGAGGGTAGCTCATTTCATAGGGATATTGTCTTGGCATAGCCTAGAAAGGTAAATAGTAAACCGATCGATCGGCTTTACTAAGACAATGAGTGTTACTTCAAAGTAACACCAAAGGCATTGTTACACAAATGATTCTGTTACTCCCCCAAGGGGACTTTTCACAAAGCTGTGAAATGATAGGCGGGGGATAGGCAGAACATTGTTTACAAGTTTTATTATAGAGATGTATTATGAATTTTATGTAAATATTTGGTGAAGATTGTGTAATTTTATCATACAAATGTAGAAAAAAGACGCTGAGATTACTCAGCGTCTTTTTTGTCTTCTTTAATAGCCGTTTTTACTTCGCCTGTTTTAATTTTGTTACTTTCAGAGAAGCGGAGTAGGTCGCCCTCAATGAGTTTATCAGACATGCGCAGTTCATTTTGTGCACGATCAATCATTGCTTGAGCTTCTTCTTTTGGTACTTCTACAACTTCGCCTGTCATGCGATCATAGAATGTATTGTTTGTGTACATATATTTTTCTGTTATAAAGCTTCCATCGCGAAGAACAACGAATGATTTATAATCTGGTGAGAATACATCATGACCAAAGCTAATGTCATTGCTTGAATCAACACCAAGTAAGTTTAGAATTGTTGGTTTAATATCAATTTCACCTGTTGGTTTTGAAATTGTTTTACCTTCTTTTTGACCTGGAACATGAATGTACATCGGTGTACGTTGTAAGTTCATATGATCAAATGTTGTAATTTCTTCTTTGCCTAAGAATTGTGCCATTGCGCGGTTATGGTTTTCAGAAATACCGTAATGGTCACCGTAGAAGACGATAACAGAGTTATCATATAGCCCTTCTGCTTTTAGGCGTTCAATAAAGTTTTTCAGTGCTTCATCCAAGTAACGAGCTGTTACCATGTAACGGTCAAACACTCCGTCACCAGAGTTGTAAGGTTCGATTAATTTTGTGCTATCGTCATACGTAAATGGATAGTGGTTGGTTAAACTAAGGAAGCGAGTATAGAATGGCTTCTTCACTTGTTTTAACATATCCACTGATTGATCAAAATACTCGATATCTTTTAATCCCCAGTTTAACTTTGTTTCTGGTGTGATTTTGTAGTCAAGCTCATTATAGTAACGATCGTAACCAAGTGCAGGATACATGATGTTACGGTTCCAGAATGTTGCGTTGTTTGCGTGGAATACAGCTGTGTAATACCCTTGCTGACGCAGAATTTCTGGTGTTGCAGTATATTCGTTATTACCATGTGTAAAGAATACAGCACCGCGGTCTAACGGATATAGAGATGTATCTACTAAGAATTCAGCATCCGATGTTTTCCCTTGTCCAGTTTGATGGAAGAAGTTATCGAAGTAATAACTTTCCTTTGCAAATTGGTTTAAGAATGGTGTAACTTCTTGACCATTTACTTGTGCACCAATTAAGAATGTTTGCAAGGATTCAAGAGAAACGACGATTACGTTTTTCCCTTTCGCAGCACCAAACATATTTGGATCCGGTTTCGTTTTGTTTGTTTTCACATAGTTTTCTGCTTCTTGTAATTTGCTACCATCAGCAAATGCCTTTTGTGAACTTGATTTTGCTTGTAAGCCAAGATCGTATAATTGGTGAGTATATAAACCTAAGTTTTTTACAAGCATAACGCGGTCAAATGAACGTGTTAATAGTTCTGGACGCTCAGTTTCTGCAAGACCTAAGTTTGCAAAGAAAACAGCGATCGTTGATACGAAGTATAAAGAACGCATTGGACGTGATACGCGCTCAGTTCTTGCAAAGTTCTTCTTTTTCTTTAATAGAACAGAGAAGATGATAATATCAGCAAATGCAACGATGATTTTGTAATTAAATAGTTCTTTCACACTAGAACCGAGCTGTCCGAAGTTGGATGTTTGCCCAAGTACCGGTAAAGTAACGAAGTCATTGTAGAACCCGTAGAACATTACGTTACCAACAAGAACGATTGTTAAAATAAAATCAATTCCAAGTGCTATATAATTACGTTTCTTTCCTTTTGCGAATAATGCAAGACCCACAAGCAGTAATGATGCTGCTAATGGACTAATGAATAAGATAAATTCTTGCATGAAAGATTCAAGTTTCAAATCAAAACTTGTACGCGTTATGATGTAAGTTTTTAGCCATACAGCCAAAGCAACGAACAAAGTAAAGCGCACATTAAGAAATTGTGACTTTAAAGATTCCTTCATCCATTTCCACCCTTTCTCTATCAGGCTTGGTCGATTTTTGAGCGAAAAGTGCTAAAATAAAAAATACATAGTTTTCTTGGCCATGAGTAGAGGTTTCTATATCTCTCATATACGACTTTAACTATGCATACCCTTTTGGTTTCCTGCCATTTTGTTTGTTGATACATAAGTATAACGTCATTTTTGTATTATACAACAAAATTCAATTCTTAGAAACACTATAACATTTTACATTTTTTGTATTTTTTTATTGTTGCTGCCAGAGAAAACTTTAACATTGGTTTATATGCTCGTCAACTAGAAAATATAACAAAGATAATAAAGAATAGTAAGAGAAATAGAACATTATATATTGAGAAATATTGAAATCCACTTTCTTTTTAGAGAGGAGAGAGCATCCGCCTGAGCATAGAAGCGGTTCAGCCCGATGCCAAGTTTAAAACAAAGTGAGGGAAAGAGAGTAGGTTTTCTTTTGTTTTCATAGCTGTGGTTTATATGTTAAAAACCTTACTAAAGTTAGAATTAATAGAGGAAAATAGTTACGAACACTTGTTCTTTTTGCTATTGTCTGTTACAATAAGTTTTCATGGATCGGTTATGTGTATATTTGATGAACTTTTTATTGACTAATGAGGCTGTTTTTCTTTTTGAAGGCGTATTTACTTTTTGCGTATAATAAAAAAAACAAAACATGGGGGCCTTTATGTGGAACGGAAATTTTCAGTTGAAGCGTTTTGGAATAAAGTGAAACATGTAGCGAAACAAGCGGGACAATCGGTTATTTATGCGAGCTTATTGCTGTTTTACGTTATGCAAAGACCGGATGTTCCGAAGCGAGTAAAGGCAATTATTATTGGAGCACTTGCTTACTTTATTGCGCCGATTGATGCGATTCCGGACTTTTTCGCTGGAATTGGTTATACGGATGATTTAGGTGCCTTAATAGCTGCACTTTTGCAAGCATCTATGTATGTAAATGAAGATGTAAAAGAAAAAGCACGGATAAAGTTAGTGGATTGGTTTGGTTCGAATATAGACACATCGTTTATCGATCAAAAGTTAGATCAGTAAGTGAGGAAGTGTACTATGCCATCAGGAAAAACACATACGAAAATAAACTTACTTTCTCTTCCGATCGTTTTGTTTATGCTTGTTTCGTATGGACTAACAAATTTTGATTTTTTACTCACTTTTGCCATAGGATTTTTAATTGGCACGTTTTTCTTAACACCAGATTTGGATATTCATAGTAGCGCCTATAATAAATGGGGGTTGCTTCGTATTTTTTGGTATCCGTATCAATGTGTGATGCCACATCGTTCTTTTTTGACGCACACGCTAGTAATCGGGGATCTTATTCGTATATTGTATATGCTTCTCGTCTTTTCTCCATTCCTATACATATTAAATAAAACGGTATTAGACGGAAGGTTGCTCGAGATTGCAAAGGAATATGATGTTGCTTTAACAACATTTGTAATTGGAGTCATTGCTGCGAGTGCACTTCATATTATAGCGGATCGATTGAACACGCGCCGGAAAAAGCTTATAGGGCGAAAGAAGAGAAAACGAAGAAGGTAAGGCACTTGCAAATTGCGAGTGTTTTTTCTTTTTTATTATGTAGAACGGAATATAAGACTTTTAATCAAACGTTTGTTTAAAGTGAAATGCATTGATATGATATTCTTTTTTTCATTAATCAAACGTTTGTTTAAAAAATGAAGGAAGAATGAAACTTCCTTTTTTTTCTATTTATAAACGTGTAATGAAACGAAAAATAATCAGAAAAATCTTTTTTAAAAGAAAATGATATGGTAAAGTATAAATATAGTTAATGAAAACGTTTTCTGAAAACGTTTTTTTATTTTAGGCTTAAAGGTATGATGACCAGGTAGTCTATTGATAGGACTATAAGAATTTTAAAACAGGGGATTACAGAAGGGGAGAGGACAATGGGCACATGGACACAAGTTTACGATCCGTTCGGTAACATTTGGATTTCTGCAGCGGTAGCACTTATTCCAATTATCTTTTTTTTCTTGGCTTTAGCAGTTTTTCGTATGAAGGGTTATGTGGCAGGATTTATTACGGTTGTATTGACAATTCTAGTTGCGCTATTTGCGTATAAAATGCCGTTTACAATGGCGATGGCTGCAACCGGATATGGATTTTTATATGGATTATGGCCAATTGCATGGATTATTGTAATGTCGGTATTTTTATATAAAATTTCAGTAAAAACAGGACAATTTGATATCATCCGTGCATCCGTACTATCGATTACAAATGATCATCGTTTACTTGTTATTTTAATTGGTTTTTCATTTGGTGCATTTTTAGAAGGGGCAGCAGGATTTGGCGCACCGGTAGCAATTACGGCAGCACTTCTTGCTGGTCTTGGTTTAAATCCGCTATATGCAGCTGGACTTTGCTTAATTGCCAATACAGCACCAGTAGCGTTTGGAGCAATGGGGATTCCGATTACAGTTGCGGGGCAAGTAACGGGTATTGATCCTCACAAAATCGGCCAAATGGCTGGGCACCAATTACCATTCTTATCACTATTTGTTCCATTCTTTATCGTATTTTTAATGGATGGCTTCAAAGGTATAAAACAAACATGGCCTGCGTTATTTGTAGCAGGTAGTTCATTTGCAATTACACAATTTATTACAGCAACGTTTTTAGGGCCAGAACTTCCGGATATTACATCAGCGCTTGTGAGTTTAATATGTTTATCGTTATTCCTAAAAGTATGGCAGCCGAAAGAAATCTATCAATCTAATCAAGAAAATAATGAAGTGGCAGCAGCAACGACAGTTGCATCTATGCCGAAATTAACAGCAGGAAAAGTTGTAAAAGCTTGGTCACCATTTATTATTTTGACAGTGATGGTAGTTATTTGGAGTCAAAGTTTCTTCAAAGCATTATTTGCTCCAGGTGGGGCATTAGAAAGTCTTGTCTTTAAGTTCCAAATTCCAGGTCTGCATAATTTAGTAATGAAAGCAGAGCCAATTGTAAATAAACCAACACCCTATGAGGCGATATTAAAGCTTGATGTCTTGTCAGCAACAGGAACAGCGATTTTAATTGCATGTATTATTTCTATCCTTGTACTAAAAATGAGTGCAAAACAGGCTGTAGAAACATTTGCAGAAACATTACAAGAATTAAAGATGCCGATTCTATCTATCGGTTTAGTATTAGGATTCGCATTCATCGCAAACTATTCTGGTTTATCGTCAACACTTGCGTTAGCGTTAGCGGGAACAGGTGGATTATTCCCGTTCTTCTCACCATTCCTTGGTTGGCTAGGTGTATTCTTAACAGGATCAGATACATCAGCAAATGCACTATTCTCCAACTTACAAGCGATTACAGCGCAGCAAGTTGGTGTAAAAGAAGTACTGCTTGTTGCGGCAAATACAACAGGTGGTGTAACGGGTAAAATGATTTCTCCGCAATCGATTGCAATCGCGTGTGCAGCAGTAGGACTTGCTGGAAAAGAATCTGATTTATTCCGCTTTACAGTAAAACATAGTCTATTCTTTGTAGTGATTGTTGGGATTATGACATATGTACAAGCCTACTATTTAACATGGATGATACCGTAAGCTTTTAGGTGGGTATAAGCCGTCAACTTAACACAAACAAGCCAGGTGCTGAAAGCACCTGGCTTGTTTCATAATCTTAACTAAATGGTTACGCTGAGAGACTATTCATCCTCGGATAAACACTCTCCCAAGTTTATTAACTCCCCTATAAATAAGTATGCTGATAAAGAGAATAAAATTTAAAAAGAATTCGTCGCCCGCGTCCTCATCTTTCCAGTGAACTTCAAACAGCCAACCGATTCCGTAATTGGCAACAACCCAGATAGAAAATAATGTCCAGAAGCGCATCCAACTGCCCCCAAACAGAGCAGAAAAAAAGGCCATAATTGACGTGCCTCCAAACCAAAAGACAAAAATAATACATATTGCGCAAAATATAAACCTGAAGATAGACCCAAAGCACCCCATTATAATTTCACTCCTGATCTAAACTATACTTGATATATGTGCATAAATAATATGACTAATTTTTTATGTGTTTTGACTTTAACTGAATTGTTCTTATAAATAAAATATATAAAAATAGTAATTTTTAGAAAATTATAACACGAAACCGTATTATAATCCGTGTAATAAGTAGAAATCTCTATTAATTGTAGACGGATGGTATGATTTTATTTGAACATGAATAAGTTTTGGCTCCCACCTCAAAATTTAGCGGAAACAAAGAAGCTAGGTGATAGATCAACTGCCCATAAGAGCCCGATTGGTGAGGGCTAATAATCATTGGTTCTATCAGGTATATCGAGTAGCAGACAAAAAAACGATAGATAAAAATTGCAACTCATGCCTTTGCATTTTTCTGATTATCGTGTATGATGGGAAAGTATTGAAAATTAAATCAGTGATAAACTAGGGGTGCCTAAGTGATGCTTAGGCTGAGAGAGAAGCGCGATAACTTCTTAACCCTTTGGACCTGATCTGGCTCGTACCAGCGTAGGGAAGTTAACGGCTTTACATAACTATGTCTTTATGAGCCAGGTCCTTGTTTTACTATGGACCTGGCTCTTTTTATTTTGGCATGCGCTGGCCACTAGTTCTTGTCCTTGTCACAAGTAAGGCGAAAGCGGCTCGTTCAGAATGGGAGGGGGATGGAGCTTCAGCCGAAGAGGTGTGTTTTACCTCAGTTGAAGAAACGAAGCCAACGATCATTCTAGCCACTCAAGCTGGATCTTAAGTAAAGCGAAAGCGGCGAAACGTCGCTGAAGTGAGAATCGAGTTGCACAGAAATTGGTTCAAGATTCGGTGCAAGTTAGATTTGCCTGAAATGATAAAGGGGAGGAAACACAAATTATGAAGCAATCTGTTTCAGCTGAACAAATTGAATTGAAGTCGAGTTTACCAGGGAGTAAGAAAGTTTATGTTGATGGGCCGCATGAAGGTATGAAAGTACCAATGCGTGAGATTGAACAAAGTGATACAAACGGTGTACCAAATCCACCAATTCGTGTTTATGATACGAGTGGTCCGTACACAGACCCTAAGTACAAAGTAGAGCTAGAGAAAGGAATTCCATCGCCTCGCCGTCGCTGGATTGTTGAGCGCGGAGAAGTGGAAGAGTATGAAGGACGAGAAATTAAGCCTGAAGATGATGGTGTGAAAGTTGCATCTAATCATACACCTGTGTTCCCGCAAATGGATCGTAAACCACTTCGCGCAAAAAAAGGAGCAAATGTAACGCAAATGCACTATGCTCGTAAGGGGATCATCACATCTGAGATGGAATATGTTGCGATTCGTGAAGGGGTAGAGCCTGAATTTGTACGTAAAGAGATTGCAGAAGGACGCGCTATTTTACCAGCAAACATTAACCACCCAGAAGCAGAACCGATGATTATTGGCCGCAATTTCCATGTGAAGGTAAATGCGAATATCGGAAACTCTGCTGTCTCTTCTTCCATTGCAGAAGAAGTAGAGAAGATGACATGGGCAACTCGCTGGGGCGCAGATACCATTATGGATTTATCAACAGGGAAAAACATTCATACAACTCGTGAATGGATTATCCGTAACGCTCCTGTACCGGTTGGGACAGTACCAATTTATCAAGCGCTAGAAAAAGTAAATGGAATTGCTGAAGATTTAACGTGGGAAGTATATCGTGATACGTTAATTGAACAAGCGGAGCAAGGTGTGGATTACTTTACAATTCATGCAGGTGTACTGCTTCGTTACATTCCAATCACTGCAAAACGTACGACAGGAATTGTTTCACGCGGTGGGTCCATTATGGCGCAGTGGTGTTTATTCCATCATAAAGAAAACTTCTTATACACTCATTTTGAAGAGATTTGTGAAATTATGAAACAATATGATGTTTCTTTCTCTTTAGGAGATGGATTACGTCCTGGTTCGATTGCAGATGCAAATGATGAGGCGCAATTTTCTGAGCTTGAAACGCTTGGTGAGTTAACAAAAATTGCTTGGAAGCATGATGTTCAAGTTATGATTGAAGGGCCAGGTCATGTACCCATGCACTTAATTAAAGAAAACATGGATAAAGAGCTTGAGATTTGCCAAGGTGCACCGTTCTATACACTCGGACCTTTAACAACGGATATTGCACCTGGTTATGACCATATTACATCTGCGATTGGTGCAGCAATGATTGGTTGGTTTGGCACAGCAATGCTTTGCTATGTGACACCGAAAGAGCATTTAGGTTTGCCGAACAGAGATGATGTTCGTCAAGGGGTTATTACGTATAAAATTGCGGCGCATGCGGCTGACCTTGCGAAAGGACACAAAACAGCGCAGCAGCGTGATGATGCACTTTCAAAAGCTCGTTTTGAATTCCGCTGGCGCGATCAATTTAACTTATCTTTAGATCCCGAACGCGCAATGGATTTTCACGATGAAACATTACCAGCAGAAGGGGCAAAAACAGCTCATTTCTGTTCGATGTGTGGTCCGAAGTTCTGTAGTATGAGAATTTCACATGACATTCGTGAGTATGCAAAAGAAAATGATTTAGAAACAACAGAAGCAATTGAAAAAGGTATGAAAGAGAAAGCGGAAGAATTTAAAGAAGCGGGTAGTCACTTATATCAATAATTGAATTTGAGATGAGGCTAAGAGTGCCCGCGGATAGCGGGAGATATGTATGATTTCCGAGCACCTTTTTACTTGATTGATCACGTGTACCTAATTTAAATATAGAAGAAGCCTCTTTTGCTAAGACGGTAGCAAAGGAGGCTGTTATTTTTTAGAGGGAGAAGAAAAGTTGTACCCAGTAGAATAAGAGGAATAATGTTACGATTGTTGAGAGCGGAATGACAATAAGTGATACGCTTAAATAATCTTTCCATTTCACTTTAATTTTATTTTGTCTTAGGATGTACATCCAAATGAGGGAAGCAAGTGTACCGATTGGTAATAATAATGATCCCATGTCACTACCAATAATGTTTGCAAGATAGATTGTTTTTAGAGTGACTGGATCAAGTCCCATCTCAGTTAATGTAATGGTACCAATCATGAGAGCAGGGTGATTGTTAAAGATGTTAGAGAGGATAGAAACCAATCCGCCCATTGTAAAGCTCGCATAAAGAAGATGTTGGTTTACAATGGGTTCGCACCATTTTACCAGTAACTCTGTTAATCCTGCATTGTGCAAGCCGTAGATGATAACATACATAGAGAAAGCGAAGATTAGGATATGCCAAGGTGTCTTTTTTAAGATATCGACAGGATTTGTACGTAAATAGTACCATCTCCACACAAGAAGAATGAATGAACCCAGTACAGCTACAATTTCAATCGGTATGGATAGGAAGGAAGCGACGAAGAGAAGACAGCGCATAAGGAATACGAAAAGTAATACTTTTAACATGAATTTTGTCCGTTTTTGTTTTGTATCTACGGGATTTCTCCCTTTTAGAGGATGAAAGTTTTTTGTGAAGAAAATTTCTTCAATATCATAAGAGGAAACAGGTAATCTTTCTGGTAATTTTTTCTTTAATACAGTGTACATGAGCCATGACATAAATAGTAATCCTAGCGTTGCCGGAACAAACATCATTGCAGTGTGCATATAAAGTGTCATATTTACGATATTTAATGCGATTAAGTTTACGATATTACTTACACCAATTGGTGCACTTGAAGCAGTAGCAATTAAAGCACCGCTTAGTAAATATGGGATTTGCTCATGTGGTTTTAATCGAAGGTTTTTAAGAAGTAAAATTAGAATTGGAGTCGTAATTAAGATACTGCCATCATTGTTAAATAGAAGTGTCATGAGGAAGCATAATAATTGAATGTACCAGTATAAACGGCGGCCGGAACCTTTTGCTAAGTTTGCCAGTTTTGCAGCCGACCAATGGAAAAAGCCGAAGCTTTCTAGTATAACCGCCATAACAATGGTTGCTAAGATCGTTATGGAGGCGCCTCCTATTTTACTAATAATATCCATGACGTCTGGTTTTGATACAAGCCCTGTAAGGAGAATGATACCGGCGCCAATTGCAGCGGGCCATGCTTCATTCAATCCACGTGGTCGCCAAAAGATGATAATCATGGTCAAGAAGAAGACGACGATAGTAATCAATATTTCTGTACTCATTGTTAACCTACCTTTCTTTTTACTTGAACAAATGGATGTAAGCTTGTCTCAAGTTTATACAGTAGTATATTCAAAGAAAGACAAGAAGAACTAGGTATGTATCTGAATCTAGTGAATATGTGTATTTGATGTTAAAAGGCAAATATAGATATGAGAGAGATAACTAGTGCTTTTTGATAGAGAGAAGTGCCTATATAAATAAAAAATGAACAAATAATATAGAAACATTTTAAAGTGGGAGAGAGCATCCACCCAAGCATAGAAGCGGTCAGAGCTTTTTTAGCCCCATGCCCAGTTTAAAACAAAGAGTAGGTCACTTTTTTATGATCATAAAAAAAGAAGCTGGTCTCCAAACATCTCTATTTTCAGTAAATGTTTGGAGTAGCTTCTTTTTTAATTGCTATTTTTCTTTGAGGAATGTTCGATCTTTTAAGAATAAATTCCAGAAGAAAATAAAGCCCGGAAGTAAGATCGCGATGCCAATTGCATAGAGGATGAGCAGCGCATAGAATGTTTCTTTCGTTGTAAAGCTTGTAAATACGGTAACGTCCGGATAGATAATATACGGTAAATGTGCAACGCCATAAGCGTAGCTTGCAAATGCATATTGTGCAACAACTGCTAACACAGCGATGCGAGGCCAGCCAAGTGAACCGTGTTTTTTGTTTGTCCACCAAAGGGAAGAATACCCGATTACAAATAAAATAATGGAGACTGTGAACCACGGAAACTGTTTAATTAATCCTTGCATGAGCCAATGGGTTTCTGGGTCCATAACAACAAGGGCGATGATGGCAGTAACGAGTGTTGCTGGGCCGAGTATGATGGCATTACGTCTGTAAATTCGATATGTATCTTCTGAGCGCTGTTCTCTCGCAAAATCAGCTAGAAACAGAGAGGATAAGAATAGCTCAGAAGTTAATCCGAACAACATATACCAATAGATTACAGGGCTTGATAGAAGTTTCCCATATAATAAAACTTCTTTTCCACCAGAGGTTGTAATATAGGCACCTTCTGTTACTGGCAAAACTGTAATTAATAAGGCAGGAATTAAGAGCCCAGTAATACCAGAAATGAGGCGCAGGACGTGTTCATATTTTGGTACAGAGTAAGCAAACACCATAAAGGTACTACGAATAGCAACGAGAACTAAAATTAATGTTACAGGAACGAACATGACTGTTGCGAGTGTAAAAGCTGCTTTCGGAAAGAAGCCAAGAAATGCGACAACGACAAAGACAAGAAATGTATTCGTGACTTCCCATGTTGGTGATAGATAACGATTGGCAAGCTTTCCGGCTAGTGTCGGGTGCTTCGCGTATACCATGCCCCAAAATCCAGCCCCAAAATCAATGGAACCTAAAATACTGTATACGAAGATAATGGCCCATAAGATGATAATCGCAATACTTTCCTCATGCACGAGGATCTCCTCCTTGCTGTCCTAGATCGTTTTTTAATGGATGTCTTCTAAAGAACGTTCGTAGTACGAAAATCGTTAAAGCGCCAAGACCGACATATAAGATGATGAATAAAATAAATAAGGGCCCGACGAAATCAGCCCGCGTAGCAGCATCCATTGTGCGCTGCATCCCATAAATCGTCCAAGGCTGACGGCCGCTACAACTGAAAACCCATCCAAATTCAATGCCAAGCATCATAATCGGTCCGCATGCAGCAGTAGCCCACAGAAGCCACTTTGGTAATTCTGCCCCTTTTTTTCGATAGATAAAGTACCAATATAAAAGAGCGATTGCTGCTACAGCAAAAGTGAATGCAGCTGTACCGACCATTAAATTAAAGAACGTATGCGTATAAAATGGTGGCCACGTTTCTTGTGGAAATTCATTTAATCCCTTTACAACGGTATTAGGATTAAATCCAACTAACATGCTTAGCATATTTGGGATTTCAAGGGCGTAGTTTAGCTCATGTGTTGCAGGATCAACAAACCCACCAATTGCAAGAGGAGCATGTGATGTTGTATGAAATAATGCTTCAGCCGCTGCTAATTTTTCCGGAGAATGTTCATGCAGGGCAATTGCTGATTCATGTCCAGAAAGCCACATTGTTGCACCTGTAATAAACGTGACGACGAGGCCTAAAAATAGTCCTTTTTTATGATAAGCAATTTCCCGTGGGCTTATATTTCGTTTTAATAATTTAAATCCAGCGATAGAAGCAATGACTGCTGCACCTGTTGCGTAAGCCGTAATGACCACGTGAAGGGAGCTTGTGAAAAAGCTTGGATTAAAGAATGCCTTCCACGGATCAACGTTAAAGACAGAGCCATCAGGGTTCATAGAAAAGCCTGCCGGTGTATTCATCCATGTGTTTGCTGAAGTAATTAACACGGCAGATGCCGTGGCACCAAGCATGACAAAAAAGAGTGAGATTAATCTCATGAATGGTGGTAATTTATCTGCTGCATATACGTAAATGGACATAAATAAAGCTTCTAAGAAGAATGCGAAAATCTCAATCTGGAATGGAACAGATATGACTTGACCGACAATTTTGGCGAAACCGGGCCAAAGAAGTGAAATTTGTACACCGACAATTGTTCCAGTAGGAATTGCTACACCAAGAAGGATGGCAAAAGCTTTTGTCCATCTTTTTGCCATAACAGCATAATCTGAATCCCTCTTCCAGTGATATAATATTTCGCTTATAAAAATCATTAAGGATAGTCCGATTCCAAGAGTTGCAAAAATAATGTGGAATGCTAATGATGATCCAAAGAAAGCCCGTGACAATGTAACAGTATCCATAACTCTACTCCTCTTCATTTTTGCCATTATTTTCTGATTGAACTGGAAAATTTATTCAAAAAACTGCCAAAAATATATATGTATTTTAAAAAGTGAGTATGATATTATAATTTTGAAATCTTTAGAAAAGATAAAAAATAGGGAAGGAATGTAATTGCATTTGTATTTCAGAACAAAATCTTTTATAATGCTTATACGAACGTTAGTTCTGTTCCTGAGGTTGAGACCAACAGAATGAAGAGGTTCATGTGAAACGGAGGGGGATTCTTGTATGTATCCTGAAGTCATTAGAAAAATGGCGTTTTCGAAAGAGCATAAAGATTTATTATTAAAGTTATACAATAAAGAAATTACACGGCGTGAATATGATCGCCTTGTGCAATTACTGTATCGTCCTGCGAAAGAGGCTAACTAACGTATGTAAAGAATAAAAAGTAAGGGCAATCTAAAGGATTGTCTTTTAAATGTTTCCGTATGTTCTACCAAGATTACGGTTAGCCTTATTATAGAGGTGAGAAAACGTGCGGAAACATTTGTATATATGGGTGGCGTTAGTTTTATTTATGGTTTTAGGAGGGATTGTTTTTTGGGCTGCACTACAAGGGAATCGAACAGAATATTTTATTTTGAGACATATGATAAACGAGAATGGGACGCTCGCAACATATCGAATAGCTGATTCAGAGGAAGGAACGGACGAGGCAATCGGTCGTGAAGCATTATCAGAATCAGCAGGACTATGGCTACAATATACACTTGATATGGACAATCAATCATTGTTTGATGAACAAGTAAAGGTTATCCAAAATTATTTTATACATCCAGTCCATATTGTTTTATGGAAAATTTCTGAAACAGGAGAAAGACAAGCAGCTACGAACGCTCTCATTGATGATCTTCGCATTATCGAACAGCTATATCGTGCCTATGAAATGTATAAAGAAGAGCGGTATAAACATCTTGCGGATCAAGTGAGTGATGCTGTACTTCGTTATAATAAGAGAGGAAACATCTATGTTGATTATTATGATGCGGATAAGGAGATGCAACACAATATATTAACGACATCCTACATAAATCCAAGTGCATTCTCTTATATGAAAAAGTACGGAAAAATTTCAGAAACGCAATATCAAGGAGTTATTCAATTTTTAGCGGATTATCCGAGGCGCGGCTGGGCATTCCCGAAAGAATATAAAGCAGATGGCACGTTCACATATGAAAAACAGGTGAATCTGATTGATCAATCGTATGTTGCTTATCATCGGAGTTTAGGCGGCATTGCTTCCGAATCCTATTTAGATTTTATCAAAAAAGCATTCCATAAAGATGGAAAGCTATACGGTCGTTATGATTTAGATACAGGAAAACCAGTAGTAGATTTTGAATCACCAGCGGCATATGGGCTAACCATTCTATATGTGTTGCAAACGGGAGATATAAAGTTTGCTAAGGAATTATACAATCGGATGAGTGAATTTCGGAATGACAACGTATTTAGCAGGTTTTATGGTGGATATGTAGTTGGGAAAGAGGACAACACGCATATTTTTGATAACGTGTTGCCGCTATTAGCTGAGACGGAATTGAAAATGGATAAGAAGTAAAAGGATGATAGCGGCTCCTGCAGTTATTGTAGATGGCCTTGTTATATTAGAAGAAAGAAAAATCAACAGGTTTCTGGACAAGAAGAAGCTGCCTCTTTGCGGAGGCAGCTTCTTCTTATTTTTTACTTCTTACTAACGATAGTAAAGGTATAAGTGTAGGCCATTTTAATACAGGCGTGGGAGAAGGTCCTGTAATCCATGTATGGAATGGAACCGTGCTACATATAACCATTGTGATGATAGAAAATGTTACCGTCAAAAGAAATAGTGATAGACTGTATAGAATTGTATTTGCTTGTAATGTAAATAGAGATAGTAATTTCGTAATTAGCTGTAAAAAGAAAAAGTGCGCTAAATAGGCCCCGTACGTGTAGTTTCCGATAAAACGTAATGTTTTATATAACAAACCTCGTCGCTGTACAATCATGATAGATAGTACGTATAATATTAAAATTTCACATACAATGTACAGAAACATGGATGGCTTTAAATAGGTAGATACAGTAAGGTGAATGGAATCTACACCATAAAAGCTAAATAGTTCATAGTTAATGAATAAGAATAGAATAAAAAATAAGATTGTTATGAGCGGTATATGTTTCATTACAAATAAACGCCAAGCTTGAAGTGCTACAGCTGCGATTCCTCCCATGACAAAGTAAAATGAATAAAAGAAGAAGGATCGATCTGTATAATGCAAAACAGTTGATCTAGTTAAGACTTCACCGTTAAAAATATAATGAGAAGAATACCACATTAAGAGAAAATACATGCTAGCGAAAACGGCCATGTACCGGTATATATCTTGCTGATTGTGTGTTCGCTTTTGAAACCAATAGAACAATCCGCATAGCAGTGGGAACAACAAATGAATTTGGAACATCATGATGACGTACCAAAGATGGGGTGCGGCTGTTCCGAGAAATAGGCTTTTTATTCCGCTTTGCACTGTAACGACTTGATTTGTTGTAAATAGGTATACGACGGACCAGAAGAAATAAGGAGCAAGTAAGTATGTTGTTTTTTCATAGAGGTATTCTGTATAAACCATTTGTTTTGTGTATTGCCGAATTAAATGGAATCCAACAATGAAGATGAATGCTGGTGCTGAAAATTTTGCGAGATTAAATAGCATTCCCATAATAAGAGATTGTTCTAGTAGAATATGTCCTTGATTCATTGTATATAGTAAGGAACTTTGCAAAACAACAGCAAGAAATGCTATGCTTTGCAAAACTTTAAATTCCGGGGCGTTTTGTGTCATAGTTTCCATCTCCTTTTCCATACATGATTATAGTACGAAGGAAGAGAAAGCGCTGTGGAAACTTTGTGAAAGTTATAACAAATTTGTGGCAAATAAAGTGTTATTTTATTTGGAGGTAATTGTAAGGAAGTGTTCGGGTATCCAGTTAGTGCAACATTTAATATAATGTCTTTAATAGGTTTTATTGGAATCGCTTACAGGTTTGAGAAACAACATAAAGTGGATGTATTAGTAGTATTCATTATTGTCCATGTGGAATTCATGACGAGCCATGGTGGGCGGTGTCATGAGTTCAATTTAATTATCACGAATGGATTAAAACCTGCAGCGTTTTTCAAGCAAAGAAAGATATAACAAATATGATAATTATGAATCTGTGCAGAAAGTTTTGGGGCTACGATGGTATTCTTTATTTACCATTTTTGAGAGTGTAGGATAAGCAAAAAGTAGCGTAAGAAAAAGGGGAGTAAAGAGATAAAATGGATACATTAGAGACACAAGCTTTTCATTTAATTTTACATGGAGGAAATGCGAGAAGCAGTGCGATGGAAGCGATTGATTATGCAAAGCGAGGAAAGTTTGAAGAGGCGGACGCTAAACTACAGGATGCGCTTCAAGAATTACAAGAAGCGCATCGTTTGCAAACAGATTTGATACAGAGGGAAGCTGCGGGGGGAAAGACGGAGATTACCCTGCTCATGGTTCATGCACAAGACCATTTAATGAATGCTATAACGGTGAAGGAATTAGCGAGTGAATTTGTAGGATTATATAAGAAAATGTTAGCGAAAGAATGAGGCCTTGCTTATGCGAGGTCTTTTTTATGTACGAAAAAGTGTCAGTTATGTCGAGGGTGATACCACTTATGTAGCAATCTATTTATTTTTTCCAAATATATGTAACAATAAAAGTGTAAGGGAGGTGGAGGTAGTGAAGATTCACCTTGAATTAGATCCATCACAAGATGAAATAGAGATTATTGTAAAGACAAAAGAAGTAACAGACGAAGTTCAGCATCTTTTAAAAAGGATAGAAGGTGGAGGTGTGAAGCAAATTGTTGGAATTTCGGAACAGCAATATTATTTGTTAGAACCGAAAGATATTTATTGGTTTTATGCAGAGGGTCGAAAGATAATGGCGCAAACGACGAAAGGAAGTCTTGAAGTGAAATCACGTTTGTATGAGTGAGAAACAAAATTACAGGGTGATCGCTTTGTGAGATTCTCAAAGTCTACATTAGCTAACTTGCAGTATGTAACAAGTTTTGAAATGTCTTTTAGTGGCAGTATGTGTGCACACTTTTCAAATGGAATGAAAGAGTATGTTTCAAGAAAATATGTGCCGCTTATTAAAGAAGCATTGAATATAGGAGGAGGTTAGAGATATATGATGATTACATTGTTTGATAGAATAGGCGCTAAAGTGATTGCAGGAATGGCGATGGCGATGGTGTATAGCTTATTGTTTTTAGGAATCGGTTATGCAAATGGAATGGATGTATTAGAGACAAAGACATTACTTACCCACCTTGTAACAGCAAATATTGTAGGGATGATCTTCTCGTTTGCTTCCTTTGTGTTTGAGAGAGAAGAATGGAGCATTTTGAAGCAAACGATGATTCACTTTATCATTTTACTAGGAACATTCTTACCGATTGCAATTTGGATTGGTTGGGTTCCAAGTCAACTTGTTCCCATTCTGATTTGCATAGGTAGCTTTATCGTTATTTACTTCATTATCTGGTTTACGATGACAATGTATTGGAAGAAAAAAATTGAGGGATTGAATAGTGGATTGAAGTAGGTTTACAGGAGGTTAATTCTTTATTGTAGGTTTTCGAATCGCCAATATTTGAATGATAGATGGGTGTGGGTCATCAGTGGATTATCACTGATGGTCCTGTTATTGTAGCGTAACCGCCTTTTAGTAGAAGAATAAAAATAAGAATTAGCTCATATTCGTTATTTCTCCTATACCTCGAAGCAATTTTTTTATATAAAATCGCTTCGGTTTTAAAATGTCTAATATATAGTTAATCGCTTTTTGTGGATCAACTGCTGTACCACATGTATAATAGGCGATTGCTGCGAAGCCCTTTTCTGGATATGTGTGAATAGAGATGTGGCTCTCTGCTAGTAGAATTAATATAGTAACGCCATATGGATGAAATATTTTTTCGCTTACAGATAGAACAGTAGCACCACATATAACAGATGCAGTTATTAAATGTTGTTCTAAAAATTCACAAGCATTTAATAGAGAAAAAATCTATTTCCCACAAATCTACAATTATATGTCTGCCGAATGTGGCATGTTCCATACTTCTTGTATAAAAAATGTTTTATCTTATTTTATGTAAAGAAATAGAATTAGATTGGATAATCTATTCTTTTGGAATATGAAACACTAGTTTATTACAAAGTGAAAAGCCAATATAAAATTTATTTGTAAAAATATTTTATTTTTTGGTTTCCCACACGACTAGACAACTAAACACTAATCTATTTTCATACAGATATGTGTTAAAAGCGTGTTGTTTTATAACACACTACCGATATTTTAAATAACACACTTTTTGAAAGCGATAACACACAATAAAAAACACTTAGGAGAATGTTGATTTTAGGCAGTTTGAAAAGTTGGCACGGCAATTGCAATAATAAAAGGTGTAAAGAAAAATAAATAACAAAAATAGTTTACATGCATAGGGGGACTTATTAATGAATATTTTACTTTGTTGTTCAGCAGGAATGTCTACAAGCTTACTAGTTACAAAAATGGAAGAGGCTGCAAAAGCTCGCGGCCTAGAAGGAAAGATCTGGGCTGTATCTGGGGATGCAGTAAAAAACAACATTGATGAAGCAGATGTATTATTACTAGGACCACAAGTTCGTTATATGCTCTCTTCAATGAAAGCGCTTGCTGATGAGAGGAATGTTGGTATCGACGTTATCAATCCAATGCACTACGGCATGATGAATGGAGAGGCAGTTTTAGATCACGCATTAACACTTAAAAAATAATTAGGGGGGAAGAAAGAATGCAAAAGTTTATTGCATTTATGGAAAAGTATATTGTTCCAGTCGCTGGTAAAATCGGATCACAACGTCATTTAGCTGCGATCCGTGATGGATTTATTGCAGTTATGCCGCTTATCTTAGTTGGTGCCCTAGCGTCGCTTGTTAATGGCTTTCCATCTGAAGCTTTTCAAAGTTTCATGAAAGGTTTGTTTGGTGAAACGTGGAAGCAGATAGGCGGAGGAATGTGGACTGGTTCTTTCGCAATTTTAGCATTAATTATAGCATTTACAACAAGTTACAACTTAGCAAAATCTTACGGTGTTGATGGATTGTCTGCAGGTATTATTTCATTTGGTGCGTTAATTATTCTTACACCAACAACACCAAAAGAGGGCGGATTAAATTTAGTTTGGACAGGAGCACAAGGTTTATTCGTAGCAATCATTGTAGCACTTCTTGTTACGGAAGCATTCCGTTTCTTTGTACAAAGAGAGATTACTTTCAAAATGCCAGATGGAGTACCACCAGCTGTTCTTCGCTCTTTTGCAGCGTTAGTTCCAGCATTTGTGATTTTGACAGTAGTTGCAGGTATTCAATTAGCTGTGAAATTAGCAGGTACAAGTGTTCATGAATTTATCTTTAATACAATTCAATTACCATTACAAGGTTTAGCGGGTACATTACCAAGTGCAATTGTTATTGTAATTCTTGTTCATCTTCTTTGGTTCTTTGGTTTACACGGTCCAAACATCGTTGGTGGTATCATCGAGCCGTTATACTTACCAGCGTTAGAAAAAAATATAAAATTATTCCAAGATGGTGTGTCTGCATTTGATGTTCCAAACATTATTACAAAGCCATTCTTTGATACATTCGTATATCTTGGTGGTTCTGGTGCAACATTAGCATTCTTAGTAGTTGTATTAATTGTAGCGAAAAGCGCACAAATGCGTGGCGTATCCCGATTATCAATTGGACCAGGTGCATTTAACATTAATGAACCAGTAATCTTTGGTACACCGATTATTTTAAACCCAATTTTATTTATTCCATTTATTGTGACACCAATTGTATTAGTAATTACTTCTTATACAGCGATTTCTTTAGGAATGGTGCCCAAAACAGTTGCGATGATTCCGTGGGCAACACCACCAATTATTAGTGGTTACCTTGTAACAGGTGGACATATTTCAGGTGCAATTCTCCAGTTACTCAACTTTGTAATCGCAATGGTAATTTACTATCCATTCATTGTATTATGTGACCGTTCTATTGTTAAAACTGAAAAAGCTGCAGCACAAGGAAACGATCAATCTGTACCTATGTAATACATGATTGTTCTCACGGGCGGTGCTAGACCGTGAGGACAATACCTTTATATCATGTTCAGAAAGATGGCACATATCTGGAAGAACACTAAAAACATACTACTAAAATAATAGTTTAATAGACGCGTTCAAACTGAGGGGGTATTTCAATCGGTTGAACTTTACCCCGCATTAAAGGGGAGTAAGCCTCCTACCTGAAAATTCGGTAAAAGCAAAGAAGTTAGGTGGAGACAACTACCTGTAAATGCCCGATTGGCGAGGGCTAATAATCAGTGGGAAAAAGCCCCTGCTGATTAAAGTTTCACTTTATAGAGAGGGCGGTATTTATGATGACTACAGCAGAACAAATTCCATTCCAATTAATTTTACACAGCGGTAACGCAAGAAGTTATGCGATGGAGGCACTGCAATATGCGAAACAGGGGAGATTATTAGAAGCGGATGAAGCGATGGCAAAAGCGAAAGAAGCCATTAATGAAGCACATCATTTCCAAACAGAGCTTATACAATCAGAAGCAAGAGGAGAAAAAACAGAAATTAGTGTTCTTTTAATTCATGCACAAGACCATTTAATGAATTCAATGACTGTAAAAGAATTAGCAGCAGAATTTATTGACCTTTATAAAAAACTTGATGCGAAAGGAGAATAAGATATGAGCGGAATTAAAATTGCTACAATCGGCGGTGGATCTAGTTATACACCAGAGTTAATTGAAGGATTTATTAAGCGCTATGATAAGCTTCCAGTTCGCGAAATTTGGCTCGTTGATATTGAAGAAGGAAAAGAAAAGTTAGAGATCGTTGGGAATTTAGCGAAACGTATGGTGAAAAAAGCTGGTCTACCAATTGATATTCACTTAACACTTGATCGCCGCGCTGCACTTAAGGATGCTGACTTTGTAACAACACAGCTTCGCGTTGGTTTATTAGAGGCACGTACGAAAGATGAGGCGATTCCATTAAAATATGATGTAATCGGTCAAGAAACGAATGGGCCAGGTGGATTATTCAAAGCATTGAGAACGATTCCGGTTATTTTAGATATTTGTAAAGACATGGAAGAGCTTTGTCCAGATGCTTGGCTCATTAATTTCACAAATCCAGCTGGCATGGTAACAGAGGCTGTACTTCGTTATACAAGCATTCAAAAAGTAGTGGGATTATGTAATGTTCCAATTGGTATTCGTATGGGGCTTGCAAGGTTGCTTGAAGTAGATGCAAGCCGCGTTCATGTTGACTTTGCCGGCTTAAATCATATGGTCTACGGATTAAATGTGTATTTAGATGGAGTAAGTGTGATGGATCAAGTAATAGAACTTGTAACAGACCCAGAAAAGCAAATTACGATGGAAAACATCGCTGCGCTAGATTGGGAGCCAGAGTTCATCCGCGCTCTGCGTGCAATTCCATGTCCATACCATCGTTACTATTATAAAACACGTGAAATGCTAGAAGAAGAAAAACAAGCTTCTATTAAAAAAGGAACACGTGCAGAAGTGGTGAAACAATTAGAAGACGATTTATTCGAGTTATATAAAGATCCGAATTTAGATATTAAGCCACCGCAGTTAGAAAAACGCGGAGGGGCGTATTACAGTGATGCAGCATGTAGCTTAATTACATCCATTTATAATAATAAAGGTGATATTCAACCTGTTAATACAAGAAATAACGGTACAATTGCAAGCTTGCCACATGATTCAGTTGTTGAAGTGAACTGTACCATTACAAAAGATGGTCCGAAGCCGATTGCGGTAGGAGACTTACCGGTTTCTGTTTGCGGTTTAGTTCAGCAAATCAAATCATTTGAGCGCACATCAATTGAAGCTGCTGTTACAGGGGATTATCATAAAGCGCTGCTAGCTATGACAATTAATCCACTTGTACCATCAGATAAAGTAGCAAAACAAATTTTAGATGAAATGTTGGAAGCACATAAAGACTATCTTCCGCAGTTCTTCACAAAAGTAGAGAAATAAAAAGCGGCGCTGACAAGGCACGCTTTTTTCATTTTATGTAATGGAACGCGTGAAGGGACTAGGGTTTTAACGGAAAGTGAGTTGCCAGAGGGGATAGAACTTGTGAGATTTAAAAAAAGACGGTTTATTATGATGTGCACCCCAATTGTTAGACACACTTAACAATTGGAGGTGCACTTTTTTATGAGTAAGTTTTCTTCTAAAGAAAAACTACAAATAGTAAAACAATATTTTGATGGGGTAGATGGCGGGAAAAGAATCGCTAAATCTCTAGGGATTCATTCTAGTATAATTTATCAGTGGATTAAACAATATGAGGCCTTTGGGGAAAAAGCTTTTGAAAAGCGCTATACAACTTATTCGCTTCAGTATAAACTAGATGTGCTTAATTATATGGAGAAACAAGGGACATCTATGAGAGAAACGGCGGCAATTTTTAATATTCCATCTCATGAAATAATT
>NZ_FNQA01000043.1:0-8167 GCF_900107445.1 Bacillus sp. 166amftsu | reverse complement strand
ATAACGCCATTCTCCCTTAACTTTGATATAAGTTTCATCCAAATGCCAAGATAAGCGTGCGGATTTATTTTTCACTTTCCAAATTTGATAGATGAGATTTCCATATTCATGAACCCATCGCATGATGGTTGTTGGGTGAACAGAAATACCACGTTCTTGCAGGATTTCAGATACATCGCGATAACTTAAAGAAAAACGGCAATAGTAGCCTACAGCTACTAAAATAATCTCTTTCTTGAATTGTTTTCCTTTAAAATATCTCATGTCTGATTCTCCTATATCCTGTTTTCTAGAGTGTAGCTTCATGTAGAAAACTTTGCAACAGAACCGTCTCGCCACATTGCTATCAAGCTAATATTTTGAAGTATCCCTAAAATGAAAATTTCCTTTCTCTACAGTTAGTTATTTGGAGAAATCAGCTCCTTTTTTCGTTTTTAAGTGTTTACTTTTCTTAAGTTGATGGGTATGTGGCGGTACCCCATCGCCATCAAGCTAAAATTTTATAGTACCCCCCAGAACGAAAATTTGTGCTAACTTGTAACAAAAAATATATATTTTTAGAACGTACTACAACTTCTGTTTGGCTACTAAAGTAGCCAAACAGACAAGGTCAACGCCAGCTCAGAAACTAGGTTTAACCGATAAACAATTTACTTTAAACGATATTCTATACTTTAAATAAACTGGGCAATCATCCTATTTTAAAAAGGATGATTTTTTAGAGGTTCCTGTGGAATTTCATGTTAAACTTAATATAAGGATTATGAAAATTCAATCTTCAATAAACGGGCAGGATTATTGAACAAGTTTTATGAACTTTAGTGGTAGCATCATTAGTGAAATGCTTTATAACAACTAATTAAGGAGGGATAGAATATGAGAAATAACTTTCAAATCGTTGCGTTACAAGAGAAGGAGTTTAATAACCTATTTCTAATGAATGAAGAAGTATTAAAAAGTATTGGGGCAGTCAAAATAATAGCAAATAAAAATCCTGGATATCCTTGCAGGATAAGTTTGAAGGATGCAGAGGTAGGAGAAGAGGTAATCTTACTGAATTACCAATATCATAGTGTTAATTCGCCTTATAAAGCAAGTGGTCCTATATTTATACGAAAGGGAGCAACTACCGCTAAGCTAGATGTAAATGAAATTCCGCATATGTTACATCATAGGTATCTATCTGTACGCGGCTACAATGCTGACTCAATGATTGTAGAAGCAAGGGTTACAGAAGGTGTAAATTTAAGAGAAAATATAGATGAAATTTTTGATAATAAAGAAGTAGAATATATTCACATTCTTAACGCTAAACCAGGATGCTATAACTGCCTTGTTAATAGAGTGTAAAAAAATTGGAAATCAAACTTCTATTATCCTATAAGGGGTACCACCAAATCGCTATTAAGCTAATACAACAAAATCCCCCCCTAAAATGAAAAAATACGCTATTCTTTCTGTAGAATCATAGGAAAGGATGGCGTTTTTGTATGTCTATTTCTGTATCCGATGAATTACAACTATTTGCTCAAGAGATTCAAAGCTGTTTATCTCCAAATATCTTACGAGATCTTGCTAGAGATGTTGGTTTTGTACAACGAACTAGTAAGTATCAAGCGAAGGATTTAGTCGCTTTATGTGTATGGATGAGTCAAAATGTCGCTGCGACTTCTTTAACTCAGTTATCTAGCTGTTTAGAAGTATCAACAGAAGTACTCATCAGTCCTGAGGGACTGAATCAACGATTTAATAAAGCGGCTGTCCAATTCTTACAACACATACTAGCTGAACTACTAAACCAAAAATTGGCCTCATCTATGCTCATTTCTTCTCCATATACTTCTGTTTTCAAGCGTATCCGTATTTTAGATTCAACTGCATTTCAAATCCCAGATCCCTTTTCATTCGTTTATCCGGGTGCAGGAGGATGTAGCCATACAGCGGGAGTGAAGATTCAGCTTGAGTATGATTTATTAAGTGGACAATTCCTTCATATTCATACAGGTCCAGGTAAACAACATGATCGAACCTACGGTTCCCTGTGTGTCCCAACTATAACAGCGAATGATTTATGTATCCGAGATTTAGGCTATTTTCATTTAAAAGATCTTCAACATATACAAGATAAAAAGGCTTACTATATCTCACGTATCAAATCGAATACACGTATTTATCAAAAAAATCCTAACCCTGATTATTTTCAAGATGGCAGAATCAAGAAAGGTACAGAGTATATCCAGATAGATATGGAGGTTTTAATGAACTCTCTTCAACCAGGACAAACATGTGAAATATCCAACGCTTATGTAGGAATGAATGATAAAATCCCAACTCGTGTGATTGTTCATCGACTAACAAAAGAACAACAAAAAAAACGATTACAAGATCAAACTGTAAGAGAAAAAAAGAAAGGAATGAAGTATTCCGCTCGTAGTAAACGACTTAGCGGTATCAATGTATATATGACAAATACTCCTACAGATATTGTTCCAATGGGACAAGTACATGATTGGTATTCTTTACGTTAGCAAATCGAGATTTTATTTAAAACGTGGAAATCATTCTTTCATATTCATCATTGTAAAAAGATAAAACGAGAACGATTGGAATGCCATTTGTATGGGCAATTGATTGCCATTCTACTATGTTCTTCTACCATGTTTCAAATGCGGCAATTACTTCTTATGAAAAAGAAACGAGAACTGAGTGAATATAAGGCCATATATATGATTAAAGATTACTTTCTTCTTCTTTTCCAAGCTATACAGAAAGACACCCAAGAGCTATCAAAGATTCTAATTCGCCTGTTTAACCTCCTACAGCAAAACGGGAGAAAATCTCATCGATATGAGAAGAAAACAGTCTTTGATATATTAGGTGTCGTTTACAATTGTATCATGTCTGATAATCAAGCGGCTTAATTCAAAAAAATGAAACCCGTTAGGGCTTATTTCGCATGCAAATCTTTAAATTCCCTACACGTGGTCTTTAGAAAAAAGAAGCAACCCCTACTATGATTGACGTTGTATGAGCTTAGCTTGATAGCGATGTGGCGGTACCCCATGCCCATCAACTTAAGAAACTTCACTACCCCCAAATGCAAAAAAACGCTATTCTTTCTAAAAAGCTAACTAGAAAGGATGACGTCTTTTTTATTTTATAGATAGATTAATAGCCTGAAATATCTACTTCTGCGGCTGAGGCATATCCATTTATTCCGTTTACTACCTCTAATTTCACATATTTAGCAGATACGGGTTTAAATGTTGCAAATTGTTGTTTCGTGCTATTTTCCCATGTTCCAGAAGTTACCTTTTGATAGTTAACACCATCTGTACTTGTGTAAAATTAGGTCAACAATTTTAAAAAATGACTTGTATGCATTAAAACTAATTTTTTTAATATAATAGGGCTTTATTAAGGTTAATTATCAAAGATATATAAATAAAAGATGCTTATATAATTAGATAAATTCTAATTTAGCAATTGACAATTGCTAGGTGAAGATATAAAATCAAAATAGTTTACTGGTAAACAATAATTAGATAAAAAAGATAAAGAAAGGTAGAAACATTTAATGAAAAAGGACATAAAGCAGACAATCTACGATAATTATTTACATTTGTTACATCTCAATGAACAAAAGGCAGATAAGGATATTGAGACTTTTTTTAAGCAAGCAAAAATGGGAAAAATAGAACATGTACCGACAAATATGACAAGTATACACGTAATTGCCTGTATT
Organism: Bacillus sp. 166amftsu; assembly: GCF_900107445.1. Lineage (NCBI taxonomy): Bacteria > Bacillati > Bacillota > Bacilli > Caryophanales > Bacillaceae > Bacillus > Bacillus sp. 166amftsu. Next base: position 4,422 of record NZ_FNQA01000043.1, on the reverse strand, counting down.
GGTGAGAATCAACCAATAAATAATATTACAATTGCAAGGAAAATGAATTTATCTAAGGCGAATATCACAAAAATTAATACCAAATTAATAAAAGAAAATTTAATCACTCGTTTTCAATCAATTGATAATAAAAAGGAAGTATATTATCAACTAACTCCAGCAGGACAATCACTTTGTGAATTACATCAGAAAATTCATGATCAGAAAGAAAATGAATTTTATCAGTTTGTCGATTCATTTTCCGAAATTGAACAAAACGCAATTTTGAAGTTTTTACAAAAAATTAACGATAAAATGTTGGGAAAATAAAGTTATTTTAACTTAAATAAGTTAGCTAATTATTAATAATCTTTTAGGAGGGATAGCATGAACCGTGTTAAATCAAGTGCTTCTTTTATATTTGTTGTGTATTAGTGCTTTTTTCGCTTCTTTAAACCAAAATATTTATTCTCCTATAATCCCGATAATTCGGGATTCATTCCAAGTGTCTATAACAATGGTTAACCTTTCAGTTTCCATATTTATTTTTATTACGGCAATTATGCAAATTGTTTTTGGTTCTATAATTGATTTTAAAGGAGCTAGGACCATCCTTATTCCAAGTATTATTTTAACAATTATAGCGAGTATTGGTTGTGCAATTACAAGTAACTTTACGGTGTTTTTAATTTGTAGAATTTTACAGGCTGTAGGAACAGCTGCAATACCACTTATTGCAGCAACTACAATTGGTTCTATATTTCAAGGAGAACAACGAGGAAGTGCAATGGGTACATATCAAACCATGTTATCCATTGCCCCTGCTGTTGCACCTGTGTTAGGAGGTTTTATTGGAGAAAAATATAATTACCCAGGTGTTTTCTGGCTACTTGTAGCAGTATCTGTAATTCTATTCATCACTAATTGGATATATTTCCCTAAGGATCGTATAGGAAGTAAAAATGAATTGAGTGGGAAAACACTTATATCTCACTATGCTGCTATATTTAAAAGCAAAGTGGGCAGTTCCATATTAATATTAAGTTTCTTTGCATTTTTTCTTTATTTCTCCTTCATTGTTTACTTACCAATTTTATTAACAGATCATTATCAATTATGTTTACAGGTAGTGGGTTTACTTTACTTACCAATGGCTATAAGTTTAATAATTGGTAGCATGATTTTTAAAACAATTCAATCAAAAATTTCACAAAAAAAGCTTTTTATAACTGGAAATGTAGTCTTAGCTTTGAGCGTTATATTATTTGCTGTGACACACTCGAATACTTTAATTGGCGTAACAGTTGCTTTAACTCTCCACGGAATATCAATTGGTATCCTCACTCCTTTATTTGCTACTATGATTGCAAATGAATTTGAACATAATAGAGGAAGTGCAATGGGAATGTTTAACTTTATTAGATATATGGGAATGGCTGTAGGACCAATTGTTTCGGGATTATTATTAGCACATTTCAAGCCTACAGTTGTATTTACTCTAATTGGAGGATTTTTTATTTTTCTCTCTTTTGGCATGCTTATACGGATTAGTAAGAGGTCTATTAAAATTGTGCCAAAACAAGAAAATCTAAAATAAGAAAATGATCTATGATTTCAGCATATAAAATTAATATATAAACTATACAGTTAAATTATTAACCATAATGGGGTACCGCCACATTGCTATCAAGCTAAGCACATACAACATCAAGTATAGTGTAGAGGTTGTTTCTTTTTTCTAAAAGCTACGTGTACAGAATTTAAAGATTTGCATGTGAAATAAACCCTATCGGGTTTCATTTTTTGAATTAGGCCACTTGATCATCAGACATGGTACAATTGTAAACGACACCTAATATATCAAAGACTGTTTTTTTCTCATACCGATGAGATTTTCGCCCGTTTTGCTGTAGGAGGTTGAACAGACGAATGAGAATCTTTGATAGTTCTTGGGTGTCTTTCTGTATGGCTTGATAAATAAGAGGAAAATGATCTTTAATCATATATATGGCCTTATATTCACTTAGTTCTCGTTTCTTTTTCATAAGAAGTAATTGACGCATTTGAAACATAGTAGAAGAACAGAGTAGAATGGCGATCAGTTGCCCATACAAATGGCATTCTAATCTTTCTCGTTTTATCTTTTTACAATGGTGAATACGAAAGAATGATTTCCATGTTTTAAATAAAATCTCGATTTGCCAACGTAAAGAGTACCAATCATGTACTTGTCCCATCGGGACAATATCTGTAGAGGTGTTTGTCATATATACATTGATACCACTGAGACGTTTACTACGAGGGGAATACTTCATTCCTTTCTTTTTCTCTCTTACAGCTTGATCTTGCAATCGTTTTTGTTGTTGTTCTTTTGTTAGCCGATGAACAATCACACGAGTTGGTACTTTATCTGTCATTCCTACATAAGCGTCGGATATTTCATATGTTTGTCCTGGTTGAAGAGAGTTCATTAATGCCTCCATATCTATCTGTATATACTCTGTACCTTTCTTTATTCTTCCATCCTGAAAATAATCAGGTGTGAGATTTTTTTGATAAATACGTGTATTGGATTTAATACGAGAGATATAGTAAGCCTTTTTATCTTGTATATGTTGAAAATCTTTTAAGTGAAAATATCCTAAATCACGGATACATAAATCATTTGGTGCCACAGTTGGGACACACAGAGAACCATAGGTTCGATCATGTTGTTTACCTGGACCTGTATGGATATGTAGGAATTGTCCGCTTAATAGGTCATATTCAAGCTGAATTTTCATCCCAGCAGTATGGCTACATCCTCCCGCCCCAGGATAAATGGGTGCAAATATATCTGGAAGCTGAAATGCGGTTGAATCTAAAATACGAATACGCTTGAAAACAGAAATGTATGGAGAAGAAATTCGCATAGATGAAGTTAATTTTTTATTTAGAAGGTTAGTCAATATATGTTGTAAAAACTGAACGGATGATTTATTAAACCGTTGATTCAGTCCCTCCGGACTGATGAGTACTTCTGTGGATGCTTCTAGACAGCTAGATAACTGAGCTAAAGAGGTTGTAGCGATATTTTGACTCATCCATATACATAAAGCAACTAAATCTTTTGCTTGGTATTTACTAGTTCGTTGTACGAAACCAACATCTCTAGCAAGGTCTCGTAAAATATTTGGAGATAAAAAACGTTGAATCTCTTGAGCAAATAGTTGTAATTCATCAGATACAGAAATAGACATACAAAAACGCCATCCTTTCCTATGATTCTACAGAAGCAAACGTAAAGTAACTCCAAAATATACAATAAAAGTTGATTTTGAAGTTATTTTCTGTTTAATTTGTATCTTGGATAATTGTTTGTAAAATAGATTCCCATATGTTAGGATCGTCGGGTAAGAAATGTCCTGCATCTTTCATATAATGGGTTGTTACATGAGGGGTAGCTGAGGCTACTTTTTTTATTTCTTTTATTGAAGATAAAGTGTCGGCTGTACCGTGCCAAATATGGATAGGAATGGAAATATCTTGAAAATTGAATCCCCAATATTTTGCTAAGAGAGCAGGTTCTGCTACTGCTTCATCTACACTATTTCTTAATGCTTCTTTCATATGGATCATAGATAACTTAATATCTTCATCTGTTTGAATAAATTGTTGATCCCATTTGCATAAATGTGCATTTCCCTTTTTCATCCCCTGTATATATTTTTCAGGGTTCTTTTCCATTTGCTTTTTTTGAGTACGATATGCCCATTTTAATAGCAAAGGTAGTCGTTTGGAGATAAAGAAAGCAATCCGATTTTCACGGCACATACTAGCTGGCGGCTTTTCATTTTCAAACGGAGTTGCACTAGAAACCATCTGTACGGATTGTAAGCGTTCAGGGATTTGGTAAGCACAAGCAGCTGCATAAGCGCCTCCTCCTGAAACACCTATAATAGAAAAAGTTTGGAGCTTTAGTTGATCTGCTAATTCATTTACATCTTCTGCCCAATCCAGAACTGTTCGATTCCGTTTTGAATCAGAGAGCCCGTAGCCAGGTCTATCTATTGAAAGAAGTCGTATCCCTAATCGTTTTGCTACCATATCATCTGTTAATGACCAAATTCTTGAACCGGGTGTACCGTGGAATAACATGACTGGTAATCCGTTTGTTTTACCATATTCAATGTAAGCTAAATTGCGCCCATCTTGTAAAGTTATGATGTGATCTTTCATATTATCTACTCCTCTAACAAATTATAAACCGACTGTTCAGTCTAATTTTATAATAGGAGAAGTTTATTTGTAAATACTGGAATTACATTATTTTCATTCATGTTGTAATTTATTAGATATAGAAATAAACATACAAAAGTTCCATCCTTTCCTATGATTCTATAGAAAGAATAGCGTATTTTTTCATTTTAGGGGGTATTTTGTTTTGTTAGCTTGATAGCGATG
>NZ_FNQA01000041.1:0-9086 GCF_900107445.1 Bacillus sp. 166amftsu | reverse complement strand
AACTACACTAGTGGAGTCTTGCCTACAGAGGTAAGGCTTTTTTGTTTTATCTAATTTTTTGTCTCATACTTAAAAATAGAGAGAAAAAGATTTTATAGAATAATTGATCAAGATTTGTTTATTTTTGGTAAATCATATTGATTAGTATTTAATTTTTTTAGGAGATGTTGTATGTGCAAGTGTAACTTGCTCTTTTTTATATTATAACCTTTTATTTTCATATACATATAATGCATTAAGAATTAATTGTAAAGGAGAAGTATGTTATATGACACAATTGGAGGAACTAGAAAAAGATGTTAATCAAATGAATCTAGATTTAAAAGCTATTCAACATGATGTGAAAAATTTAGAAGCAAGAATACTAGTAGCTGAAAGGGATGTTTTAACTATTAATAAACAATTAGATAAAATCAGTGCGAATACTACATGGATTTTACGATTGATCGTAAGCGCATTGGTAACGGGGGTACTTGGTGTACTCGCAAGAAACTTGTTATAGGAAAAAAAGGTGTTGGTCAATCAAAACGGACCTAGCGAAGCAGAGGGAGTATTTGACTTGACCAACTGCACGATACCCAAACCCTCTTGGTAGTGAACAAACATTGTTTGTTCCTGCCAACCGGCGAGGGAGCCCCTCAAGGATTGAGGGGTTGGGGAGTTCGATGGATGGGGTCTGGGGAAGAGTTCCCCAGTGGGTTTGGGCAAAGCCCAAGGTTTGTTTTTACCATGCTAAGCATGGATCGGCAAAGCCGACAAGCGTCGCAGACCCCTATCGATTTTGATGCGTCAGCGTCAAAATACGTATAGGGTTACGTTAATTGACTCCATTTCGTCGCTTTGCTAGACTTATGGTATCAATTAATCTAGGGGAAGTGGTGGCACTTTATGTTGTTCTCTATTTCATTTAATCAATCTCACCAAAGTTCATTAAGCCATAATAACAGGGAAAACATTTATGGGAATCCTGGCATCGATCTATCCAGGTTAGACGAGAATATTTACTTTGTTCAAAAAGATATCCGAAGTGTATACAAGGATGTTTTTCAAGAAGCGGTAGACAAGTATAACGAGAAACAAAAACGGAATGACCGTAAGATTAAGGATTACTATGACAAAATACATAAAGACGAAAAGACACATGAGCAACGAGAACTCGTTGTAGCGATTGGGGAAGGCAAAGACGACCCAAAGTATAGGGAAGCCAAAAAGGAAGCGTTAAAACAGTATGCTGAGGCGTTTCAAGAGCGAAATCCAAATCTAGCAGTTTATAACATGGTTTTACATGATGATGAAGCAAATCCGCATTTACATATTAACTATGTACCAAATTTCGAAAGTAGTCGAGGATTAACGAGGCGTGTCGGAATGGATAGAGCCTTGCAACAACAAGGTGTCGAAGGAACGGGAATAAAGTTAATTGCGCATTGGAGAGAAGTGGAAACGGCTTATATTGAGCAATTAGCGAAAGAACACATTCCGAATTTTGAACGTGCTAATGTAGGTTCACATAAATATATGAAAGTCCGTCAATACAAGGAATATGCAGAAACAAAATCACTTGTTGAGAATCAAGTACAAGAAAAAGAAATGCAGTTAGAAACGATTGACCATCACTTAAAAAGTGCTGAAGAAAAAACAAATGAATTACAAGTAGCGAAAAAGAGTTTGGAAAGTGATGTCGTTGATCGGTATAAAGAATTAGAAACAGTGAAACAACAAGTGGAAAGTGAAAGTGAAAAACTGCAGTTGATTGGCCAGCGTTATGTAGAATTAGAAAAAAGAGTAAAACAACAGCAAGAAGAATTAGATAGTGTTGCGGATCAATTACCAAATGAACCTATTAAAATTCCATTTTTGCGTAAAGAAGTAGTAACAGAAGTACATGATAAAGTGTTTGGAAAAGCTGAAATCAAGAAGAAACAAACAAGAAATTATGTGTTATCACCAGAACAATATCAAGAATTAACAAAACAAGTGAATGCAGCGGTTACTATCAAAAAGGATTATGAGCGTTTGAGAAAAACAGACTTTGTGAAAGAGTATCAAAGTTTAAAAATGACTGCAGAGGGGTGGATGGAAGAGAATAGGATATTGAAACAAGAAAAAGGTGAGTTAAAAAAAGAAGTTAGTGTATTACATAAGGAAATGGGAGCTTTAAAAGCTCATATGAAGGATTTACAAACAAATATAATGGTTTTATACCAACAAACGAAAAAAGCTCTAAAAGAGCAATTTCAGACGCTTAGAGAGCTTGTTGAAAATGAATTGGTTGGTAGGGGAGTTAATAATCATTTTGAACAGGAACATAAGAGGGAAGTGAATAAGCAGAGAGGGTTTGATATGGAAAGATAGACGTGATAATGGTGAAAAAGAGAATTGATTTTTAGTAGATGGAAACCTTTAGTAACTTATTTCATGTTATTATAAAGAAAGACGAAAAAACCGCCCAAAGTCTTGGCGGACAGGCGGTTTTTCATAATAAGGTTGGAATCAACCAATATATATTCTATATACATTCTAACATATAAAAGTTGATTCCTTCCACTAAGGGAGAGAATTATTTTATGACAAAAGTTGTAGATTTTGGACAAGCTGAAAAAAAAGCGAAGTTAAGAGATAGTAAGATTGATAGTATTTATGATCAGTTGCAAGCCGGTGGTTACTCAGAAGAAGAGAAAGCAATGCTCTTACAGTTATTAAGTAAGGCAACTGGCGGAGAAGAATATTTCATTGCAAAAAAGAAAAAACCAACGGATCGGGTGAGATTTGTGCAGATTATTATGGATAATATGGAATATTTGAATGGTATTGGATATTTCACCAATGCAGAGCAAGCGTTTTTATTGCAGATTTCTTCTTATTTAGAATTTAAAACTAATGTAATTATTGAAAAAAGCAGTAATGATAATGAAATTGATGCTAATGCAGCAACACCTAGCTATTTAGCTGAAAAGCTTGGTAAAACAAGAGAGAGTGTTTCTAAAACAATGAATTCTTTGCTAAAGAAAGGTGTTTTAGGGGTTGCAGAAGCAGGAATGACAACTGATGATGGCAGAATTTGCACAAGTCGTACATGGTTTGTAAATCCTAATATTATGTGTTGTTCTCCTAAGGATAGTGTTGATAGAGCAACTCAACATATTTTTAAAAAGTCATTAAGAAATTTTAAGGTTAAGGGCGATACCAAAAAACACAAATTACCAATTTATTTATTTTAGATGTCAATTTTACTATTGACATCTTTCTTTTTTGTATCATTTTCCATTTTATAGGTGTGAAAAAAAATTCACACAGGTGTGAAAAAAAATTCACACCCCACATCGTATAAACCCTTGTTATTACTGACTTTCTTCACTTTGCTCTTCTCACTCTTATATATAGGGCTAAAAGTTCCGCAAGGAACGGGTCGTATTTTTGAGAAACCCACTCAAAAATCTCCACCCTTTTCGCTTTGCTCCATCCTGGCAAAACTTTTTTCGGCTCGTTTGCTTTTCTGGCCAAGCCGAAGGACAAAAAGCAATGCAATGGTTCTCGACTTGGACTAGCAAGTATACGAGCCGAACCGCCAAGATCATTCGTCCTGGATTCGTTCTTATCCGTTATGACGTTACGTTCCAAACCGTGGGGTCTCGCCCCCACACGACGAGCCAGCACTCCAAACAAAAAGCAATGGAAGACCAAAGGGTAAGATCCAAACAAAGGGAGTGGGCAAGCTACGGGATTACCATGACAATCCCCAAAAACATCGTTTTTGACTTGCTAGGAAGTTTCCTAGAACCTTTACTATTCTTTCGTTCTCGAAATTTCATTTGTTTGTCCGAAAACGGTTGTTGCTTTGCTCGATTTGCAATATATAAAAAGACAAGATTAAAACAAAAAAACTAACCCTAGCAGAGGTACTAGTAGAAGTTTATTTCTTAAACAGTTGCTTGACTTGGATCAGTAATTGTACCCGACGAACCGCCAGTACTCATACTGAAAAATAAGGGGGAAATAGCATGATAAAACATTTTTACACCTTAGAATCACGTTATTATAAAGAAATTTGGTAGTTTTTAATTAGCCTTTAACTTAACCTCAAACTTAAGGGAGATGTATAGATGAACATTGGTAGACAAATACAATATTTTCGTAAACGGGATAATATGTCCCAAGAGAAGTTAGCAGAAAAAATTCATGTTTCCAGACAATCTATTTCTAACTGGGAAAATGAAAGGAACTATCCAGATATTCATAATTTACTAATGATGAGTATTCTCTTTAATGTCTCCCTGGATGATTTAGTTAAAGGAGATGTAAAGATCATGAAAGAAGAACTTCAAAAATCAGCTTTCTTTAAGTGGAGTTATATCATGTTAGCATTAATGATTATACTTCCTATTTCTATTGCACCTGTATTTTACTTTTTTGGTTATTATGGTTTTATAATACCTGTGGTACTTACGATTTTATTTATGTTTTCATTACAGCAAGTTGAAAACATAAAAAAAGAGCATAATTTAAAAACTTATCGTCAAATAGTTGATTTTATAGAGGGAAAACCTGTAAGTGAAGTAAAGCCTAATATAAAAGATAAATTATTAAAAATGGGTTTGATGTTTGCAAGTGCTTTAATTAGTTATAGTTTGATTTATTTAGGATTGAGTGTATTTGGAAGATAAATTAGAAAACTATTAAGAGTCCTCCGGATTGTTTAACTGGAGGACTTTTGTGTTTACATAATTTCTGTTCTCGGAAGAGACTCCATTTTATTTTTAATGTATCTAACGCATACTACATTATGAGGTGAAAGATATGTTATTTAGTGCTTTGCTACTGACAAGTAATATAATAAGTTCTACATACTTAGGAGTCACATCAGTACCGGAAGAACCAACTCCTATAATCCAAAAAATCTACACGACTATTCCTGAAAAAGAAAGTTGGGTAGTCATTCCAAAAGGTACTAAAACCATTACAATTTATGTTGAAGCCGACAATGCAGAAACTATATTGTTTTGGCTTGTACCAACAGGAATAGCTACCTGGAAAGAAAGAAAACTTATTGGCTACGATACAAATCCAACAGATGGATGGTCTTTAGAATGGAATATTGATGGGATGGAATTATATGACCATATTCAAGTACAAGCTCTTAGTCATACAAAGATAAGCAATGATCTATTCAATATCACCACTGAACGTAAATAAACTAGATTGTCTAAGCAACCCAGTCGACATAAAATTCGTTACCGGAAGTTAACTGATCGTTTATTTAAGATCAGTAATGAATCCCAAAACCAGAAAAGAGATCCAGCTGAGATTACATAAATATATATTAGAATTTGTTCGAAAAACTTACTGTTAAATTCAAAATCAGAAACTGTTATTGTAAAGTACACGATCCAAGCACCGATTATGTAAATAAATAAAGCTGGGATATTAAAAGGTTTAGAAAAGACGGTCTTGGTAAGTAGTAATTGAACCGGAATAGCAAAAATAGTAAAAGTAAATGAGTAAGCCAGAGTATAAATAGGTAACAGACCTAAATTAGCTTCTGATAATGGTCCAGGTGATTCAGCTATGATATTGACAAAAGACATACATAGACCTGATAAAAGAATGACTTTCAATCTTTGTAAAAACATTAATTTTTCCTCATTTCTCCATTTGTTAATTCCATTTTAAACCATTAAAAATTACAAATGAAGAATCATTTAAAACTGTATACTCTATTCAAGCTCGGTTAACATAACGCATCATTATTAGTAGTAAATATTTTGATAGAATCCTTGTTTTTATGGGGTTCTTTCCTCTTTTCTATGTCAACTGAATATACAAAAATTTATACATGGTTGATATAACGGGGATTCTAGGGATCCCCGTTATATTTTTTTTGCATAAAATCTTGTATAAATAAAACAGATTTTGATATTGGTATCGAGAAGTAATGAATATCGGTGTTAAAATCGATATGTATTTCGAAATTATTTCGTTTTTAAAATCGGTTGTGAAATCAGTTGTAAGTGTATTCCGATTTTGATTGAAATGTTGATTTAATAATATTTGTGAGTGAAAAAACGTATTTTGTTTTTTAGGGAGGAATAAAAATTGGGATTAAAATCGGAAATGTATACACCGAAAATTGTTGCAGATCGTTTAGGGATTACCCCCGACTTGTTAAAAGCATGGTCAAACGAATTTAATATACAAACGGAGCGAAGTCAGGGAGGGCATCGTAGGTACTCGAAGGAAAATATAGAAGAATTAATAGCAATCAAAGAAAAAATACAGGTGCAAAAATGGTCTTATGATCAAGTTCGAGCATGGAAGAATGGAGAACTTGATTCGTTTGTTTCAAAAGAAGAAAAATCGGAATTAGAAAAGAAATTGAATGAAGTATTAGAAAATCAACAATTACAAAATCAGTTCAATCAAGCACTTGTTCAAAAATTACAAGAGATTACGAATGAATTGGTCACTACAAAAGAGCATTTGGCTAATACTGAGAGAAAATTAACTGAAGTAGAGGGTAAAAATAGTGAATTAGAAGTTTTTATAGAGAAGAAGTTAGAGAAGCGGGATCAGTTATTACTTGAAAACATTAGAGATATGCAGAAGCAAAATCAGAAACAAAAACGGAAAGGTTTTTTCGGTTTGTTTAAAAATTAAATGTGGTTGCTATTCTTTGTAAGGCCTAATGTAGGAAAAAGAAGAATAGTAATCTAGCATACATACAATAAGGGAATGTAGTACAGATTAGGATACAAGCATTCCCTTGCTATTAGTATGTTATATTCTTATAAATTTTGAGTTATTACGATATAGGCTATGTATAGTAAAGATAAAAAGATAAATATATCTAGTGTTAAAAAGACGTATAAAATTATTTTTATTTTTTTAGATGCATCATTTTTAATCATATAGATAATGAATAGAATTGTGATTGATTGAAATAAAATGGTGAAAAATAAAAAGCTAATAGAAAATACTATAACGTTTGGTGCAAATCCGGTATTTGCAATAAGTAGAGTACTGATTATGTTAAGGATAAATGTAGTTATTATAAAAGTATATTTATAGATGTTTTTAATTTTGATCACCTACTTTAATTTTTTGTTTGATAATATAGTTTTTTATTTTTGTGGTTATATATAAGTATTTTGTTATTATTTTCGTCTACAATGTAAACATCTTTTTCTTGCCAATCTATCCCGTGAGGTATATCTTTTTCGATTGAAAATAAAACGTCTTTATTTCTAAAAGGAATTGAATTTCGATGAGCATGAATGTTTATTTCATGCTCTTTTGTTTCAATGCTATAATCTCCCGAATAATTGGAGAAGAAAGGTGTTAATTTACTATAAATATATAGAATTTCTCTTTTATCGCTTTTTTGATAAAAGTGGGAATTAATAACCTTTAGATCTGTTGTTTTTATGTCCTTTGGTATAAGTAAAAAGGCAATGAGACAATAAAATATAACAATAATAGTAATTAAAGAATATATGTAGAGAGAGGTTATTAATAAATATCTTTTATAATTGCTTTGTTTTATTATCTGATTTTGCAAATTTGAATCCTCCTTTAATAAAGAATCAATTGAAACATTAAATAGATTGCTTAAGGCTAATAAATTGGTTAGATCGGGAAGACTTTTTCCTAGTTCCCATTTAGATATAACTTGTCTTGAAATAAATAATTGGCTGGCTACATCTTCTTGTGTCATGTTATTTATTAATCTTAAATGTTTTATTTTTTTTCCAATGTCCATATATGTACCTCCTTTAATTACTTTAATTATTCTAATGTTAAATAGTAAGAAACGCATCGTAGCGTTATAAAAAAGGCATGCAATGATCTGTTGCGAAGCGTTTTATGGTGATTTATCTTCTTGATAATGGGGTACCACCAGCATTTTGGAAAAAAAACACGCTAAGAGCATACAGGATTTTATACAGTTTTTTGGCTAATCGAGTAACAAACGAGAACCTGAAAACCGTATCATGATAGGAATGTATAAAAAATTGCATAGATTCATAGAAAAATAAAAAGGCGAATCCCTTGTGAGAGTAAGGGGACGCCTTTTTATTTGCTACCGATAACGACAATTATGTAAATACGAAACTCCTTCAACAAATAAATTGAAGGGGTTTTTTCTAGATACAGTGACTACTGATAAGTGATGTTATGTAAATTTCACAAAAATAAGATATATAATATTAAAAATAACGATTAACTGAGGTGAGACTATGGAAAATACATGTGAAATTCCCATATTGGAAACAAAGCGTCTTTTATTAAAAAAACTAGATTTTCATGATTTAGATGATTTATTTGAAGTCTACTCGGATCCTCAAACAACTACATATGTACCTCGAGAGGTACATAAAAATAAAGATGAAACTCGTATTTTTTTAGAAAACACGATGGAAACAGCTAAGAAAGGTAAGTCCTTCACATGGTCTATTATTTTTAAGGGTGATCAGAAAGCTATTGGAACCTGTGGCATCTGGAAATTATTACACGGTAGCGCTTCTTTAGGAGCTGTTATTAACCCACTGTATTGGGGAAAAGGAGTTATCGTCGAAGCTTTAGAAGAACTAATAAAGTTTGGTTTTCAAGAATTAGATTTAAATCGTATTGAAGGAAGATGTGACGTAAGAAATATAGCGTCTGAACGAGTTATGCAAAAGCTAAAAATGACATATGAAGGAACATTGAGACAAAGTGTAATGATCAATGGTATGTATTGCGATTCTAAGGTATATTCTCTTTTAAAACATGAATATGATAACTTTCGATAACAGAACTTATGTAAAAAGCTAGTATGGATTTAGCTTTTTCTTTTTTGTCCATGATGCTCTAATCCTTTTATTTATAATGTTTTGAATGTATACTTTTCTTTCTAATTTTAAGGACATCAAGGGAATTGGGATAAATTCAATGATTAAGGGAAAATGAATGTAAACAAATATGCAAAAGTTTACATTCATATTTATAATAAATAAAAAGCACTTTTTAATGTTTTAAAAGTGCTTTAACTTGATGTTGATGTGACGGAACCTTAAGTATGTAGAAATTAAAAAAAGTCCCTTAATCAT
>NZ_FNQA01000023.1:0-46107 GCF_900107445.1 Bacillus sp. 166amftsu | reverse complement strand
TGTTCATGCGTTAATGTTCCTGCTTTCTTCTGCTCCATAATCGCTTTTACTTTTTCTTTCGTCTGATCATCAAGGTTTGCGAACATTTCTCCTCGCTTCCCTTTTTCAGGAAGATTCACACCTAATTCAGCTAATTGCTTTTTAGCGTTCTCCATAATTGTTTTTACTTGTTGTTTCGTTGCTTCATCCAATTTTTGATTCGAATTCCCTTTTGTCGTTTGGTCTGATGCTACTGTAGAATTTGCATCGTTAGTTGCTGCAAAAGCAGGGATACCTGCTCCCCCCATGATTCCTAGTGATAAAGCTCCGGCAGCTACTAAATATCCAACTGTTTTTTTCTTCTTCATAGGAAACTTCCTCCTTCATTTTGTATCACATAGATTTCGAAAACTTGTACACTTTCGTATACACTGCATATACTAAAATTGCTTTCTTAACTTTTCCTTAACTACTTTTAAAAGAATTTCCAACCATAAATGTAATAGCAAACTTCAGTAGCACAAAAAAGCCACTCCTAAATGAGTGGCTTCCTTCTATGCATTTTGTAATTGTCCTTCTTCACGTTCCATCACTTTTCTGAGTACAATCATTTGTGTCATTGTAAATAGATTACCTGTAATCCAATACAAGACAAGTCCTGATGGTGCAGCAAATCCCATAAATAAGATCATTGCTGGCATCATAACTTGCTGCATTTTAAGCATTGAAACCTGCTCTCCTGCTGCTATATTTGACTGCATAATTTTCATTTGAATAAACGTGGTTAACGCTGCGATAATCGGTAAAATATGATACGGATCTGCATGTCCTAAGTTTACCCATAAAAATGAAGATGTACGAATCTCTTCAGTCCGGCTAATCGCATAATACAATGCTGAGAAAATTGGCATTTGTATAAAGATTGGCCAGCACCCAGCGAGTGGGTTCCAACCGCCTGCTTTCATTAGTTCGGACATTTCTTTTTGATACTGTTTTTGTTTTTCAATATCTTTGCTTACATCACCGTGCTTTTTCTTTAGCTTCTGCAATTCAGGCTGCATTTTTTTCATTTTCATTTGACTGCGATATTGCGAAACAGCTAATGGAATCATCGCTGAACGAACCACAAGCGTAATGATAATGATTGCAATACCAAAGCTTCCGCTAGGCACATGATGAGCAACAAATTGAAGCATAAATGAGATTGGATAAACAAAATAATGGTCCCAAAGCCCTGCACTATTTGCATCAATTGGACCGCTATTACTACAACCAGATAAAACAAAAACAAATAATAATGATAAACTAACGAGCACAGCTCGGTATGATTTTAACATGTTCATTCCTCCAATGTTTCGTAATTATTTAGCGAAACATTGGTGTATACGGACCGACCTCGTCACTCTCTCCGCTCGATTCTTGTCTACGAACCGAACGAACCATTCCATATTTATAGAAAATAGAAAAGAGTGGAACATTATTGAGACTATCTTCACATGTATCAACTAGTGCAAACGCTTTTTGTCTACCACTTGATGTTTGTTGACGTACAAAACGAGAAACATTAGTGAGAAAAAAGACTTCTAATAAACAAAGCGCTGTCGTTACAAAAGATATATATAGAATTGCATCTTGCAATAAAAATTCCATCGCTTCACATCCTTAATAAGCTCATTTTAGCACATTCTTTGGATGTTCTCTATTTCCTTTTCTTTTCAAAATATGATACAAAATTCCATTGTATTCACTTCTTTTTTTATAACCACATATACCACCAATTTGGTTAGAATTTTCATAAATTTAAAACATTTTTTCATTACCATAAAACTATTGCCAGTTTTTGAAAAAAGCATTATTCTCTTCTTGTAATCAAAAATGAATATGGAGATGAAACATACTATGGGTCAATTAGGAGACACCGATTACGTTCCCGACACCGCCTTTTTATCCTTCCCAGCAGCTAGAACATTTCATTTAGAATTTGTAATACAGTTGATTGTTATTTTTATAGCTTCCATTTTGTATGCTATTTCAATGAATATGTTTTTTATCCCGCATAATATGATTAGCGGTGGTTTCGCTGGTGTCGGGATGATTATCGGTTATTTAATGCATTATAATATCGGTGCACTTATCTTTTTATTAAACATCCCACTACTTGTTCTAAGTCATTTTTACTTAGGGAAGAAAACAACTTTCTTAACAGCTTACTTCGTGGCAGTATCATCTGCAGCCATGAACATTATCCCAGTACATCAAGTTTCGAATGACATTTTACTTTCATCTGTATTTGGTGGTGTTATCTGTGGTGCAGCATCCGGAATTATATTCCGATTTGCATCATCCACTGGTGGTTTTGATGTTGTTGGATTGATTGTAGCGAAATATAAAGACATTTCAATTGGTGCCATTATTTTTGGCTTCAACCTAGCCTTACTTGTTGTCGCTGGCTTTATTTTCGGATGGGACATTACACTGTACACGTTAATTAGCCGTTTTGTTGCCAGCAAGGTAATCGATGCTGTGCATACAAAACACATTAAATTAACGATAATGACAATTACAGAAAAAGGCGAGGAAATTAAAAGCGCACTACTGCATCACGGCATACGTGGTGTAACAATGGTAGACGCTGTCGGTGGCTATACCAACCATAAGAAAAAAATGATTTATACTGTCGTAACTCGTTACGAATTAGGAGAAATAAAGCGTATCATTCGTCATGTAGACAATCATGCGTTTATGAATATTACAGAAACCGTTGAAATCGTTGGACGTTTCAAACGAATATAAGAAGACGCAAGGAATTACAATTCCTTGCGTCTTTTTTTACCTCATTACCAATGGCCGGCATGTTCGTTCATATCAATTACTTATGCCAGCTAAATTATGATGTATAAGTATTCGTTCCACTCAATAATCTTTGATTGTAATTATGAGCGGCAATTGCTCCCCAAACCATACAAATAAAATGTGTAACAAAAAGCCCTATACCAAATGTTACAATACCAACAATTAACTCAATAATAATCATAATAATTGCACCAATAATTGTTGAATACAACATTCCAAAAGAACCAAACAAAAACGTTAATACTAAAGAAATGCCTATACTTTTCGTAGGTGTAACTATGATATGCTGCTTTTGTGTCCCCATCTAATGCCCTCCCTTTTGAATTAACTAAAAATTCAATTAAATTAATTGTACAATAAAATGGAATATTAATCCATATACTTTATTTCTTAAAATTATTTTACACTTATTACAAAATCAGATAATTCTATTATTATTAAGCTAAATATGTTATAATACAGTGAGACTTACAAAAAAGAAATGAGAAGTCAGGTATATTTCAGTTATAATTGTCACACTGTAAAAAAAAGACAACCATCTTATTTATTCTTCTATTAATCTTTTACTAAAAAGATTCACACAATTAAAATTAACTTCTATTTACTTACTATACCTACCTTTTTGACTTCCAAATCATCTTATTACATAAGGAGATGAACATATGAATCAGCATATACGGTACATGGTAGCTGTCCTGTTTGCTATCATTGGAGGCATGATTTGCTTCTGGACAAACATTCAGCTTGGAGAACATATCATTTTTAATGGAATCGAATCCGCTGTAAGCGCTTCAATATTAGGCGGATACATTTTATTCCTTTTTAATCCAGAAGAAAATGCACAAAAAACAATGCTATTAACAATGATCGGAATCGTTGGAGGATGTATTTCCTACTCAATGACAAACTATACATTACCACTTCAATTAAGCTCAGCTGTCTTCCACGGTCTTTGGACTTGGTTTATCGCCTTTTGCTTGGCAGATGTATTTAACCTATTGCAAGATGCTGAAGAAGAGAGTAGCCGAGGAATCGAGAGCAATTCTTAATAAAAAGAGGCTGGAAGATAAATCTTCCGGCCTCTTTTTTATCAATTATAATTTCCACTTTGACATTGATATGTATCAAAAATAATTATGCATTCATATTAAAAAGTTCTATCTAATATATTTAAAACACATAATATGCGAGGTGAACTATGGATAAAAAAAAGATTTTTTCTGATCTTCTCATCAAACTTTGTGCAGCCTGTTTTCTCTCGTTTTCTTTCATGCTTTTTTTCTTTATGCAAGATAGCTTTGATTTCTATAAACTCTCAGCGTTATTATCTGCGTTACTGTATAATCCTTGGTTCTATGTTCTCTTTTGCTATGCTATTTTGTGCTCATTCATTATTGATAAACTCGCTCTAAAACAAACAAACATTACAAAAAAAGCATTACTGTATATCATTTTTGGTTATCTATTTTTTCTTCCTTTTCCATTGTTTAGTAGCGATCCATTTATCATCTATTTCATTGCAGGTTCAATTGGAGCAATATGTGCTCTTTTCTTTTACTTATGCACATATATCGCTCAAAAAGCAAAATGGTTTCGATATAGCATCCCTATTCTCATTCCCATTTTATTTATTACAATTGCAGCAATCGATTTTACAAAGAAAGAACAATGGGTGGAACACACGACAGAAAATGAATTTGAAGCAACCTTCTCCTATTTTAATGGGAAACATAAAATCCCTATTTATGCTAAAGAGGGAGCAATTATTGAAATGAATGTTCAATTTTTAGTTGGGGGAAATAATAGCTATGGTCATGGTCTCCACTTTGCTAGTGAATTTAACAAAAACGTACCTGTTTCCGAAATAAATACAGATACTTATCAACTCGCAGCAACAAAAACAGGAACCTATTATATTGTAGTTACCGGTGAAAACCTTACAGGTAAAATAAAAGCAAAATGGAACATACATTGAACTACCCCCACCTAGCTTCCTTATTTCTCTCTGAATCTTGAGGCAGGGATTTTAGGATAAAAAGCATAAGCGGCTCGCTCAGAATGTGAGGGGATGGAGCTGGATTTCAATAAAAAAGAACAGTGCTCGCTCGCACTGTTCTTCCAATTTTCGACATAGAATGGATTCCATATTAATTTACACTTTGTACAAATACGCGTTTTAATTGTTTACGGAAACGAACGCCTAACGTAACCGCTACAATAACAATGACTCCGAAGATAATTTTTCCAATGTGCTGTTCAAGCAATCCAAAAATATCATGTAAGTTTCCACCTAACCAATAACCACCAATTAAGAAGAAAGATACCCAGAATAGTGCACCAGCGTAAATCGTCATTGCAAAGCGACGGAACGGCAAATTAATAATCCCTGCAAAGTATCCTGTAAAGTGACGTACGCCTGGAATAAAGAATCCGATAAAGATAAGGAAATATCCATATTTATCAAACCACATTCTTGTTAAATCAATTTTTCTTTGTGTTAAAAACACATACTTCCCATATTTCTGTACAAAAGGCATACCCAGTTTATTTCCTAAAAAGTACTGAATTGTCATCCCAACACTTGTACCAATAAATGACAAAATAATTAAAATAGGTAAGTGCAAATCTCCTTTTTGCGCCAAAAACCCTGCGTATGCTAGTGTTGGCTCTCCAGGAAACGGAAGGGCAATATACTCTAATAGCAAGCCAAAAAGTACTACACAATAACCGTATTGCTGAAATAACTCATGAATCCATTCCATGTCGATCTCTCCTTTTCGCTCTTATCTACAGCATCCACCATCACGTACGAACTGTTATTATTATTGTATAAAAAAATTGTCGAAATAACTATCACAATAGCTTACATTTAGCTTACATTTTTGTAAGGAAACTACCAAAATAAACTATATTCATGCAAAATTCCCTAATAACTATTATATATTTTCGTTTTTTTCCATTTTTCCTTCATTATGTATGAAAAAATAGCATTTTTCGTCATTTTCCTCACCGATAATTCTATAAAGCTACTTATTTTATGGAATACACGTAACTTCTAAAGAAGCACAAAGACTTGTGAAAAACATTACATGTATTTTATATTGAAAATGTAAAAGGGATTGCTATAAACTACAATCAGACCTACTTTGATTTTCAAGCGTATAAGTCGCGACTATGAAGAACAAACTGTAACCTGCTCTCGTTTTCTTTTTTTGGTTCACTTGGCATGGCGCAGAAAAGAATCTATCAGTTTTTAATTATTCTATACCCAAACTCACACCCTTTTGTGAGTGGCGGAATTTTGTAGAGTTTTTACTCTGTTTCGTTCGCCCGTTGTCCTTTATTGGACAGCGGGCGTTTTTTATTTATAAAGGAGGATTTTTATGGAGAAATTTAAGTTTTCATTATTAGTTTTATTTGGCGCCTGCAGCTATGGCGTACTTTCGACAATTTTCAAACTCGGCTTTATGAATGGTTTTTCTGCGCATGAGCTATTAGGTGGACAATATGTATTTGGCTGGATTGGACTTTTATTACTTGTTCTATTCTTCTCTCGTCATAACATCTCGAAAAAACAAACATTTTCTTTATTAGCTGTCGGAACAACAATGAGCATGACCGGAATTTTCTACGCAATTTCTGTAGAAGAATTACCCGCTTCTATCGCCGTTGTTTTACTTTTTCAATTTACATGGATTGGGGTTGTCATTGAAGCCGTCGCTAACAAAACGTTACCAAGCCGCGAAAAGGTAATCTCGATTCTTATTTTATTTGCCGGAACATTATTTGCAGGTGGCGTGTTTGAAGGGCTCGGACAAAACTTCTCTACAAAAGGCATTATCTTTGGACTATTAGCCGCTGTCTCTTTTTCTTTTTATATCTTTGCTAGTGGACGCGTTGCTACAACTGTACCACCGTATACAAAAAGCTTCCTTATGACAACAAGTGCTACACTGATTGTTTGCTTAATCTTTCCTCCAACCTTCTTAACAGACGGTGCCTTGCAGGCTGGATTATGGAAATATGCTTTCTTCCTTGGATTTTTCGGTGTTATTGTACCAGTTATTTGCTTCTCAATCGGTGTCCCAAAAGTAGGAACAGGACTTGGAACGATTTTAGGTGCTGCTGAACTACCAACAGCAATCATCGCTTCTATTACACTTGTTCATGAAGTCGTATCGCCATTGCAATGGCTCGGCATCATTTTTATATTGATTGGTATTTTTACACCGCAAATTCTTACAGCACGAAGAGAAAAGAGACGGAACGTGGAACAAAGCGCCTAAAAAAAGAGCACATCATGTGCTCTTCTTACTTTAATGCTCCGTATAGCTTTTCTATCTCTGTTTCAATTTGCTTTATATCAATTCGCTCAAACAATGGCTGCACATGACTGATTCGCTCTGGCAATGTATTTTCGCATTTCCAGTTCACACTTGTAATTGATAATATATCCCGCACTCTTTTACTAGAAAACGGTAAAAACGGCTCAAGTAACTGCGCAAAATTCACAATGAAATATACACAATGAGAAATTGTATCTTCACAAGCAATAGGGTCTTCCTCCCTTTGTTTCCAAGGCGCTCGCTCATCAAAATATTTATTTGCAAAGCGCACCGTTTCAAATATTGTTTCCAGCGCTACTTTAAAATGAGCCTGTTCAATTGCATCTCCTACTTTCTGATATAATTCCTCTATTCTTGCTTTCAGCTCTACATTTACTTTTCTATTCGGTACTACACCGTCATAATACTTCTCAATGAATTTCAGTGTACGGTTCACAAAATTCCCATATGCACCTAGAAGCTCACTATTGTGACTATAAATAAATTCTCGCCAAGAAAAATCTGTATCACGATTTTCTGGTGCATTAATCGTTAAGAAATACCGAATCGAATCTGAATCATACCGCTCTAATATATCAGGTACCCATACAGCCCAGTTTTTACTTGTTGATAACTTCCGTTTCTCGACCGTTAAATATTCATTGGATACAATATGACGAGGAATTGCCTTTTCTCCGATTCCAAATAATACAGCTGGCCAAATAATAGAATGGAACGGGATATTGTCCTTACCGTGCACATAATATGTCTTCGCATTACTACTCCAGAACTCCCCGTCATCTTCCCCTGTTTCTTCAGACCATCGTTTACTTGCTGAATAATAACCTGAAACTGCTTCAATCCACACGTAAATTTTCTTATCCTCATATCCCTTCACTGGAATTGGTACTCCAATTGGTAAATCACGTGATACAGCCCTGTCCTGTAATCCTTCTTGTAAGTAACGCTCCGTTAATTGAATGGCATTATCACGCCATGTTCCTTTTTGTTTTGCAGCTGTTACTACATCTTTCATCTGTTCTTGAAATTTATGCAATGCAAAATAGAAATGCTCTGTTTCCTTAACTGCTGGCGTATTTCCACATAGCTTACACTTCTTTTCTAATAAATCAAGTGGATCTAAAATGGCCGAGCAAGCATCACATTGATCTCCGCGCGCCGGTTCATGACAATGTGGACAAACTCCCTCTACATATCGATCTGGTAAAAATTGTGCACACGTTTCGCAGTATGCTTGTTCCACTACCTTTTTATAAATAAAACCTTCTTCTAATAAACGTAAGAAAATCTTTTGTACTGTTTCATAATGGTGCTGTGCATCTGTACGCGTATAACAATCATACGTAAAACCAAGCTGCTGAAAACATCGCTCAAACTCTTCATGATAATAATCAGCAATTTCTTTTGCAGTAACCCCTTCTTGTTTTGCCCGAATGGCAATCGGTGTTCCATTACAATCGCTTCCTGATACGTAAAGAACGCGCTCTCCTTTTGCTCTATAATAACGCGCTAAAATGTCCCCTGATAACAAGGACGCAACATGTCCAAGATGTAAAGATCCATTCGCATATGGCCAAGCTCCTCCAATAAAAATACTCACCTTACATTCCTCCTTTTAAATATAAAAAAGCCCCGCCCTTATCTTTTAAAAAGATAAGGGCGGGGCTGTATAAACAGTCGCGGTACCACCTTATTTCGCCAGCTATTCACATAACTGACCTCGTCAAGTACGGAGCAATCGTATGCTCTTATACTGTGATTTTGATAACGAGAACCAACTCTCGTCGCCGCCTACTATTACCATTTGATAAGTTCAGGACGAAGCTCAAAGGCCATTGTTCAAATGAACATTCTTGCTTCTTCTCAGCTTCCGAAGCTCTCTGGAAAGAATGGTTTCACTCTACTTTTCCTTTTCAACGCTTTTCATATATAACACGTATTTTACGACTAAAATACAGAAAAATCAAACTTTTATTCAAAAAAAGGAAATATAAAATCCCTTCCGAATATTTATATGTTCAGAAAAGGGAGTGATTTCATTGAATCAACAACAATTAAGCACCGCCAATAAAAAAGGCTGGAGTGCAGCTGCTTATGAAGCGTGGACGAATCGGCACGGTACTCCACAGGAATACGCAAAGAAACTAATGCAAAATCCCGCTCGTGAAGTAGCCTACTACTTACCTTACATACAGAATCTCCAAGGGAAACGGATCATCAATTTACTCGGCTCAAAAGGAAATAAAGCTGTGACATTCGCATTATTAGGCGCTGACGTAACCGTTGTAGATATTTCTGAAAGCAACGCAAAATATGCAACTGAACTAGCAGATGCCGCGGGAGTATCTATTGAATATATCGTTTCAGATGTGTTAGAAATAACACCTTCTCAATCATTCGATGTTGTGTTACTAGAATTAGGTGTACTTCATTACTTTTTAGATCTCAAACCACTTTTTCAGCTTATCTCGGGACTACTAAAAAATGGCGGTACTTTTATACTTCGTGACTATCATCCCCTTTATACAAAATTATTAGCAACAGACGATCCAAAGTTTAAGGCAAACGGAGATTATTTTTTTGAAGAAATTATTGAGGATACTGTTGCTTATAGCAGCCTACTTGATAAAACGAAGCAAGAAACACTACCCAAAACACTAATTCGTCGCTGGACGTTAGGAGAAATTATTACAGAAGTTGCCGGAGCGAACCTGCACATTGAAAAGTTTACTGAAGAGCATGGTCCGCACCAACGATGGGTCTTTCCTTCTTCAGCCCCAGAAGGAATTGAAGAACGCATCCCTGGTTTGTACACATTAATTGCTACAAAATAATGCAAAAAGGATCCTTTCACGGATAGGATCCTTTTTGCATGCTTAACGCATATAAGTTGAGGTTGGAGATTACCATAATTCTGTAGAATAGGACACAAGGTATTTCAACATTTTGTCTCTGACTTACGCAGTCAAAAGGGGTATGACCAACATAACGAAGAGTAATGTTTTGTTGATATTGATAATCGTTATCAACTAATTAGAAGTATACATGATGTTTTTTTTAAACACAATAGGATTTTCATATTTTTCTTCGTAAAACTTTCGGTACATATACACAATATGGCTCACTTTCTAAATAATCACCCGTTATTGCATACGCTCTAGAGCGCGAACCACCACATATATAGCGGTATTCACATTTCCCGCACTTCCCTTTATAGCTATCTGGATCACGTAAAGCTTGAAAAATTGGAGAATCACGATAAATATCCCGTAAACGCTGCTCTTTCACGTTCCCAGCTTGAATCGGTAATAATCCACTAGGATATACATCGCCAATGTGTGAAATAAACACAAAACCATTCCCATCATTAACTCCTTTGGGTGCTCGTCCTAAACCATCAATTTTTCCAGTTAAACCATTTTGCAGTGCATCTTCATAACGAATTTCCCGATTATTTTTTTGCTGCATCACAACGCGCCGGTAATGCTGAGCAGCCGTTGTCTTTATATCAAATGAAGCCTTTTTCCCTATTTTATATAATTTGTGAAATACAAGTTCATGTTCTGCCGGCGAAATCATATCATCTATATTTCCTCTTCCAGTTGGAACAAGGAAAAATACGCTCCATAGCACACCACCTAATTGTTCAACAAGTGTTGCCATCTCCTCTACTTCATGAATATTGTACTTAGAAATGGTTGTATTAATTTGCACAGAAATCTGTAATTCATTTAAATATTGAATCGCATCCATCGTAAGCTGAAAAGATCCTGCCGTGCCGCGAAAACGATCGTGTGTCTCAGCTGTAGCACCATCCACACTAAAGGCCCAGCGTGCAAGTCCAACTTCCTTTGCCTTTTGAATGGCCTTTTTCGTCACATTCGGAGTCGCACTAGGCGTCATCGAAACACGTAATCCTTTTTGCACTGCATAATCTGCTAGCTTATAAATATCTTCTCTCATAAGCGGGTCCCCGCCTGAAAAGACTAGCATCGGCTGATTCATTTCATATATTTCATCAATTAATTTCTGTCCCTCAAGAAAAGTTAATTCTCTCGGATCTCTCCTATACTGCGCTTCAGCTCGACAATGCAAGCATTTTAATTCGCAAGCTCGTGTAACTTCCCATATCACAATAAAAGGATTTTCATCATAGTTCATTTTCAATCTTGCTCCTTCCTACATACTTATAATCAGTATAGGGAAGATTCTAAAAAAACACTGTGAGCTATTTCACTGCATCTTTATTTTATTTCCTTTATAATGAGAATGGATATCATTAATGTTAGGAGTGTTGTGCATGTCGCAAGAATTCGAAGAGAAGTTATATGCCAATTTAGAGGCTGTTATCGATCCTGAATTAGGTGTAGATATTATCAATCTTGGTTTAGTATATGATGTGACAGCGGATGAAAATAATAATGCTGTTATTACAATGACGATGACTTCTATCGGTTGCCCAATGGCCGGACAAATCGTGTCGGATGTCAAAAAAGTATTATCAACAAATGTACCTGAAGTAAATGAAATAGAGGTTAATGTCGTTTGGAATCCACCTTGGTCAAAAGAGCGTATGTCACGTATGGCAAAAATTGCGCTAGGTATTCGCGATTAACATCACATAAACATAACAAGCTAAGAAGGATGTTTTCTATTTAAACATCCTTCTTAGTTTTTATCCCTCGTAAAACGCAATAAAAAAAATCCCCTGTAGCTTTTACAGGGGAAATAAGGTAGCTTATCCATTAAAGAACGATACACATACTATTTTGCTATTTTACACCAACTGCATCATAAGCCTTCGTTACAGCTTGTACTTCTTTAGAGTTTTTACCATATAAATCTTCTGCAGATTGAAGTGCAGCTTGGCGCATCATTTTAAAGTTAGAGTTTGCTGTTAAATATTTTGTAAGAGCTCGGTAGTAAATTTTTTCTGTCGCTACGCGGCCCACGCCATTTACTTTCACACCATAATGAGTGCCACCTTCAGACACTAAATATGCAGCTTTATTGTTAATACTACTGTTAATATGAACGCCGCCATTATCATATGGACCAGTGTAGCGCTTGCTGTAATGATCTGGGTAACCTTCACCAGGTTTTAATGGATTCGGAATAGATGCTGGATCACTTAGAGAACGAAGTGCATCACCTTCGATACCAGGTGTATAAATGTCAGCACCTAACTGCCAGCTTTTCTTCTCGACCATTACACCCATAATATCAGATAACGATTCATTTAATGCACCTGGCTCATTTTTATAAACAAGGTTCGCCGTATGCTCTGTTACAGCATGTGTTAACTCATGTCCAATAACATCTAAGCCTGCAGATAATGGAATAAATGTTTTTCCATCTCCATCACCATACATCATTTGCACACCGTTCCACGCAGCATTATTCCAACTCTCTCCTACGTGAACAGTAGAAATCAGCCTTGCACCTTTATTATCGAAAGAATTACGGTTAAATGTCTTTTTATAATAATCATATACTTTTCCTGCATTTACATGTGCGTCAACAGCCGCTTTATCTTCAAAAAACTTTGATTTACTTTCTACTTCTTCACCTGTATATCCAAACCATTGTGAGAAAATATTAAACCAGTTCTCATCCATATTTTGTGCATCAAACGTATGAACACCATTTCCTCGTTTTCCATCAAACAAGTTAAATGCTCCTGTTTTTTCATCTTGAGCAATTTCAAATGATTGCTTGTTTCCTAGAACGCCATATCCAAAACCAGTAATATGATCGATTGCATTATATTTCTCAATCACATTTCCATTCGTTGCATCAACAAAGTAATGCCAGTACCCTGGAGCTGGTTTTGAAACAGATGCTTTTACAAGGTATGAAAGGTAATATTGCCCATCCTTTTCATACACATATAAATCTTTTTTAATACCATCATATTTATCCACTTTGCCAATTTCTTTCTCAATATCGGCTTTCGCAACATCTACCGCTTGCTCATCAGTAATGCTAGCTGTAGCTGGAATATTTTTATCTTCTAAATTCGGGATAACTTGCCCGAAGAACGCTTTTACATTATTGTCTTTATCAAGTGTAACTGTTTGATCAGATCCATATACAGGAACATTATTATGTTTCTCAACTAACTTTACATGTGTTGTACCTGATTCAGCATCCTTTTCTTCCCCGACAATATTAAAATGTTTGTCAATATTTCCTGCTAATTTAAACATATCCTTCTTACTCTCTAAATATTGAAATACTGTTTCTTTTTTATCTAATCCTTCTGGCGCTTTCCATTCCTCACCTATGTAAGCTGGTGTTTTAAATTCTTGGTGATATTGAATTTGCTGTTCTTCCGCTTGTGTTTTTGTTGCTCCAAATGCTCCAAAACCTCCAACGATAACGGATAAAGCTAATGCTGATGAAACGACTTGCTTTTTCA
This sequence comes from Bacillus sp. 166amftsu, assembly GCF_900107445.1. Taxonomy (NCBI): domain Bacteria; kingdom Bacillati; phylum Bacillota; class Bacilli; order Caryophanales; family Bacillaceae; genus Bacillus; species Bacillus sp. 166amftsu. Next base: position 32,508 of record NZ_FNQA01000023.1, on the reverse strand, counting down.
ATCTAACACTCCCCATTCCCCAAAAATTTTTTTAACACTTTTATACATTTCGAAAAAAAATATATATTTCCTTCAAAAAAATATTGAGAAACAGTTTTATTGAAATTTATCCAAAAAAAGGGAGTATCTTGTTATATACTCCCTTTTCCTTCATTCTTTATTGTTTTTTCATCTCAATCGCTATATAATGCGATTGCTCTTTTGCTTGAATACGAATATCTTCTTCAACTACTTCTGCTGCATCACGCATTACAAGTGTCTCACCATTTATAACACCACTTCCTTCAATTTGCACAAGATAAACTTGACGACCTTCGCTAACAGGGAAATTAATTTCTTTTCCTGCTTCTAAAGAAAGGGAATATAAATTTGTATCTTGATGAATCTCAATTGCTGCACCACCATCAATTGGAGATACCATATGGAACCAATTATTTTCACGTTTATTCCAATCAAACTTGAACTCACCGTAGTTTGGTGTGTGTCCTACGCGGTCTGGTAAAATCCAAATTTGTAATAGGCGTAATGTCTCATTTCCTAAATTATGTTCACTATGAAAAACACCTGTACCAGCGCTCATATATTGTACATGTCCACGCTCAATTGTGCCGCGGTTCCCCATGCTATCTTGATGTGTTAATGCTCCATCTACAACGTAAGAAACAATCTCCATATCACGGTGCGGATGCATATCAAATCCTGTTTGTGCTGCTACTAAATCATCATTAATCACGCGAAGTGCCCCGAAGTTCATATTATCTCGATTGTAATAATCTGCGAATGAAAAATGAAAATGTGTATTTAACCAACCGTGATTTGCTCTTCCCATATTTTTATGATCAACTTTTTTAAACATATCCTTCACCTCATATTATCTCGAATTCGAGATATTTATTTGAAATTTTTTATTATAACTTTCGAAGTAATTCTAATAATTGTTTTTGCTCATCGCGATTCAGCTTACAAAATTGTTTTGCTTGAAACGTCTCCTGCGTTGGAACAACCTCTTCATATAAAGCTCTTCCCTCTTCTGTTAACGAAAGATATTTCGCAGTACCTTCTTGCTCTCTTTTCACAAAATCGAGCTGTTCCATTTTATTTATAAGTTGCGTGATGTTCCCTTTTGTAACAAATAGCTTTTTCCCAAGCTCTTGCTGTGTTAATCGATCTTGTCCTCCAATTTGTGCTAGCACATCAAACTGAGCAGCAGATAAACCCCATTTTTTCAAATGCTGATTTGTCTCTCGGACACTCCTATTATAAAAGCGTGACAAACGAAACCATAACAATAACCCAAGTCTTTCTTCTGTTTTCATTCCATCACCTCGCTTGCTTGATGTCTTTAGTTTAGAACTAAACTTTAAAATTGTCAATAACTTTATTTTAGTAAGTTATAAACAAAAGCATAGCAATCACCCCATCACTATGCCTTAACCTAATTTTCTTCTCATATATTCATTCATTTTACGCTCTGCAAATGCTCGGGCATCCTTTTCAATCCAACGAGCTTCGTACGCTTCTTTTCCAATGTATAATACATTTTTCTCATGTTGCATGGAATGCCTGAATTCATGTAGTAATGTTTTGAGCACTTGTTCATATTGTTCCCACATACAAATAAAAATCATTTGTCTTTCTTTATGATAAAAACCGCTTAAAGGAAATAAGAATTCTTCTTCCTCTTCTCCTAAGTTTACAAGCACATTATTTGTATCACACGTATCGCAAAAAATAACTGGAATTTCGCGTTTCTCAATAAGTGAAAATATATCATTTTTCACCCGCTGAATATCCCACGGAAACTCTGAGTCCAGCACATACCAATTTCCAGCTTGCTGATATACGTTTTGAAGTTGGAGTTCCATTAACCTCCATTCTCCTTTCTAAATTCCCTTTTCCTATACATATGCCACAATGCGATAAAAAATAAACATATATTGCAATGTAACATGACATCTAGTTTCAAAAAATGTTCAAAAATAATGTTTGGAAAGGGTTGATTTATACAAATTACTAGATTATAATAATTATAAATTAGTAAACGATATAATATAATAACTCAAAGGGAGATTGATCATATGAACACACAAGTAATCGAAGTATTAAACAAACAGGTAGCAGACTGGAATGTATTATTCACAAAACTACACAACTTCCATTGGTATGTAAAAGGGCCTCAATTTTTTACACTACATGAGAAATTTGAACACTTTTATACAGAAGCAGCTCAACACATTGATGAAATTGCAGAACGTATTTTAGCAATCGGCGGTAAACCAGTAGCAACAATGAAAGAATACTTAGAACTATCTTCTATTCAAGAAGCGGTTTACGGAGAAACTGCAGAAGGGATGGTCGAAGTAATTATGAAAGACTACGAAATGATGCTAGGCGAACTGAAAAAAGGTATGGAAATCGCACAGGGCGCTGACGACGAAATGACATCTGACTTACTACTTGGTATCTACACAGAACTAGAAAAACACGCTTGGATGCTACGTGCATTCTTGAATCAATAATATATTAAAAGCGGAGCCGACTGTTTAGCCCTGACGGATAAGGTTCTTCCGCACAGAAAGTGTTCTTTACTTTCTCGTGCGGAAGATTCTTAGACGCGAAGGGCTAGGAGGCGGAGCTGGATACCATTAAAAGCGCAAGCGGCTCGGTCAGAATAGGAGGGCGTTGGAACTCCTGATTCAGAGGCGCTTTTTGCCTCAGATGAAGGAGTGAAACGACCGACTATTCTAGCCGCTGGAGTTGGATACTATTAAAAGCAGAGGTGGCTCGTTTAGCTCTGATTGGATAAAATCCCCTCAATTCACTTGAGGGGATTTATTATTATATCGATATATCCTAACCATATTTATGTTAAAATATAGAAAATAACATTCTAATAGTTACGTCTAAACAATACTTTTCCAAGTTCATCATTTAGGTAATATCACCATCAAATGACGGGAGTGGTTCAGTTGAAAGACTATTTGATCCGAGTGTTTTTCGCTTCATTAGCTGTTGGGATTACTTTCATGATAGCAAATATTTTAGGCATAAACTTAGATGTAGAAAGCTATCCTTTTCTTATCTGTATCGCGATACTTGGTGGTTGGAGTGGCTGGTACTTATATAAAAAATCTATGAGAGATAAATCTAAAGGCATTCCGAAATGAACGGAATGCCTCTTTTTTATTCATCTTATTATGATAACTGCTTCCACTTATTCCCCATAACAGGTCTCTTATAATTTTTCATGTGGAGCAATAATTCTTCTGCATTATCCGCCGAAACAATCAGCTCTTTATTCGATGGATTCATAAACCCTTCTTCTGCTGCACGATTAACCATTTGCAAGATTGGACCGTAAAAATCTTTAATATTCAATAACCCAACTGGCTTGTCATGAATACCAATCTGTGACCAACATACAACCTCAAATAGCTCTTCAAATGTTCCATACCCACCTGGCAGTGCAATAAATGCATCTGCAAGCTCTCCCATTTTTGCTTTGCGCTCATGCATCGTTTCCACTTCAATTAATTCCGTTAATCCTTCATGAACAATCTCTCCGCGAAATAAACCACGAGGCATAACACCTGTGACACGTCCGCCTAAACGTAACACTTCATTTGCTACTTCCCCCATCAAACCAACACATGAACCGCCGTATACTAATTCAAAATCATTTTGAACAAGCAGTTCGCCAAGCTTAATTGCTTGTTCCCTAAATTCAGTTCTCTCTCCTAAATTAGAACCTGCGAACACACAAATCTTTCTCATGCCTACACCCCAAAACTATATATTGTTATGATACAATGAACATTGTACAACATATTGAGAGGATGGGAAAGAAGTGAATATGGTCGAATTTCAAAGATGGGTAGAGGAATTTTACGAAAAACGGAACTGGTCACAATATAACTCTTTTATTCGCCTAAATTTCTTAACAGAAGAAGTAGGAGAAGTTTCACGAGTTATACGCGCCATTGAAATTGGACGTGATCGCCCTGATGAGCACGAGAAACAAGAAGAAGAATTGAAAATAGAGTTAAAAGAAGAGCTTGGGGATGTACTTGCCAATCTCATTATTCTTTCTCAAAAATACGATTTAGACTTACAAGATATTATGGAAGCACATGTAGAAAAGCTTTCTAACCGTTTCGGAATCAAATGAGAATATTTATCATTTGTGATATAATGTTTCCGACATCACACAAAGGAGGATTTTTATGTTATCTACAAAGTTACACGATGCGCTTAATGATCAAATGAACTTTGAATTTTACTCTGCCCATGTTTATATGGCAATGGCTGCTTATTGCACGGCGGAAAGCTATGATGGGTTTGCAAATTTCTTTCTTGTTCAAGCAGAAGAAGAGCGTTTCCATGCAATGAAACTTTATAATTACATAAATGACCGCGGAGAACGTGCCATTATTACTGGATTCGAAAACCCAAACAACGAATACCAATCTGTTTTAAGTGCATTTGAAATCGCACTTGAGCATGAGCGTGAAGTAACAAAACGTATTTACAACTTATCCGATATCGCTTGGGATGAGCGTGAACACGCGACAATTACGTTCTTAAAATGGTTCGTTGACGAACAGGTTGAAGAAGAAGCTTCTTTCGATAGCATCATCCAGAAACTAAAACGCATTACAAATGATTCTAACGCTTTATTTATGTTAGATGCGGAATTGGAAAAACGCACATTTACCCCTCCTGCTGAGTAATATCCTTATCACCTTAACTAGTTTGTTAAGGTGATATTCATTTCACAGTAAAGATCTTAGAACTATTAACAAAACAACCGCTTCTCATTATGTTAAAAGACAGTGTTACACCAATAAGCATGGCCCTTTTTTACGGAAGCTCGATTATGCTAGTATTTCATCACAAAAAAGCATCGCCTTTACTAACGTATATGGCTTATATGGGGAAATCAGCTACTTCTTTAGCATTATATTAACAGTTGTCATTTACGTCATCCAATTATACGCTAGTACCTATTGGTTACAAAGGTATCGCATAGGGCCAGTTGAATACGTATGGCGTCTTGATACATATTTTAAAAGGTCTGCTTTTACACGTAAGTTAAAGAAAGTAAATTAAACAAAAAAAGCAATGAGCATCTCGCTCATTGCTTTCCTTATTTTATAGCATAACCCCAACGATAACCGCTGATAATATACTTACTAACGTTGCACCATACACAAGTTTTAATCCGAAAGAAGATACAACGTTCGCTTGTTTTCCATCGATACTCTTCGTTGCACCTGCGATAATCCCGATAGATGAGAAGTTTGCAAATGATACAAGGAAGATCGATAAAATACCTACTGTACGAGCTGATAAATCGCCAGCTACTTTTCCTAAATCAAGCATCGCAACAAACTCGTTTGTTACTAATTTTGTTGCCATAATTTGTCCTGCTTGTAGCATCTCTGATGTTGGAATACCCATAATAAATGCTAATGGCGAGAAGATATAACCTAAAATACCCTGGAACGTAATACCAAAAACAGAATCGAATAAACCGTTAATTGCTGCCATCAATGCAATGAATCCGATTAACATTGCTGCTACCGTAACTGCAATAGAGAATCCAAGCATAATGTATTCGCCTAACATTTCGAAGAACGTTTGCTTCTTATCTTCTTCTAATTCTAAGATATCTTCTTCTTCACTAATATCATAAGGATTAATAATATGAACGATAATGAATCCACTAAATAAGTTTAATACAAGTGCTGTTACTACATATTTTGGATCAATCATTTTCATATAAGAACCGACAATTGACATCGATACCGTTGACATTGAAGATGCGCAAAGCGTATATAAACGATTTTTTGGTAATTTGCTTAATTGATCTTTTACTGTAATAAATACTTCACCTTGACCAACAATCGCTGCTGCTACTGCATTATATGATTCTAGTTTTCCTAAACCATTAACTTTACTTAATACGAAACCGACTGCTTTAATAATAATTGGTAAAATTTTAATGTGTTGCAAAATCCCAATTAATACTGCTAAGAAAATAATTGGTAATAATACTGTTAAGAAGAAAGGTGCTTGTCCATCATTCGCTAGACCACCAAATACGAAGTTAACCCCTACTTCTGCGTATTTTAGAATAGCACCAAAACCATCTGAAATCCCTTTTACTAACACATACCCAATCTTTGTATTTAATAAGAAGTATGCCAATGCTAATTGAAGAACAAGCATAATTGCAATTGGTTTATATTTAATTTTCTTCCGATCTGAACTTACAAGGAAACCTAGTACAAATACAGCAAGTAAACCGACTAGAAACATAACTAGTTTCATATGTGAATCCTCCACTTTCTATGAGTTATTGGTTGTCCAACGAATGACGTCTGACCATTGATATTAAAAAAATAAGAACCCCTAAATACTATTTACTTTACAATGTAACCTAAAATCAGTAAGCGTTTACACAAATTGCAATTTATTATTAGTAGTCTCTTCTTCTCTACTCGATTTAAAGTATGAAAATGATACCACCTATAAATCAAATTGTAAGCGTTATCTAAATGAATTGCAATATAATTTTTTCAATAAATTATATGTTAATTTATCCCTTCTGAAAGAAAAAAGAAATGAACGTATGCTCACTGCTTTTTTTGCTTATAACATAACACCAACAATAAGTGCTGATAAAATACTCACTAACGTTGCACCACATACAAGCCTTAACCATTCTAAATAAAAAAAGAGCATCAAATTTTTTCTGATGCTCTTCCCTTATTATACAGCTTGTTCTTCTTTTTCTTTTGTTACCCTAGAATCTCCCCAGCACTCTGTGTTTTTTAAACCTGGAATAGAGTCTGCATGGAAGACTGGATCTTTCCCTTGTTTCTTTTGTTTCACATAGTCTGCCAATGCAGCATATGCAAATCGACCAAGAAGTGTAATCGCAATTAAGTTTGTGATTACCATTAGCCCCATAAATAAATCTGCCATATTCCATACGACTTGAAGTGTCGCAACAGAACCGAATAATACCATTCCCACTACCGCAATACGGTAAATCATTAACCAAGTTTTACTTTGTTTAATGAATTCAATATTCGTTTCACCATAATAATAGTTTCCTAGAAGTGAACTGAACGCAAATAAGAAAATAATAATCGCTAAGAAGCTACTTGCCCACGAACCAATCTGAGAGCTTAGCGCCATTTGCGTTAATTCAATACCTTCTAAATTTGTTGCCTTATATGCACCAGAACATAATACGATAAATGCTGTTGATGTACATACTAAGAATGTATCTACTAAAACTCCAATTGTTTGAATAAATCCTTGTTTAGCTGGATGCGTTACATCTGCTGTCGCAGCCGCATTCGGTGCACTACCCATACCTGCTTCATTCGCAAATAGGCCGCGCTGGATACCATACTTCATTGCCGCTCCGATACCGCCACCTACAGCTGAATCTAAACCAAATGCACCTTTAAAGATTTCTGTAAAAACATCTGGTAGCAAGTAGAAGTTTTTAATAACAACAAAAAGAGCCACTCCAATATAAATAATTGCCATTGGTGGAACAATCATTTCTGACATACGTGCAATACTTTTAACACCGCCAAAAATAATAACCGCGACTAATGCAGCTAATACAAACCCAACAACATAGCGCTCTAAACCGAAAGCATTCTTAAATGCTAATGTAACTGTATTCGCCTGTACTGAGTTGAAAATTAAACCGTAACTAATTGTGATAAGAATAGAAAACCAAATTCCCATCCAACGCTTATTTAAACCTTTTTCCATATAATAAGCAGGGCCACCACGGAACCCACTGCCATCTTTTGTTTTATAAATTTGTGCAAGTGTACTTTCTACGAAACTTGAAGATGCCCCAATGATTGCGATTACCCACATCCAAAATACTGCGCCAGGTCCTCCCATAGAAATCGCTAACGCTACACCAGCTAAGTTACCGATCCCAATGCGGGCTGCTGAACTCATACAGAAAGCTTGGAAAGAAGATACGCTGCCCTTTTTGCGTGTCTTTCCAGTTAATCCATCACTCATCAAACGCACCATTTCGCCTAAATGGCTAATTTGTACAAATTTCAATTTAAAAGAAAAATAAAGCCCTAGACCTATTAACATTGCGATAAGAATATATGACCAAAGAATCGTATTCGTTGATGAAACGAACTGTTCTAAAATGTTCATACGATTAGTCCCCTCCCTTTTCTCCTCATAAATTGAATTATATTTAAAAAATATCCAAAAATCAACATTTTTCGACAGGTTATTACTTCCAAATGTTAGGTTTTATAACACAACCATGTCACTTGTTAAGAAATATGACTCGTTATTTTTAAAAGCCTACATGCTACTTGAAGAAATATTTTTGATAAACAAAGCGATTGACAAAAACCAACACTGTAACTATACTAGTTACAACAGGTGGTGGCACCTCTGCTTAACGACATCGATTCATTATTACACATATATTTTTAACATTAATTCTATTAAACATTCGGAGGTATATATTATGAAAATTGGAATTATCGGAGCAAGCGGAAAAGCTGGAAGTCGCATTTTAACAGAGGCTCTTGATCGCGGTCACGAAGTTACTGCAATCGTAAGAAACGCAGCAAAAATTACAGAAAATAACGTGAAAGTTTTAGAAAAAGACGTATTCGATCTTACTGCTGATGATCTTCAAGCATTTGATGTGGTTGTAAATGCATTTGGCGCTCCAGCAGGAAGAGAATATCTCCATGTAGATGCAGGTAACGTATTAATCGAAGCGATGAAAGGTGCACCTAGCACAAAATTACTTGTTGTTGGTGGTGCTGGAAGCTTATTTGTAGATGATGCAAAAACAACGCGTGTATTTGAAACACCAGGTTTCCCAAACGAATATCTTGCAACAGCTCAAAATCAAGGCCAAAACCTTGAAATTTTACAACAAACAAATGATATCACTTGGACATTCATTAGCCCTTCTGCACTATTTTCATTAGGTAAACGTACTGGTTCTTACAAAGCAGGTAAAGATCACCTTCTTGTTAACGCAAAAGGCAACAGCTATGTAAGTTACGAAGATTTCGCTGTAGCTGCACTTGACGAAATTGAAAATCCAAAACATGTGAACGAACGCTTTACAGTTGTTTCAGAAGCTGAGTAAAAAAGCGCTGGCAAACGCCAGCGCTTTTTTATCGTTTAGAAGGTTTATTCGGTTTCTGCGGAACTCCGGCCTTTTTCCAGCTTACCGCTAAATCCGGGCTTGTTTTTTCTTCACTACGTTCTAATAGAACAACCGCATCTTGAATTTTCGGTGTCCCCTTATGCGCGATACCTTGTAACTTTGTTAAAGTTCCTAATACTTTAAAGCTAAATTCACCAGATGGCGCTTGTTTTGGAATTAAGACGCGGAACTTTTCACCTACATTAAACTGTGTTTTTGTTTCACCTTGTTCATTCACAAATTTAACACCTTCAGGTGCACCAGTTGCCTGTACTTGGTACGTTCCACTTTTCGCATTTGTTTGAACCGTATATAAATCTGTTTGGAAGAACTCCCCTTCCAATACTGCTTCTTGCTTTTCTGATGGTGTAACACTCATCGTAATCTCTTGCACTTCTTCACTGCTCTTTGCTCTCGCAACAATATCTCTCATTACTCTTTCTACATTTTTATTACGAAAATCTAAATCATTAATATCCACTTGTCCCAGTGCATTCCATACAGCGAGCTGCGTCGCATAGTGAGCCTCTCTCCAATCAGACACACCCAATTCTTGTGGACTTTTTTGTGGGTATCCATTTAACAATACACGATACACGCCAATATCCACCTTACCGAGTTCAGGTAAATCTTGACCGCTTGGTGATTTCAAATCTACATTTAAGCAGAATGCAATTTTCCCATCTGCTGTTTTAATAAGCTCTGTTCGGATTGGTTTCTTTTTTGATTTACTATAACTCCAATCCATTTGATACTTTGTATGATCCATAACTACTGCGAATGCTTGTTGAAGTGGGAATAATAAGTTCGCAAATACCAATAATAGACCAAAGAAAACAGCCAATAATTTATACGATGGTTTCATATTCATGTTCACAACCCCTTATAAAATAACAAATTTACTACTACATAGTATTTAGTTAGAAAAATTTTTTATGCATTGCATTCACTTAGATTCCTGCAAAATAAAAAAGCATAGGCTGCCCTATGCTTTTTTATTTCAAAATTATTCAACTTTCTTGAAGAAGTAGGTTTGAACGTACTAATGCTCCTCGCACCTTAATTCCAATCCATGCTGCTAATGCAGCTTTTATTACACCTACAATAAGGAAGGGAACAAAACCACCCATGAACGCCGCTTGCCACCCTAGTGATGCTACATACTTTAAAAATACAGTTCCAATTGTTAATGTCACGAGCATCCCTAAAATATTTGCCATTAATGAGTTCCAAAATGTAAGTTTTGTTTTTTCCGTTAACAAACCAATTAAAAAAGCAGTTGGGATGAAGGCTAATAAGAAGCCACCTGTAGGACCGAATAAAACAGATAAACCGCCACTGAACCCCGCATACACAGGAATTCCAGTTGCACCAATTAAAACATATAATAATACAGATAAAGTGCCATAACGTGAACCTAAAATTGTAGCAGTAAGACCAATCGCTAGCGTCTGTCCTGTTATCGGAACAAGCGGCAGTGGGATGGTAACTTGAGCCAAAATACCAATAATAGCAGCAAATAGTGCAGTCACAATTAGCATGCGAAAATGATTTGTACGATGATTATTCATATGTGCCTCCCCAGAAAAATTCATATTATAAATTTAAGATATCCTATTCAATATACGGAGTAAATACTTTTGTTTGAATATTTAGTTTTTACCAATTAAAAAGAAGGACACAAATTCTTTTGTGCCCTTCTCTCTTGTTCATTTTAGAAATCAAAATTATCCGGATCTGGACCAACGCGATGATTTTGATTTAACGCAGCAATTTTCTCCATATCTTCTGTTGCTAATTCAAAATTAAATATGTCCGCATTTTGGATAATACGGTGCTCTTTTGTTGATTTCGGAATGGTTACAATTTCATTTTGTAAATCCCAGCGCAGAATAATTTGCGCTGTTGTTTTTCCATATTTATCAGCCATTTCTTTTAATGTTTCGTTATCTAATAATTGACCTTGCATAAGTGGTGACCATGCTTCCATTTGAATACCTTGCTCTTTACAGAAAGCTTGTAATTCTTTTTGCGTTAAACGAGGGTGATATTCCACTTGGTTAATCATCGGTTTAATTTCGGCCCCTTCCATTACATCTTTCAAATGATGGATTTGGAAGTTACTCACGCCAATTGCACGTACTCGTCCTTCTTTATATAACGTTTCTAATGCTTTCCATGTATCTTTATATTTCTTTTCTACAGGCCAATGAACAAGATATAAATCTAAATACTCAAGCTCGAGTTTTTTTAGACTTTCTTCATATGCAGCTAACGTTTCTTCATACCCTTGATCTGCGTTCCATACTTTTGAAGTAATAAATAAGTCTTCTCTAGAAATGCCTGCTTCTTTCATACCTTCACGTATTCCTTCTCCCACAGCCTTTTCATTCGCATAAATTGCCGCGGTATCAATGCTGCGATATCCTTGTTTAATCGCTGTTTTCACTGCATTAACAAGTTCTGGACCTTCTTCTACTTTAAATACTCCTAAGCCAAACCATGGCATTTCTACACCATTATGCAATACTGTTTTACTTTGTAAATTTTTCATTATATTTTTCTCTCCTTTATTTCACTTGATCTCTTTTTTCTAATGTCATACTCCACGCTGTTAAAATAACAGCGCCTACTACCATAATGCCACCTACCCAGGCTGTATGAATTAACCCTAACGAGTTCGTTACAATACCACCTAAATAAGCACCAAGAGCAATTCCTGCATTAAACGCTGCAATGTTAATTGCTGATGCAACATCTACAGCGCTCGGAACAAAGCGTTCAGCTAATATCACGACATATACTTGTAATCCTGGAACATTCATAAACGCGAATAATCCCATTAAAATAATCGTGATGAGCCCCGCCACCTTGAATGGCGCCGTAAATGTGAGTACAAATAGCACAATCGCTTGAATAAAAAACATATAGAATAATGCACGAATCGGATTATGGTTCGATAGTTTTCCACCAATCATATTTCCTATCGCAATTGCGATTCCATACACTAGTAAAATGATAGTAACTGTACTTGCTTTAAACCCTGTTATCTCCTGTAATAGTGGTGATAAATACGTAAATGTTACGAATGTTCCACCGTATCCTAATGCAGTAATGATGAAAACAAGTAATAGTCTTCCATTCGTAATCAGTTTGAATTGATCACGAAATGATACAGACGTACCTTTTTTTAAATTAGACGGAATTAGCATACTGTTGGCGATTAAAGCAACGATTCCAATTACTACAATCACCATGAACGATGCTCTCCAGCCGAATTGTTGACCAATAAATGTTCCAATTGGTACACCTGTAATGGTCGCAACAGTTAAACCAGTAAACATAAAAGCAATCGCACTGGCACGTTTATTCTCTGGTACGAGTGCAGCCGCAATTGTAGATCCAATCGACATAAAAACGCCATGTGCAAAAGCAGATACAACCCTCGCGATAAGTAGGACACTAAAACTTGTTGCTACTGCCGCAATTCCATTACCAATAATGAAAATAATCATTATCCACATTAATAACGTCTTTCGCGACATACTAGCTGTTAACGACGTTAATACAGGAGCGCCAAACGCTACTCCTAATGCATATAAAGAAACGGTTAAACCAGCTGTTGTAACTGAAACATGTAAATCATTTGAAATAGACGGCAATAAACCGACACTAATAAATTCAGTTGTACCAATGCCAAATGCACTAATTGCTAGTGCTAATAATGCAAACATACTTCTTCGATTCGTCTGAACTTCCGAAGATGATACTGTATATGAACTCAATTGAATTCCTCCTTATCACAAGAAATCCAATCATAATAGTATGATAAAAAGGCCCTTTTATCTTCTAAAAAATATATTTAATACCTATAAACGCTATTATGAATGGTTTCATTCTTTTTTGAAGAACGCACTTTAAAGTACTATAGGTACTAAAAAGTAACATAGGCACCTTTTAGTAACGTACTACTCATTTGCCTCTTACATATGCTATTATGAAACATGTTCAACATAAAAAACAGTACGTACTTTCAAGTACTATAGGCACTAAAAAGTAACATATGACTATAAAAGACTCATTAAAGGAGTTGTAATATATGAAGAAATACAACATTCCTGTAGAAGCAACCTTAGAAGTAATCGGCGGAAAATGGAAAGTCGTTATTCTTTGCCACTTAACAAAAGGGACAAAACGAACAAGTGAATTAAAACGCTTAATGCCTGGCATTACACAAAAGATGCTCACACAGCAATTACGTGAATTAGAAGAAGATGGGGTTATTCAAAGGAAGGTATATAATCAAGTTCCACCAAAAGTAGAGTACTCACTTACTGAATATGGTTGGTCCTTAGAAGCGATTTTGGATTCTCTTTGCACATGGGGAGAATGCCATCTCGAAAAGAATGGGAATTCATCCATGCTTATCTCGCAAGTAGACCAATCCTAATCAAAAAAGGAAAAAATGAGTATTTATTTGCTCATTTTTTCCTTTTTTTCTCTATATTTAAGTACATTTTAAGTAATAATAAAATAAAATATATGCTTTTTTCCCTTGCAAATACTAGGTTACGGATTCAAAGTCAAATAATTAGGAATCATTTTTATGTTAACCTGGGTGTATATAGTATATAATATAAGATATATATTATATACACTTTCCGATAAAGGAACTTTCCATTATGCGGACAAGCCATGTATCGGACAGTTCATAAATAATTAGGTAAGGAATTATGGTTTTGGATTTATGATTATCTACTACTTGCAATCATAAATTTAAAGGCATTTTATTGCGTTTTGTGAAGCTTTGTATAAAGTTTTGCAAATTTTTGCTAACGCTTACCTGTTACTGGGGAATGTTTTATTCCTAAAAAAATAAGAGTATTGCTATCGTAAAGGAGAATTGGAGATGCCAGAAACTATGACTCAAACAAAGCCTGAACAAGAATCTTTACAAATTTCTGCTAGCCAAGGACAACTTGATGTACTTGATCAATTGTTAAAACCTGAGGTACAAGAATCATTAACTACACTAGTAGAACAGCTTCCAAAATTAACTGAGCTTGTTAACATTTTAACGAAGTCTTATGACTTTGCTCAAACTGTTGCTACTGATGAAGTATTAAAAAGCGACACTGTTGGCGCAATCCAAGAGATTGTAGAACCTGTCAAAGATACAGTAAAAAGCATGGCAGCAACTGCTATCGAAGCAAAAGATCGTGCTGATGAAAGCACTGAAGTTATCGGCCTTTTCGGTCTTTTAAAATTACTAAAAGATCCACAAGCACAAAAAATGTTCCGCTTCATCAATGCTTATCTTCAAATTAGTGCAGAACGCAATAATAAATAATTTATCTTATAACAACAATTAGTAAAGACGGGGGATATCATACTATGTCAAAACAAATTGTCATCTTAGGCGCTGGTTATGGCGGACTTCTTGCCGCTTTAAATGTACGTAAATATTACAGCAAATCAGAAGCACAAGTTACAGTGATTAACCAATACCCAACACACCAAATCATTACAGAACTACACCGCTTAGCAGCAGGTAACGTTTCTGAGCAAGCAATTGCAATGCCACTTACAAAACTTTTCAAAGGCAAAGACATCAATCTTAAAATTGCAACTGTTGAGTCATTCTCTGTAGATAAAAAAGAAATAAAACTAGCTGGTGGCACTACTTTATCTTACGATGCACTTGTAGTTGCTTTAGGAAGTAAAACTGCTTACTTCGGTATTCCAGGACTAGAAGAAAACAGCATGGTATTAAAATCTGCTGCTGATGCAAACAAAATCTTCAAACACGTTGAAGATCGTATTCGTGAATACGCAAAAACAAAAAATGAAGCTGATGCTACAATCTTAATCGGTGGTGGCGGATTAACTGGCGTTGAGCTAGTTGGTGAACTTGCTGACATTATGCCTAAACTTGCAAAAAGCCACGGCGTAAATCCTAAAGAAGTAAAATTACTTCTTGTTGAAGCAGGTCCAAAAATCCTTCCAGTATTACCAGATGATTTAATTGAACGTGCAACTACTAGCTTAGAAGCACGCGGCGTTAAATTCTTAACAGGTCTTCCTGTAACAAACGTTGCAGGCAATGAGATTGACTTAAAAGACGGTCAAAAAATCGTTGCAAACACATTCGTTTGGACAGGCGGCGTACAAGGTAACCCATTGATCGGCGAATCAGGTCTTGAAGTAAACCGTGGCCGTGCAACTGTTGATGCATACCTACAATCTACTTCTCACAAAGATGTATTCGTTGCTGGAGACAGCGCTGTTGTCTTCGGTCCAGAAGGTCGCCCATACCCACCAACTGCACAAATCGCTTGGCAAATGGGTGAGTTAATTGGATACAACTTATACGCAGCACTAGAAGGCAAGGCATTCGAAGAGTTCGCACCAGTAAACTCTGGAACACTTGCAAGTCTAGGCCGTAAAGATGCTGTTGCTACAATCGGAGCAAGCTCAACTCCACTTAAAGGTCTACCAGCATCATTAATGAAAGAAGCAAGTAACGTTCGTTACTTATCACACATTAAAGGATTATTCAGCTTAGCTTACTAATCCAACTACTAGCCCGAATCATGATGAAACATGATTCGGGTTTTTTGTCCGTAATTATCTATATTATGTTTATTCGGCAAAAAGGCTAGATAAACCTCTTTAATAGTCCTAATATACTGATTTTTTTGTGGCGAAATTGTGTATACAGAAAAGTAGAAGCAAGGATCTCTCCTCACTTCCACCCTATATCCAAATTCTATGCTCCTAATTTCACCAAGCTGTAATTCTTTTTACCTTTACGGATAATGATAAATCTTCCATCGAATGAATTTTCTGCCGTAACATCTATATTCACATCCGTTACTTTATCTCCATTCATCAAGATTGCTCCATTATTAATATCTTCGCGCGCTTGACGTCTAGAAGGTTCAATTCCTAAATCAACTAACCACTCGACAATATTTTTTGTTTCTTTTGAAGTATGGAAAGTTGGCATATCTTTAAAACCTTGTTCAATTTCATCAGCAGTTAATGATTTAATATCCCCACTAAATAACGCTGCTGTAATTTTTAATGCTTGCGAAAGTGCGTGCTCACCATGAACAAATTTTGTCATTTCTTCAGCCAATACTTTTTGCGCCTCGCGTTTATGAGGCTCCGTTTGAACTTTAACTGCTAATTGATCAATTTTCTCTTTCGTTAAGAACGTAAAGTATTTCAAGTACTTAATGACATCACGATCATCTGTATTCACCCAGAACTGGTAGAACTCAAATGGCGTTGTTTTTGCAGAATCTAACCATACTGCTCCGCCTGCTGATTTACCAAACTTCGTACCATCTGATTTTAGTAATAACGGAATTGTTAATCCAAATACCTTTGCCTCATGCCCTTCTAATTTACGAATTAAATCTAAACCACTCGTAATGTTCCCCCACTGGTCACTACCACCAATCTGTAATTGGACACCTTCTTCTTTGTATAAGTGATGGAAATCCATCGCTTGTAAAATTTGATATGTGAATTCTGTAAATGAAATCCCTGTATCTAGACGACTAGCCACTATATCTTTCGCTAACATACTATTTATACTAAAGTTTTTACCGTAATCTCGTAAGAACTCGATAATATTGATTTGATGTGTCCATTCATAGTTGTTTACCATTTTCACTTCACTATTGCCACCGAAGTCAAATAGCTTTTTCATTTGCGCTGTTAATGCATCCACATTATGTTGTACTTGTTCCAATGTTTGTAACTGACGTTCTGTTTGACGTCCACTTGGATCACCGATTGTCCCTGTTGCCCCTCCAATTAAAATAACTGAGTGATGTCCAGCTAATTGAAACCGTTTCATCATCATAAACGGAATTAAGTGTCCAATATGCATACTGTCACCAGTTGGATCGACACCGCAGTATAAGGAAATCTTTTTCTCTTCTACTAGTTTGCGTAACCCTTCAGCATCTGTTTGTTGATTAACAGCATCGCGCCATTCTAATTCATCAATAATGTTCATGTCTTTCCATCCCCTTTAATTTAAATTTCCTATAAAAAACAAAAAGCCCCTATGTCTACACTAGACATAGGGACGATTATGAACCGTGTTACCACCCAGATTGCACGAATAGCGCCAATATTACTATTCATACCACTCTTAGCAATAATATCGATTGCTACTCCGCTTAGCATTACCTAAGATACTCCAGAGTGTAATTCACAAGTTTGTTTGTGCTAGGTTCCAGCAACCCCTAGCTCTCTCGATAACAGTGACAAACTGCTACTGGGCTCTTTCAACGTATTTCATATGTTAAATTATTAGCCATTATATTGAATTTATAATTCATTGTCAATAATAACCAAAAGGTATTTTGAAATAATTTGCATTTTTATGCGCCTTTATTTCAAAGATTATTGTATATCTTCTCCAATAATCCTTACTTCTCTCTCTAACTTCACACCGAATTTTTCTTCAACTGTTTTTTGTACAAAATGAATTAAATCGATATAATCTTGCGCGGTTCCATTATCAACGTTTACCATAAACCCAGCATGTTTTATTGAAACTTCTACGCCGCCAATTCGCTTTCCTTGCAGTCCTGATTCTTGAATAAGCTTACCAGCAAAGTTATTTGGCGGGCGCTTAAATACACTACCACATGAAGGATACTCTAAAGGCTGTTTGGATTCACGTTTAAACGTTAAATCATCCATCTTTTCTTTAATCTCTTCACGTACACCTTCTGTAAGTTCAAATTTCGCTTCAAGTATAATGTAATGATTGTTAGCAAATGTACTTTTACGATATCCAAAATCAAAGTCGTCTTTCGTTAAAGTACGTAACTCTCCATCACCTGTCATTACAATAGCTTCCGTTAACACATACGCAATCTCACCGCCGTATGCGCCGGCATTCATGTATAACGCTCCTCCAACTGAACCAGGTATACCACAAGCAAATTCAAGTCCTGTTAAACAGTGATCTAACGCAATTCGTGATACATCAATAATCGCCGCACCACATTGTGCTACAATCTTTGTTCCTGTCACAGTCACATCTGTAATATGAATTAAACTTACTGTAATCCCGCGAATACCACCGTCTTTTATAATCACATTAGAGCCGTTTCCTAAAAACGTAATTGGAATGTTATGTTCATTTGCATACTGTACAACTTGTTGAATTTCAGTATAGGTAGTAGGCTGTACAAATATATCTGCTTTTCCCCCTACTTTTATATGCGTATGATTCTTTAACATTTCATCTTGTTTTACATGTTCTTCTGGTAATACTGTACGTAAATATTTATATACTTCCTGCATATTCATTCTATGATTCCTCTATTTCTATTAATAATTAATGGCCTATCCTCTCGCTAGTTCCAGCATTCTTAAAACCACTTTCCTTATTCTCTTTCATTCCGCTTACAAGTTCATTTACTACACTACATGTAATGCCATGCTGAAAATAAGTAGATAATCGGCCACCACATAGATTACCTAAATAGTTTAGTAAGATAGCTTCCGTCTCTATCTTATCAAAAAATCGAGAAGAAAACTTTAGCTTCAAAAATTTTCCGGTATAACCAAGTTTAAGACAAAGAAACTTGAAATCTAATCTCTTCCTTTACAAAACTCTATTATATCGCATGTCAATGTGAAAAAATATGATTAAAGAAGGAACTTTTCAAACTGATAAAAATGTCGATATTTTGTCACATCAAGAATAGGCATTATAAAAATGTAAGGCTGTTGTAATATAAAAGATGCCGCTTTATATGTTAAGGGCATCCTTTTTTCGATTATTTTAATTGAATTTTGACTGGCGGTAATGATTTTTCAGGATGATATGGTGACATCTCTACTTCTAATACATAATTCTTTAAACTAAAATTCTTCACACCATATTCCCCATCTAGCTGAAATGTTGCTTGGAATTGTAATTTTTCCTTATTCAATACCTTCACATCGCTTCCCTTTATCACATGACCAATTGGTGCAAATTCCTTATCTACATATGAAGAATCCATTAAATTCATAACTTCCCCACAATTGATCAATTCATCCATAGACTTATGTTTTGTATCGGCATTTTGAAGTGTATATTGCACGATTAATCGCTGTTTTTTATGCTGAATTTTATTGACGACAACCTTTAAATCACTACGAGCACTTTTTATTTCAAATGGTGTCTTTTGATTTAAAGACTGAATAGATGGCTTTTCAGATAACCTCACATTTGGATGTAGCGTAATAAATTCTGCGTTCTCTGGAACTTGTCCAAAAATAGACCTTTCATCAGATTCAACCTGATTTCCAACCTTTTCTCTTCCAAATTCAATCCCAGATGTTTTAAAATCAATTTCATTACCTTTATCATCCGTCACCTTCTCAATTCTTGCCAAATCATTCTCTCCAGCAAGTGGATATATCGCTTTATAATCAATGGCAACAGACCCTTTTCCAACTGTAATCTTTTCAAAGTTCAATGTATGTTCTTTATCTTCACTACTTACGGATTGCTGAGGATGAATCATTTTATTCTCCAATTGTTGTACGGGAATATCAAATTTCCAAATTCCTTTTGTGTCTCCAATCGACGTAATCGTAATTGGTAATGTAGTATTTTTAGGAAGCTCTTTTTCTGGATAATTAATGTGTATATTCCCAAACCAACCGTCTTTTGTAATTTTCCCATCAAATGAAGCTGCACGCCCCCATTTCTCGCTTCCATCAACTAGTTTAAAATTATAGTAAAAACCATTGGCAACAGTATTCTTTAACTCTACTTCATCTGGATTATCTACTTTAAATGTAATCCCAATTCTACCACCATCATAATACACACTGTTCATCGTTACACTAATCCCATTGCTTACCGCTTGCTGGTTTAGTTCGGTTACAAGCTTACTTGCTGATAGATTTTGACCAATTGAATCATGAAAATGCGAATAGATTTTCCCAATAATCGGAACTTCCGCTAATACACGAGTCATTTGCGGAAATACAAATCCTGAGCCTAGTATCCCTATACAGATTGAAGCTGCAGTTAACAAAGCAATTTTTCTTCTCTTATATATCTTTTTAACCGGTTTTTCTGCCTTTGCCCTAACAATCCCTTTTTGTATAGCCAGATTCAATTCTTGTTTCGGAACATCAATTTTATTTACTTCGTCATTAAACCACTGCTTATCCAATTCTCATCACTCCCCCCTAATAATTTTTTTAGAGACTTTCTCGCCCGGTGCAAATACGTCTTTACCGTTCCCTCCGGTATATTCATTTGCCAAGCAATTTTATTAATCGAAAAATCATGATAATAATATAAAATGATTACTGTTTGATAATTTTCATCCAACCTTTGAATCGCTTCCTGCAAATCAATATTTTGTTCAATTTGATGTAGTTTGTTTGGCATCCCGCCATATGTATCTGTTTCTCTTCCATCCTCTAGCTTCTTCACTTTTTTCTTTTCACCTAATAACTGATAGGCATGATGTATAAGAATCCGTGTCAACCATGTCAAAAAATAGTTTGGTTTCTTTAATTGTTCTATGGATAAGTACGCTTTATACACCGTTTCTTGCACAACGTCCAGTGCATCTTCTTTATTCTGTACATACAGATACGCAGTGCGGTACAACTGATCTTGATATAGATGAATGAGCTGTTCGAAAGCTGCATCGTCACCTTTTCTTGCCTTTTTGACTAATTTTATTTCATCCATTGTATCCCCTCCTTTCACTTATTAGATAGATAAAAAGCCAGCTTGGTTTCAAAATTTTTTTTATTTCATGCAAAAAAGCACATCCAACTGAATGTGCTCTTTTTACACTTAATTACTTATCGTTTTCTTCTTTCTCCTTATCAAACCATAGTAACTCATCATCATCAACGTCACCATTGTAGTTGATCAGAATCTCTTCCCCTGCTTTTATATCCTTATAAGCATAGAAATCAAATGTATGATTATCAAAGTTAATTTCATACGTCGCATTTGGCTTGTAAGCATGATTAAATAGCATACCGTATCCTAAAAGGATTGCAGAATGATTTATCCCATACTCAAATGCGTAGTCAGCAAGTAGTGTTTTCTCTATAAATTGATGTTCTTCATTCGGATAAGAGATAACTGGTGCTTCATGTAGAAGTTCACCTTTTTTTATATCACGTGTTGCAAATACTCCTCTATTAAATTCTCCATCGCTCAATGTGGAAGTCTTGATTTCAATCATATTCGTCACCTATACATTTCTTTCTCTGAAGTATTTTGTCTTCTTAAGCTTGGCAGATAATGAGAAGAAAATCAATTGGTTTAATTTTTCCTTTTTATCTAATACTTATATTCCATTCCTCTAAAGACCATATATGATAATATGAAATTAACAGAATACTACAAACTCGATTCTTGCAAATAAGGAGGGATAAAATGATTCATACGCAGTCCAAGGCAGAGAAATTAAAGGAGAAGTTATACATTATATTAGCTGACACGTATCCACACCTAGCAGTAAAACATTTAGACATCATAGGAAATGGTGTACAAAACGTTGTTTTTCGGGGCGATTCTGAAAAAGGCCCATTAGCTTTCCGTGTACCTTGGGAGCGTGAAGTGAACAACCTAAATGACGGGGTGTTTAGTAGCCGAATTTCCTTACAAAAAGAAGCTACACTTTCTAATTTTTGCTTTTCCAAAGGCCTTTCGGTACCAGAAATTCATGGATTACACCTTTCTACAGAATTAGATTTCTTAATTTCAAATTATGTAGCAACTGATTCTACCCCCGTTTCCGCCTGCAAAATTGGGGAAATCACTCGCAAGCTCCACAATATATCAATTCAGGATTTACCTTATCAAAATGAAAATGAGGAGTCTTGTAGTAAATTACTCACCAAACGCCTTGTAACAAGAACAGAAGCATTCAATCGAATCGCGAATTATAACATTCTGTTACCAGATGAAACAGAAATTGAACAAATATTAAAAGAAGGAGATTCTCTAAAAAGGTTGCTACATATGGACATTCGACCTGTGAACCTCATTGGTTATAACGGAGAAATAAAAGCAATCGTTGACTGGGATAATGCTTTGATTGGTCATCCACTATTAGACTTAATGAGAATATTAGAAACGAATGAACTCAATTGGGAGGAATTTAAAGAAGGGTATGGAAACAAGGACATTTTCAAATCTCTTTCTCCTATTGTCCGCTCGTTTTATCAACTGGACACAGCAGTGATGCTAGCTAACCTTTTTATTGATCGGCTGAAAATACCTGAGAAAGAACTACATTATAAAGAGCGCGTGAAGAAAATATGTAGAGAAATAAGAATAGCTTTATAAAGAGAATATATACGTATTTTCAACTTTCATATAGGAAATTGTAAACATAAAACATGTTGGCGGAAGGTCACTCACTATTCCACCAACATTTTTTCATTTATCTCATACTATGTCATGCAATAAAGAATCTCACTTCTAAATCCCTTCCGTACCATAGTCCTCAATAGTTAACTTTACGCTATATTTGATTGGAAGCTTACTAAATGTTTTATCCCAGTCTTTTTCAACCTTTTTCCATACTTTTGGGTACTCAATTTTTAATCTGTTACCGAAGCCAGCAACATCAACTTGATAATCCTTTTGAATTTTTTTTAATGTCCGCTTCACCAATCGATTCACTTCTTGTTCCGCAGATTTTTCTACACTTCTTAGAAATTTATTTTCAAAAGGTTCTCCTGAAGGGACCCAGTTTTCAGATAGCCGTCCCTCTGATTGGATGTTCACATCAAAAGAGATGTTATTTCCTTTAACGTGGGGTTGGATTTTGCTTTTCATAGATTTCACTTCATACAAGATGGGTTTTCTTGTCTTTTCATCAAAACTTTTCACCAAACCGCTTTTTCCTTTTCCAGTTATCCATGTTAAGCCTTCCAATTCATTTTCATTCAAAAAACCTCGTAGCTTTTTTGTCTTTCCTTTTATTACGGCAGCCCCCGCATATTTCACTTC
This sequence comes from Bacillus sp. 166amftsu, assembly GCF_900107445.1. Classification (NCBI taxonomy): domain Bacteria; kingdom Bacillati; phylum Bacillota; class Bacilli; order Caryophanales; family Bacillaceae; genus Bacillus; species Bacillus sp. 166amftsu. The sequence continues at coordinate 9,247 of NZ_FNQA01000023.1, read as the reverse complement.
TCCATTTACCGAAATCACATTTGGCAAAAGAAAACTAGCCCCTGATTTTATCTTTCCTGGTAATTTAGCAAGCGGCATGGGAGGTAAAATCCGTGATGATCTATATTGATTATCCGCAATTCCAAGCAAAATGAACGCTGGAATTTCTCCTGCTTCCCTCGATTTCAATGTCTCACTAGCTCGTCCTTTACTAATTAACACGAGGCAACTTGGTCTCATCTCATTATCACGGATATAAATATCCAGTAACTGCTTCAAACTATACATTCGTGCAAGACTTTCACTAACAACAATCACTTTCGTGTGATGAAAGATTATAGGACGCTGCCTTCTTAATGCGACTTCACGAATCGATTGATGAAGAGAATCTCCAGTTTCAGAAATATTCGTGTAGGCTTTTTGTTGTTCCCCTCCACCCTTTCCTTTACCTGATAATTCTGGTTTAACAAACTGATAGGTCGATGTTATAAGATTTCTTTTTCGATAACCTCCTCCATGTTCTTCTATCTCTTTCTCAACTTTTGTCTCCTTCCCTTTATCAAATGCCAATCCTACCGCGAACCCCTGCTCTTCAATTTCATGACTGCTCCAACACCCTGTAAGAGCCAGAAGCAAAAGAACTGATGATAAAGCCAAAAGAAGTCGTATATTATTCACACTTCGATTCATTCTTTCTCTTCCTCCATCTTGAAATTACAAGGAGAAGCAGTGGTAGGATACCAAATAATATCATCGCCGCATTACCAATCACATCTCCCAATTTAAATAGATCATTAATGTTTTTCGGAATTTGAGAAACGATATAAATAACCGGGAGTAACCCATACAAGAAGGAATGAATATTTTTATTAAAGAGCTGTGCCAGTCCCAAAGCAGCAGCATAATAGCAAATTGTATAAGTTGCGAAGATTTGCATAATCCATACCACAAGTAATAAAGACTCAAATCGCTCAAATATCAAACCAGGGAGTTCAAAACTTCGCATAAGATCGATCGTAGGCCATGTTCTCATTAATACCCCATCGACAGAAAACGTTCCTATAACCATCACAACTGTAGTGACATAAAAAATTAAGGGAATAGCAGTTCCGATTAGAACGACTTTTACAGCTTGGCGTGGTTGTTTCATAAATGCCAAAAGGAGCAACATAATTTCGGCACCTGAATATGCAAGCGTTGTTGTTTTTAAGCCTTTTAGTACTGGGATAATCCCTAACCCTAATACAGGACGAAGATTGTCTATCTCAAATATTCCAATGCTCATAAAGGAAGTGAGCAAGAAAATAAAGACTGTAATTGGAAATATAATTTCAAATAAACGTGCTATTGAGTTTATTCCGCCTAGGTTTAAATAGAGACTCACCCACATAAATGGCATGATAATAGCCCACCCAGGTGTTCCTTCCAGTAAAAAGAAACTTGTTATTCCTTCCAGCGTTTTGACTTCAAATGAAGAAAGCATAAAAAAGTAACCTACAATAAATAGACTAAGTATCGCTCCTACCCATTTCCCTACAATTTCTTGATTATATTGATAAAATGTTTTTCCAGGAAATTGTTGACTTAATTTGACCATGATTATCCCTGCAACCATCGCAATTAACCCGCCTAAAATAACGGTTATCCAAACATCTGGTGTGTTTACTTTCTCAGCAGCTGTTCTGGGCAAGGTGAGAATTCCTACTGCGAGTATATAATTGATAAGAATGACAGCCGCTTGCGAAGTCGGAATTCGATCTTTAGAGTTGGTAATCACCCCTCTTCACTTCCTTTTCGTATCGAATCTTTCATATTCATCATTTTGGGACGGCGTTTCATCATTTGAAGTGGCATGCGAATCACGAAATCTTTCCAATCACTTAAATGATAAACAACAGCTGGACTGGCATAGGGTACGCCGAAACTCTTCAATCTCGCTATATGACTGCATAGAACGAGAAAAAACAGAATGACTCCGTATAGTCCAAATATGGCAGCGCAAAACATGGCTACAAAGCGAAGGATCCGTAGTGGAATTGCCGCACTATAATGAGCGAGCGCAAAGGAAGAAATAGCAGTGGCCGCTACTACAATTACCATAATTGGACTAATAATTCCCGCTTCTACGGCAGCCTGTCCAATGATTAATCCACCGACAATTCCCATCGCTGAACCAATCGGCTTAGGCAGGCGTAGCCCTGCTTCCCGCAAAATTTCGATGGCTATTTCCATAAATAATGCCTCTATAATTGCAGGAAACGGAACTCCTTCCCGTCCCCCAAGAATTGAAATAGCCAACTTGGTCGGAATTAATCCAGGATGAAATGAGATAAAGGAAATGTACAAAGCAGGTGCAAAAAGAGAAATAATAGCTGCTCCAAAGCGCAATAAACGGATAAACGTACCTGGAATCCAACGTTCATAGTAATCTTCCGGCGATTGCATCAGCATGCTAAATGTAACTGGAACAATCAGGGCAAAAGGTGTTCCATCCAATAAAATCGCAACACGCCCTTCCATCAACGCTGCGATGACGCGATCAGGGCGCTCCGTACTCTGTGCTTGTGGAAACGGGCTGAGGTAATTATCTTCGATGAGCTGCTCCACATATCCTGATTCTGGCACATTATCAATATTGATTTTCTGAATTCTTTTCTTAACCTCTTCTACCAATTCCGAATCAGCAATCTCTTTCATATAGGCAATAACCAACTCTTTTTTTGCCCGCTCTCCTACATGAAATTTTGTTAATGACAATCCCTCATTTTCGCCATGTAGCCGTAAAAGAGCGGTATTATCAGACAAAACTTCTGTGAAACCTACCCGTGGACCTCTAACTGATCCCTCTGATATGGGCTCTTCAACATTGCGTGTTTTCCCTTTTTTTGTACCAAGAATTAATACACCTGCTAATCCATCAACTAAAAGTGCAGTTGAACCTATCAACACTTTTGCCATCAACTCTTTTATAGAATAGACTTCTTCTACCTCACTAATAGAAAGGACGCGATTCTTAATAAACTCTTTTGAAATGGTACCCTCCACATAAGATGGTGCACTCTTATATTCTTCATAAAAATTAAACATCAATGACTTCAAAATATGCATATTAATGAGATCCTTATCCGACAGTCCTTCCACAAAAACAAGCGCCGCTCGAATATTTGTCCCCCCTATGTTAAACTCTCGAAAGTGGGCATCCGAGTTATAACTAACTTCTTTTTTTACAAGCTCTAGATCCAAGGTAAAATCGCCTGTAAAATAATCTGTTACGTTTTGAAAAGGCTTATCCTGATATGTATCGGTTTGTTGCTCCATCTTTGATTCCTTCTCTTTCATCCTCATCACTCTTTCTCTAATGTACGGATCCAACTAAAAACTCTTGAGGTCACATAAGGAACGAAAAATACGATAAAAGTTTGCACAAACACTTTCCAATCTGGAAGATAAGAAACAAGCGTTTTCCACATTTTAATCACCCAATATCCGCAGTTGACACTGCGATTTCTCACCCTAATTGGAATTTCTTAAGCATTATTATGTCTGATGTACGGAAATTTAATCCATTCAAAGCTTTATCATTACTTTCTTTTTGATATTAGCCTTCTACTATCAAAAACTTATAATTGGATGTATGATTAGACAAAAAAGCCCATCTTTTTATAAAGATTGAGCCTTCTTTGTTTATTACTAACGATGAAGCATACCCTTGGACAATCAAAAAAGGAAGCATAACCCTAAGTTATGCTTCCTTTTATATATTTAAAACGGTACATGAAATAAATATTTATTTTTCATCATACATTAAAACTTATGATTTCATTTCTAAATATTGATGCTGGAAAATACACATTCTGATTGCATTATGGTAGTTACCATCAACGAAAAATTCATCTTGTAACTCGCCTTCAATCGTAAAGCCGACTTTTTTGTAAATATGCGTAGCCTTTTCATTTTCTTTATCCACTACTAAATAAAGTTTGTGCATATTTAATACTGAAAAGGCGTAATCCATCGCTAAACGGGTTGCGCACGCTGCATAACCATACCCTTGATACTTTGGATCAATGATAATTTGAAATTCTGTTCTTCGATGAATGTAATCAATCTCCACTAATTCAACTAACCCAATCATATTATTATCTTTTTCTACTATAAACCGGCGTTCACTTTGATCATGAATGTGCTTATCATATAGATCCTGCAACTCCACAAAAGCTTCATACGGTTCTTCAAACCAATAAGACATAATATGTGCATTGTTGTTAAGTTCATGAACAAATTTCAAATCTTCTCGTTCTAATGGGCGCAGTTTAAGTTCTCGACTCATTTTTTCAATCTCCATTCTCCCACTTAATTTCTTAACAGTTTTCATTTCAAAACGCTCCTTTACAACTCTCTACTCACATTCTAATCCTTCAAGTAACTTGAAGGTCAAGGAGGAAGTAAACATGCATTTTGTCTCTTTTTATCACTATAATTAAAAAAGTAGTGCGAACCAACTGTTTGGCTTGCACTACTTCTTTATTTAATGTTTCTTCAAATCCCTCATATTAGATATATATAAAGCAATAACTAAAATAAGAATAGCACCTGCATATAATAATGTTTCAAGTGGTTCCTCATGAGAAACGATAATCAATCGAATTAGCGCTGTAATTCCAATATAAATAAAATAACGTAACGGAAAGTGATAATTCGATTTGAAGTACTTAATAATTAATGCAATAAATTCAAAGTATAAAAAGTAAACAATAATACTTTCAACTAATTTATAGGACGTATATTTTTTTGTGGAAAATATGTATTGTATAAATGTGATCGTTTCATTAATTAAAAAGATAGATAAAACAATGGATAATATGATAAGAGCTATATTTAATATCCATTGTAAGACACTGGCAATAAATTCATCGACATTAAATGATCGCATTTTCTAGCACTCCTCTATATGTAACTCATACTCATATATTATAGCAAAATTATCCTAACATATAAATTTTAGAAGTGTTAAATCATACTTCCATACATCCCCCGTCTCAGAAATGTCTCTATCAGATTTTACCGAAAGAGTACCCCTGCTTCAAACGAAGTTAAATGGGGGAGTATTCATTCATTCTCTTTCAATTGAAAAATATCTTGATTAATCATTTCATGAAAGTATCTATCCATTTCTTCTGCTGAAACACTTTTTCTATTTTGAAGCCACCATGCACTTAATGTTGTAATTACACCCGAATAAAATTCAATAATTAACTCCATTGGTATCGTATGATTTTTACAAATCCGATTTAACTCTTGATTCTCCTGTTTCTTCATTTCACGAGTTTGATAATTTATGAAGCTAATAAATTGTTCATCATCCATTTGCGACTCTAATATTTTACCGATTTCTTCATGTTGCAAGAACTGTTCCATCACTTGAAACGGTTTAGTTAATCGATCTAAAAGTGGTATAGTAAAAGCTTTCTCTTGATATTGTTTAAATCCAAATACCAATAACCCATCTTTATCTTCAAAATGTTTATAAAATGTTGTTCGATGCACCATCGCACGATCACAGATTTGGTTGATGGTAATGGAACTATATTTCTGTTTTGACTGTGTCATTAATTCAAATAAAGACTCCCACAATAGCTTATGTGTACGTCTAACACGTAAATCCAGCTGTTCCTCATTATTTTTCATCTACACTTCTCCTTTTCTGTAGATTAATTATATAACTACTGAAAATTGATTCTTTATCTTTTAATCTACACATGTATATTATATTACATGTAATCTTTTGTATACAAATGTATTAAAAATAAAGAAAGTGAGAGGAAAATCAATAAATGAATATAACAACTGCTAGCTCTACAAGTAGTAAAATTGACACTTCTAATATTAAACATGCCCCCATTTTAATTGCATTACTTTTAGGTGCAATGGTCGCATTATTAAACGAGACGTTACTCGGTAATGCTTTAACCGTATTAATGAGAGAATTTGATGTCACAGCTTCAACAATTCAATGGCTTTCTACAGCTTACATGTTAGTTGTTGGAGTTTTAGTACCAATTACAGCCTTACTCCAACAATGGTTCACAACAAGACAAATGTTCTTAACAGCCATGTTAACATTTTTAGTCGGTACATTGATCGCTGGATTCGCACCGATATTTTCCGTTTTATTAATCGGTCGTATTGTCCAAGCGATCGCTACTGGTTTAATTTCACCATTACTAATGAATACGATTTTAATTATTTGTCCACCTGAAAAACGCGGTGCCACAATGGGCTTAATCGCACTTGTTATGATGTCTGCCCCAGCAATTGGTCCTACATTATCCGGAATGATCGTTGATTCACTTAGCTGGCGCTGGTTATTCTACCTTGTTATTCCTATCGTAATCATTTCCATATTAATTGGAATGAAGTACCTTCAAAATGTCACCGAGTTAACACGACCAAAAGTTGATTACTTATCCATTCTTTTATCAACATTAGGTTTCGGTGGTATTGTATATAGCTTTAGTTCTTCAGGTGATTTAGGATGGTCAGATCCGAAGGTTTATTACACTTTAATTATCGGGATTATATCGTTATTCATTTTTGTTGTTCGTCAATTAAAAATCGATAATCCAATTTTAGAACTACGAGCATTTAAATTTCCAATGTTTACTTTATCAGTTGGTTTAATAGTCATCGTCATGATGTCACTGTTTTCAACAATGACCTTATTACCAATGTTCTTACAAACCGTTTTACTTGTTACAGCCTTTAAATCAGGGCTCATCATGCTACCGGGGAGTATTATTAGCGCCATAATGGGACCGATTGCAGGTAAATTATTTGATAAATTTAGTCCAAAGGCTATTATCATCCCTGGCCTTGTATTAGTAGCTATTGCAATGTGGCTATTCAAGGGCATTAATCCAGAGACAACATTGACACAAATTATCTTAATGCACAGCATATTAATGGTTGGGCTCATGTTTGTGATGACAGCACAAACATATGGTTTAAATCAATTGACACCAGAGCTTTACCCACACGGCACAGCGCTATTTAATACATTACAGCAAGTAGCTGGTGCAATTGGTACAGCTATATTTATATCTAAAATGTCTTCAGGTACAACTGAATATATGCAAAACTCAACAAACCCAATGAATCCAGTAGAAAAGTTAAACGGCTTAACATCGGGATTCCAAGGGGCATTCATGCTCGGGTTAATCTTTATAATTATTGCCCTCGTTGTATCGTTTTTCTTAAAAGGACAGAAAAAGGAAGCAAAAGCCACTCAGCTCTTACACAATGAAAATTAGAAGATCCTAAATTTTGTATTAGCCGCTGATTGATTAAATACGAACACCAAAAAGACATCTTTACGAGTTAAAGATGTCTTTACGAAATGAACAATACGACCTACTTTTAGGGTTAAATGTAAATTCAACTGCTCTTAATGTTGATTTTTATACGTATGCTTATTAAATGAATTTCGAAAAATCTAATGTCTCTTTATGAGCGTTTACGATTAGTTTGAAAGAGGTGCTACCATGATAAAAGTAACTGAATCCTCAGTAAAAAAGGCACGCATAGACTACGAATTATTGAAGGAAACAAGACATACGAAAGCTATATTATTTCGGTTATACGAAGACGCTGGCGATAAAATCGATAGACTTTCTATTATACGGACTTACCCTAGCGAAGCATTCGTTGTTGCAGAAAAAAACGCTCCACATCTAGTAGAACAAGGTGGCATTCACCAATTATTTCAGATAATTGATGAACAAGGCATCTTATCCTGATGCTTTTAATAACATATTCATAAAACCTTACATAGGGATGATTACAATTAACAAACCAAAATGATTCGATTTTTTAAGACTACAGGCACATTATTCATTATATAAGAAAAAATTATACATCAGCAATATTCTTTTATGAGCTATATTGCTCATCCTTCAACCCTTTCACGATAAGCAGAATTTCTAATTCCCAAGTGTAATTACAAAATTCAAGTACGAGATACCTTTCAATATTCTGCTTTCAATCCCCAACATTTACGTTATACTAAAATAATATATAAATATACGAAAGAGAAAGCGTTATGGATATGAAAGAAAAACAAACAATGATGGAGAATATCCCTCAAACGGGCTTTTTTGGTCACCCTAAAGGTTTATTCACTTTATTTTTCACCGAGTTTTGGGAGAGGTTTTCTTATTATGGAATGAGAGCCATTTTACTTTACTATATGTACTATTCCATTGCAAAAGGTGGATTAGGAATTGATCAAGCTACTGCCACTTCCATCATGGCAATTTACGGCTCTCTATTATACATGTCTAGTGTTATCGGTGGCTGGGTTTCTGATCGTTTACTCGGTTCAAGTAAAACAGTCTTTTGGGGTGGGGTTTTAATTATGATTGGCCACCTTATTCTAGCATTGCCGGGTAGTATCATTACTTTATTTATTTCTATGGTATTTTTAATACTTGGAACAGGATTATTAAAACCAAATATCTCTAGCATCGTTGGAAATTTATATCATGAATCAGATACGCGTCGAGACTCTGGTTTTAGTATTTTCTATATGGGCATTAATTTAGGTGCTCTTGTAGCTCCTTTAGTTGTTGGTACATTAGGTCAACAATATAACTTCCATGTTGGTTTTGGCGTCGCAGCAATTGGTATGGTAGTAGGTTTAGCACTATTTGTTTTGACGAAAAAAAAGACTCTTGGAGTAGCTGGTACGATACCAACTTCTTGATTTTTATAAATGGCATTATCTTTTGTCTCATTGTCACTTTTTGATTCTCTTCGCATAAAAACATTACAAACTCAGCAATCGTATTCTCTATTCACTCCATTTGATTCACCTCACCACCTTCACATATGTTTAGAGGTGGGAGTCCTCTCGAAAGATATGATAGATAGAGTGAATTGAAAAAAACGGACTATTATCTTCTAATAGCCCGTTCAAATAGTCACATCATTTTAGTTCCATTTTCTTTTATTTATTACTAGTATTAATAAAGCAAATACTAACAACATTCCACCTATATATGGTAGGTATGACACATGCCCACCAGTCTGTGGTAATGTTTTCTTACGTTCTTCTATTTTTTCTTGTTCTTTTACTTTTGATTCGTGTAAATTGTTTTCTTCTTCCGTTACATTTAGGTTTTCTGGAGTTGGGTTTTTCTCTAACTCTTCCGTTGTTTCCCACTTCTCTTCAGGTTCTGTTTCTTCCCCTTGTCCCTCTATAGTTGGCTTC
>NZ_FNQA01000039.1:0-12697 GCF_900107445.1 Bacillus sp. 166amftsu | reverse complement strand
GATGAGCCAACTGGTGCTCTTGATACAAAATCAGGGGAACAAGTTATGGATATATTCACGAAGTTAAACGCAGAAGGTACGACGATTGTTATGGTTACACATGAGGAAGAAGTTGCGGCGTATTCTTCGCGCCGAATTGTGTTAAGGGATGGGAAAATTACAGAAGATAGAAGGTGTGCGGTATGAGTTTACTAGATAGTATCAAAATTGCCCTATCTTCTATTTTAGCTCATAAACTGCGCTCAGCACTTACGATGCTGGGAATTATTATCGGTGTCGGTTCTATTATTACTGTTGTTGCGATTGGGCAAGGTGGGGAAGCAATGTTAAAGTCACAAATTGCTGGTTCTGGTAATAATGTCATGCCAATCCACTTCGCTGCGGATATTAATGATCCGTATGGAATGGGAGCGAGTGAAATACCGAAAATAACGGAAGAAGACATCTTTGAAGTGAAAAAGCTCCCGGAAATTTCTCATGTCATTACAACAAATAATACGATGGAACCACTTGAAATTAATGATAAAAAAGAGATGGTTAATGTTATTGGACTAGATAGTGAGTATTTTGAAGTCAATAAGACGAAAGTAGTAAAGGGTCGCTCACTCAATGAAAACGATATTTCGCAAGGAAATAACGTGGTCATGATTAGTACGAAAATGGAAGATGAGTTGTTTAAGAAAGAGAATCCTGTTGGGAAAATTATTGAGATGAAGGGTCAACCGATGCAAATTATCGGTGTGTATAAATCAGAGAATTCGTTTATGGGAATGGGTCCTTCAGAGACGCTAGTTCCTCTTACATTATGGCCAACTTTATACGGAACAGATGAAATTCAAAGTATCGCTGTACAGTCAAAAAATGTAGATAGTTTGGAGACTGCCGGCAAAAAAGCAGTTGAAGTGTTAAATAGCCGTAAGCCAAGTGAGATTTCCGGTAAATATGAAATGGTGAATTTAAAAGAATTCCAAGAAGGTGTTTCGAAAGTAACAAGTATCATGACGATGATCATCGGCGGTATCGCTGGAATTTCATTAGTCGTTGGTGGTATTGGTGTAATGAACATCATGCTTGTATCCGTAACAGAGCGTACGCGTGAGATTGGGGTACGTAAAGCACTTGGAGCAACGCGCAGTAAAATCTTGCTGCAATTCCTAATTGAAGCCGTTATGTTAACGCTTCTTGGTGGATTAATTGGAATCGGCCTTGGCTACGGAGGCGCATATATTGTGTCCACATTTGCAAAATGGCCACCTCTTGTTTCATGGGAAGTTGTCGTTGGCGGTGTGTTATTCTCGATGACGCTCGGCATTATCTTCGGATTAATTCCAGCGAACAAAGCAGCGAAATTAGATCCAATTGAAGCACTTCGTTACGAATAGATTGCTAGTGTAGTAGAGGGGGCTCCTCTACTACACATACATAGTGTTCTGATGGGCGGTTCGCCGCCTCTAGTAAAGAGGATGCGAACCGCCCGTTAGAACGGGTTATATAAATACAAGGAGGTTTTTTAGAATGGAACCGAATGTTAATTCGCAAAAGGTTAGTGGAGAAAAACCATCTTTACTAGGAATGATCACATCTCCTGGCTTACAGTTTGAGAGAATGAAAGCGACTGATAAGGTTTGGGGTATGTTCTTTTTGGTTGCGTTGTTACAAGCACTTGTAAATGGATTATCTACATATGTGGTGCAATCATCGCCTGAGATGATGGAAATTCAGAAGAAATTTGGCACAGGCCAAGAAGAATCTATCGGATATTTAGTTGGTAAGTCAATCGGTTCAGGTTTTATTTGGATAATAATTGGAACTCTTATTGTAGCAGCTGTCTATAAAATCTTTATGATGTTTTTTGGAAATGATACTCCTTACAAAAAATTGCTAGCTATTATTGTATATTCAAGCATTGTTGTTGTTATTGGTGGACTTATTAATTCTCTTTTAGGTTTAATTTTTGGAAGTGGTGCAACTGGGTATACAAGCTTAGCACCATTATTTGACCAAGGTACTACAGGGTATGCAATTGGTAGTGTAGTTGAGATATTTTATTTATGGAATATCGTATTAATTTGGATTGGATTACAAATTACAGCTGGGTTAGGAAAAGTAAAAGCTGCGGTTCCAGTTGTTGTTCTCTTCATTATTAAAGCAGCGTTCTTAAGTTTAATTGTTATCGTATTAGCAAAGTTTATGCAAAGTTTCAATGGATAAGAATATATGCAGAAAACGGCTCGATCAGGAGTCGTTTTTTTTATTTTTGTATGTATTTGAAATACTAGGCCTCGTATTTCAAATTTCCTCTACAGATATTTGAAATTTCCCTATGCAGAATTTCAAATAACTCACCATGAAATCCGCTTTATCTTCTTATATTGTAAAGGTACCGCGGAATAACAAAGAGGTATACCTTTTAGAAATAGGCACGATATGAAACCGGCTACTTTTACAGAAACAGTTACGTTGTATGAAAAGATGATTAAAAATCAAATGAAGAGGCTTTGTCTGTACCGGGATTATGAAGAGTACTATCAATGCGGTTTAATTGGACTTTGGAAGGCATATGAAAAGTATGAGGAAGAGAAGGGGACTTTTTCAGCTTATGCATTCGTAACAGTGCGCGGATATTTAATAGAGAAGTTGAAGAAAGAAAGTAGATTTCAAAAGCGGCATACATTCGCTGGACAGGAAATTTTGCAAAATGTATGCGGAGCGGAAGCATCATCAGAAGTTCAGGATTATATGAGTTTGTTAGATGAGAAAGAGAAACATATTATTTACGAACGTTTTTATGTAGGAAAGAAGATACATGAAATTGCTGAAGAGATGGGGATGACGTATCATCAAGTGAGATGGGTATATCGGCAGGCGCTGGGGAAGATGCAGGCTGAGGTATAGGAAATATAAAATGGAGACAAGAGGATATCTTGTCTCTATTTCGTTTATCTTGCCTTAACGGGCAGTCAGAGCCCCGCGACTGATTAAAGTTTCACTTTATGCTAGAAATCGTTATGAAAATCATCAAGCATCATTTGAGCGATTAAATTACCAGCTTTTCTCCATTGCTGTTTCATTTTGTAGCAGGTTATGGGGAGAACTGCTGTTTCTTCATTATAAAAATGTAGTATTGCTTGATTATTCACGTCTTTCTTTATTACTTTAATACCTTTGTAGAAGACCCAGATGCAATCCCAAGCGGTAGGTGATTTTGTCGGAATGGCACAAATGAATCGCCGATGATTAATTGGGATCGGTGTATTTTGTCGTAAATCCCATTTTTTAATAATTGCTTTCCGTCTGCCTTCATATGTGGAATAATTGTGTAAGATAATCAATTCTTTTATTAGTTCTAAAGGTGTCTTAGGTGAGTAGAGAATTCCTTTGGTGGTATGGATTTGAGTACGATAAAACGGATCTTCATAAGACATCATCATCATTACGGTACTAGAAATAGCATACAGATTAGCTGGATCATGCACCTGAAAAGCCTCCCTTAAAAAATATTGGTTTTTACATATTTTAGTATATAGATGGAATATAAAAACAATTTTAATTATTTGTAAATATTTGTAAATTTAATTTTACCTTGTAAATAGTAAGTTTTCTGTATAAGTTCATTTTAATTTTTTGACATATAAGTTGTTTTGCATACGAAAATGAATCTATACTTTTTTACCTCTTAAAAAGAAAGAGTTTCTATCGCTTTTTAAGTTAGGTTTATATAATTTGCATCACTTGTACATATATATGAAAATAGAAACAGTTAGGCGGTGATAGAATATGAAACGGAAGTATATCATTATTATGGCACTTGTTGTCCTTCTTTTCGTATATTTAGCAAGCAGCAACCCAAGTAAAGGGGAATATACAGAATGGGCAGCAAAGCAATTTATGAATCGCAATGATATTAGTAAAAAATTAGCAGAGGTTGAAAAAGAAGATCCAGATGGGCTTGTTGGTGAACTTGCGACAATTGGTAAGAAGTTAGCGAAGAAATATGTAGAGCCACAAGTTGATGTGTTGATTAACCATTATACAAAGCGAAGCGATTATATTTTCTTCTCGACATATACGACAGAATTTACACTAGGGAAAGAAAATTATAAATATGTTTCAGTCGGGTTTTCTCATATTTTTATTCCGATTGAGATGCCGAAGAAAAAAGACGAAGCTGCAAAGTAATGCAGCTTCGTCTTAATCGTTTAAGGAGCAATTGTTACTTCGGATACTGTCTTTTCAACAAGGCGTGCTCCTTTTTTACGGGTATTTTCACCAAGTGATAAGAAAATTGTAGAGGAGAGAAGCGTGTCCATCACTTGGTTAATGTTTTGTTCATTCACAGGTGTAATCGGATTGTCGATAGAAAAGGCAACGGTTTTTCCATCCTCTTTCAAGAAAATGAGCTCAAGTACTGTCATTTTCATTTACCTCCTTTTCATTAGAATTTTACGGATTCGAGATGTCAGATGTGCTTAAAAGTTGAACAGCATGAAGCTTTAATTCTTGCAATGAAGCAAGTGCATGTGCAACTTCATGCACCTTTGCTACATCAGCGTTTGGTTTTACTCGTTTAAACTGTTTGTTTTTAAGAATTGCTTTCCCGTTTTTGTCTGTGCCGCCGTTTAGGACAAGGCGTAAGCTTAAATCAGTTACAATTGTTTCAATCGCCATGTTTTTCACCCCCTTTTCATCATATATATAGGGGGCAATGGTCATATTTTGGCGTGAAATTTTTTCTTTTTTTTGGTACTCTTAGAAGAATGAGAGAGGAGTTTCTACAGATGAATCGTAAAAGGTTAGTTTGGATTCCCGTTTTACTATGGATCGGGATTATTTTTTATTCTTCAGCGCAGCCGTATAAGAAGCAGGATATGCGCTCAGATATTGAACAGTACGTGAACGTAGAATTTGTGAAAGAACATTTTTCATGGGTATCCATTGATTACGGCGGAGGTACACCAGTTAGTATTGCGAATAAAGGTGTTGGCGGCTTTATTGAGTTTTTCCTGCGTAAGGGAGCTCATTTTATGGTGTTCTTTATGCTTGGAGCATTGGCATACTATGCATTGTATCGTTCAGGATGCTCGAGGAAGAGATCCTTTTTATTTGCACTTCTTTTTGTCGCTGGGTATGCAACATTCGATGAAATTCATCAATGGTTTACAGGTGACCGTACACCGATGTGGCAAGATACAGTTTTAGATACGTCGGGCGGATTGACAGGTATTATAATAAGTAATTGGTTTTGGTATAGAAAAAGGAGCTAACCTTTGGGGTAGCTCCTTTTTTTCATATATCGGCGGTTATTATACACCGAGTAGTTCTTTCAATTCGTCTGTTGATAGTTCTGTCATCCAGCTGTCACTTGTGATGATAGCGCTACTTAGCGATTGTTTACGCTCTAGCATTTCATCGATTTTTTCTTCGAGTGTACCTGTTGTAATGAGTTTATGAACGTGTACAAATCGCTTTTGACCGATGCGATAAGCGCGGTCTGTCGCTTGGTTTTCCACAGCTGGATTCCACCAGCGGTCGTAGTGAATGACATGGTTTGCCGCAGTTAAATTTAGACCTGTGCCGCCAGCTTTTAATGATAGGATGAAGATGTCGTATGTTCCATTTTGGAACTGTTCAATCATTTTATCGCGTTCTATCTTCGGTACACTACCGTTTAGGAAGAGAACACGTTGACCGAATTTCTCCTCTAATATTTTTTGTAACATATTTCCCATTCCGATATATTGGGTGAAAATTAAGCAGCTTTCATTTTGATCTTTTATATTTTCAATCAGGTCCATTAATGTTTGTGTCTTCATGGAGCGCTGCACAATATCTTTCGGTGAATCTTCTTTTAAATAAAGCGCAGGATGATTACAAATTTGCTTTAGCTTACTAAGCATCATTAGAATAAAACCGCGTCTTTCAATGCCTGTTAAGTTTTCGACGTTTTGTAGCGTGTCTTGTACGAGCTGTTCATAAAGTGATGCTTGTTCAGCTGTTAGCGGGCAGTATGCTTTCTGTTCTTGTTTTTCCGGTAAGTTTAATGCAACTGTTTGATCTTGTTTCGTCCGGCGTAGTAAGAATGGTGAGATGAACCTTTGTACTTGCTGGATTTTTGCTTCGTCACGATCTTTTTCAATCGGTGTTACGAAGCGACGCTGAAACTGACCTAGGCTTCCGAGATATCCGTGATTCAAGAAATCGAAAATAGACCATAGCTCTGCTAAACGGTTTTCCATCGGCGTACCTGTTAAAGCAATTTTATGATTTGCCCGCAATTGCCGAACAGCTCTTGATTGTTTCGTTTGCGGGTTC
Source organism: Bacillus sp. 166amftsu (assembly GCF_900107445.1). Lineage (NCBI taxonomy): Bacteria > Bacillati > Bacillota > Bacilli > Caryophanales > Bacillaceae > Bacillus > Bacillus sp. 166amftsu. The sequence goes on along the minus strand of NZ_FNQA01000039.1, from coordinate 6,385 downwards.
TTTATATTCTGCGCCTCATCGAGAATGATGGCATCCCAACATTGCGCGCTTAGCTCCTCTTCATCGAGTTGTGCTAATGCATAAGAAGTTAACACAATATCTGCATCTTGAAGGAAGTCCTTAAATGAATCACCTTTTGAGCGGTTGCTTCCATAATGTAGTTGCACTCGTAAGTTTGGCGCAAAGCGTTCAAATTCTTTCTGCCAGTTTCCAAGAACAGATGTCGGTGCTATTATGAGCGCCGGGCCTGTTTGGAGGCGGTTTTCTTTTACGTATAATAGGTAAGCAATGGTTTGAATACTTTTTCCAAGACCCATATCATCTGCTAGCAATGCTCCAAATCCGAGCTCTCGTAAATATAAGAGCCACTCTACACCATGCTCTTGGTAGGGGCGAAGTGTAGCTTGCAAGGAGGAGGATATTTGAACTTTTGGAATGTCTCCAATATGCAGTAGCTTTTGAAAGAGCTCTTCGTAATAACCATCTAGCTCAATTTCAATGTCTGTAAATGGATTGTCTTCTTCTACGATTTCTGCTTCAGCAGCGTTTGATAAGTGCTGCTGCAAGACATCCTTCATTTCAAGTCCATACTTATCTGCGCGCTTCATTAGTTTTTTCACTTCTTCAACAAAGGCAGGGTCGAGTCGCATCCATTGTCCGTTTAAATTAAAGAGTCGTTTGTTTTGTTCGACCAGGTCAAAAAATTCACTCTCTGATAGGTCGATACCATCTGTGGAAACGCGCCAGTTGAAATCGACGAGAGTGTTCATGCCGAAGAAGGATTGTGTTTGATTCGCATTCTGCTTCAGTTGAACGCGTAACTTCGGTTTTGTTGCCTTTAAATTCTGCCACCAAGATGGTAGTAGAATATCAACGCCGGTTGCTAATAATTCGTTACTTGCTTCTGTTAGGAAGCTCCATGCTTCTGTTTCATAAAGCTCAGTTCGAAAGTGATCATCTTCCTTAAGCCATGGAACGAGTTTGCCGAACCCTTCCTGCGTTTCTTGAATACGTTCTTCATAGCTATGCCATCTTTTTGGTAGTGAATCGATGCTAGTATATACATAGATCCGGTGTGCTCCGCGCTTTGTCGTAATAATCGTTTCAAGCTTCCACATTTCAAAGTCATCTTGCGGCTCTTGGAGGCGAAGACCGATTGTAAAGGGAAGGTCATCCTCAATGTAACCAATTTTTCGGAGCCAATCTTCTTCATGCATCGCTGCTGTAAGCTGTTTCTTCGTAAAATCATAGTGCTCATATAGCCTTTTTGCATCCTCCCAGCCATCACTCGAGCGCGTGTCCTGAAGAATACTTTCATTAATTGCCTGAGAGAAAAGTGATGATAGCGTATCATCTTCAGTTGAAACATTGTTCACTTTCCATGATGGGCGATCGGACCAGCTCTTCATATCAGGTATAAAGCTTCCAGTCACAAAGGCATCCCATAGTTCCTTTGCATCAGGTGTAAGTGTGGTAATGGGACCATTCATTTTCAGCCTGGCAAATGAATTCATTGGCCTGTTGGCAATATATTCAAATGCCTGAACGTTCGTTAGCATAATCCCACTTCGACCTTCATATGTAGCTTCTTTCAAGAAGGTGCCATAGAAGGAAGTCGAATGCCATGTGAAGGCATGTTGTTTCCAATCTTTTATAGGTAAGAGATTGCCGATTTCATCTTCTCCCCAAAGAAACCAACCTTGATTTACGTGCTGGAGCCGAATTGTTACTTCAGTTTGTATGATCATCGATTAATTTTCCTTTCCGGAGTTCTTCCTGTAGTGCTCTTAGGCGTGAATATGAGTTGGCGATATGGATAATGAAAGTGTGCCATTCATCTGTTCGTTTGAGCCGCTTATAGAGCATGCGTAATTTCTTTAAGTAACGGACCGCCCGGCGGTATGACTTGCGATTCCGTTCTTCAATTGCTTGTACGGCTGCGAGATGATAGAGCGGAAGAGCTGCATCTGGTGCTTCTTTTTCGATTTCTTTTAGTGGTTCTTTTAATAGTTCAATGGCTTCAAATCCGTACAAAAGATGAAGTTCTGTCCATGTATAATATTGTTTTTTTGCTAGTATATAGTGCTCGTAGTTTGTGAAGCTGTATGGCAATAGCTCTTGCAAAATCATTTCAAGACCAGCTTGTTCATTTGTGTGCGTTGCATATGTTTCATACATCATAATGAACAAACGGACGATATCTTTTATAAAAATAGGGTCGGCTTTATCTTTCATTGTGTTCTTCACTTGTTTATATGTGAAAGAAAGCCAGTTTTTGGCGCGTTCCCATTGCATAGTGCTCAGTAAATCTTCGAGCCAATCGAAATAAAGACCGACAACTTGCGCTGGTTGTGTTTCGAGCAAGTCCATAGCAGAATTGTCTTCTTGTTTTAAAAAGAATAGATGAGAAGCGGCGAGTGCTTTCGATAGTGGATGCATCTTCTCGTCAATTCGTTTTTCTTCTTCTTGTATCCAAGCTGTTTTTGCTAGTAGCTCTCCCCATATATGCCGGTAAATAAAGAATCTTTCCTGTGTATAGGAGTCGGTAGAGAAGAAAATATCATGCATTCGGCGAGCTGTTTCTTGCAAAATTGGTTCACTTTCAGCTGGAATTGATTCTGACTTCAAGTCACGTACAAGTGATTCAACTTTATCGACAAAGAGACGAACAACTTGAATTGGTTGGTGATAGGAATACTTTTTGTTTGTCTCAAAGTCGCTGGCTTCTTCTAATAACTTCTGAAAGCAAAAAAGTGCGCCGTGTAATTTGAACAATTCATGAATGGCAACGATGCGCGGTGCTTTTCGTTCTAATTTCATATAAAAGTCTGTAAAGATACTCATAAGAAAATACATTTGTTTATATGAGAGCCGTGCTTGTTCTTTTTTAAATGCGCCATATTCAGATTCAAAATATGCGTGCCAACTTTTAAAATCCGTTTCTTCAAATGCAGACGATTGTAATACTTGCCTTGCTGTTCGAATCGGAGGGAGTGATGGCTTCGTTTTATTTTTAAATAATGCTAATACTTCTCCCACTTGTCCGAAGCTAGAAGCAGCAGATAGTAAAACAGCAAGCATGTGCTCACATTGCGTCGGCGCAAAGCAATCACAATAACTTTCTGCGATATCACGAATCGGAATATGAACGCTATACACGTTCCCTTCAGCGTCTACGGTGCCTGATAACGTATAGCCATCAAAATCAACGTTGTAGACAAGACCGCTGCGATATAAGTGACGAGCAGTGGCAACATGTACTTGATCGGCTTCTTGCTGCGGATCAAGTCCTTGAACAAATTCATTCGCGATCATCATAATTTCATCTTTCGTAATTGAATGTTGCAGCATAATTTTCCTCCGTACAAAAGATTTCTTTCCTCTACCATTATAAACAAAAAGCTGTGAAAACAGAAAAAATGAATTTGCGAATCATATGTTGAAATGCGAAAAGACTATCTCTTTTAGAGAAAGAGATAGTCTTTTCGCATGATATATCGCCAATTCTACAAAATACGAAAAGCTTGTACATATGGATCCTGTAGAATTCTTTCTATTAATGGAAGCATTTCTTCTTGAAATGGTATATCAATTGGAAATGGTTTTTGTGATCCTGGCTTAATCCCGTATTGCACGAATTTATACTGAACCGATTGATCGTAATTGAGCACGATTAATTTATAGCGATTGTCATCATGCTCAAGTGAAAAATCAATTGTTGTCCCATCATGATGGGGCTTTGGTGTACCAATCCAATCTATTTTTGCATTCAGGTTCATATTGTAACCTCCTTATTGTTATTATAAAAAAATAAAAGCCAGCCCTCAAATAATAAGAGGACTGGCTGAATTTTTAGCAGTAATTGATTATTTTAAAATTTTCACTTTTACAGTTTTACGTCCCCATTTATCAGCAGCTGAATCAGAGCCAACTAGAACGTCGATACGGTTACCTTTAATTGCACCGCCAGTGTCACCAGCAATTGCTTCTCCATATCCTTCTACCCATACTTTTGATCCTAGTGGAATCACTTTCGGATCAACAGCGATCATCTTCATGTTTGGATTCGCTGTTAAGTCATGACCCATTGCAGTTAATACACGGCCACCATATGTGCCGCCATTTTCGCTCGGATGAGCTGTATATGCAGTCGCTACAACTGTTAGTTCACGGCCACCAGAAGGAGCGTTTGTTTCTGCTGCTTTTACTTGAGTAGCAGGTTTTGCTTGTGCTACTGGTGCTTCTGCTTTAGCAGGTGCTGTAGTTTTAGCAGGCGCTTCTGCTTTAGTAGGTACAGGCGTTTCTTGTTTTTCAATAACAGGTGCTGTACCTGTTAAGAAAGGAACATGAACGTAAGCTGTTTTCCCATTATATTCGAATTGTAACCACTCATTTTGTACTTGGTTCGTTGTTTCAATCATATCGTCTTTCTTAAGCGTACCAAGAATTTCTGAGTTTGTGTTCGCTTCAGCACGTACGTTTAATACGTTTGCTGTTACGTAATAGATGCTTTTTGTGAATTCTGCATTTACGAATGCGTCTTTACCATCTAATTTGATTTTTGACCATCCGTTTTCTGTATTTGTAACATCTAGTTTATGACCATTTAATACTTTGCCTACAACTTGTGATCCAGTAGTTGGGTTCTCTCGTACATTTAATACGTCTGTTGTTACAACAGTTTCTGCTTGTGCAGAAGTAGTGAAAATCCCAAGACCAAAAACTGCTGCTGTTGCTATACCAATTAATTTTTTCATGATAGCCTCCATTGCGTTTGTTTTCGTGTCCTCATTATAGCAACAGTTTTTTTCGGAATTTGGGAAAACACACAATTACAAACCATTCGTAACAAATCATTAATACTCTGTAATATAGAAAAAAATAATAGAAAGCGGTTTTCGTTCCATGTTTTTCGGAGGTTTAGTAGATATCTCTATTATTTGTAACTCAAAGGATGTTTTTCGATTAAGATAATAATGTTGCGCGATCGTTACGACATGGTTACTAAAAGGTTACATTCCTTGAGTAATTCGTCGATATATAACTAAAATAGTTATATAAACATAAACAATTTGTTTATTTGCTCACAAAGAAGTGCTATATCCTACAAAAACAACCGCATAATTGTTACAAAAAGAAAGGGGCGCAATCCGTGCATGTGCCTTTTTTACAACTGTAACACATCATTTTTTTGGAAAAACACACTTTTCCATTCGCATCTATCTCATACCAACGGACAGTCATACTCTTCTTTTCCATTCTTAAAGGGAATAAGGGGGAAGGAACTGTCTATCAAGAACTCAATTGGTGAAGGCTCATTTTTGCGGGGCGTAAGAAAATCACCACAAGAAATATTTCATTTTATCCAGCTATTCGTGAATAGCGATATGTGCATCTCAATATTTAGAGAAGATATCTCTATAAAAGCTTGATTGATGAGAGCAAATTATCAGTGTGGAATGAAGAAAACCCACTCACTAAAATTGTTGTTTATCCGATTTATCTCATTAACATTATGTATTGCAGGGGGGATTATTCCTGAGTCTGTTATTGGAAAAGGTAGTTTAGGAAATGTAACAGCTACAATCCAAACGGCGTTAGTAAGTAAGTTTGGTTCTCTATTATTTCTGTTTCTATTTTCTTAGGTTTAGCTATCTTTTTAATCTTTTCAAAATATGGTTCAATCCGTTTAGGGAAAGAGGACGATAAACCAAATCATAGTTATTTGACAGGGTTTGTGATTTTATTTAATTTGTCGCATATTGTCGGATATTCGCTGTAATGTGTAAACTATTGATATATTGACAAACATAATCCAAATTTGTGTCAAAAATTTGTCGGAAATGTGTTGTCACTTTTCCGTATATGTGCTATATTATTTATTGTAAGCGATTTCAAATGGTTTTTAAGCGTATTCAAGGGGGACAACTAGAATAATGAAGCGTTACGAAAGAAAGTGGAAGCATATTTGTTTGAAACGTGTGGCACATCGTAGTGTTCAAGCAAACACGGAACCAAAGACTGAGGTATCTAAAGAACAACAAGAGAAGCAATTGGTTTTACAAAAATAGCAGTCACTTTTTCGTATATAAATGAAAGTAGATCGTTCGTTGGGGGATGGACGTGAAAATTGCTTTCGACTAAGGGGTATTGTCCGATATATAGATTTTATAGTAAAAATAAGCACAGAGCATACGGCGCTCTGTGCTTATTTTTTTAATCAAACGTTTGTTTAATTTCATTCTAGCCGCTTGTGCTTTTATTGATATCCAGCCCCAGCGGCTAGAACAGTCGGTGGCTTCGCATCTTCCTACGAGGCAAAGAGCGCCTCTACGTCAGAAGCTCCATCCCCCTTCCATTCTGAACGAGCCGCTTCTACTTTTAT
>NZ_FNQA01000033.1:0-19134 GCF_900107445.1 Bacillus sp. 166amftsu | reverse complement strand
CCATCAGAAGAAAAGGCGAAAGCAGCCGCAGCAGCAAAAGCAAAGGCAGCGGCGTTAGCGAAGCAGAAAGCAAAAGAAAATGAATCCCCATCAGAAGAAGAAAAGGAAAAAGCGAAGGCAAAGGCGGTAGCAGCAGCAAAAGCAAAAGCGGCAGCGCTAGCGAAACAGAAGGTATCCAAGGAAGGAACAACGTCTAATGATGAAAAGGCAAAGGCGATTGCAGCGGCAAAAGCAAAGGCAGCCGCTGCTGCTAAGGCAAAAGGCGCTGTGGGCAAGAGAGAAGAAGAGATGAAGCAAGAGGAACCATCTCCGAATCAGCCATATCTGGATGCTTACGTAGAGATTATTAAGGAGAAAATGGATGAAAATTCATTAGAAGATTATTATATTAATAAACTTTCGAAGGATGTACCAACACTTGTTGTTAAGCTGGAAAGGTACTACGAAGTAATGGAATTATTGCGAGGCCATGAAGGACTTGCCTTTGATTATATGTCGGAGTTACATGCTACGGATTTTGTTACACATATGGAAGTGTATGTTCACTTATTTTCATATGGGAAGAAACAATCTGTCGCAGTGAAGGTGAAGATGGGCAGGGAGTCGCCGCGAGTAGCATCGATTGCGCCGCTATGGAGCGGGGCAGACTGGCCAGAGCGAGAAGCATATGACTTGCTTGGTGTTACGTTTGAAGGACATCCAAATTTAACGCGTATTTTAATGCCAGAAGATTGGGCTGGTCATCCGCTTCGAAAAGATTATGAACCACTCGATGTGGAGGTGTAGCAATATGATCCGTACAGAAGAAATGCTTTTAAATGTAGGGCCGCAGCACCCGAGTACACACGGTGTATTTAGGCTTGTTATTAAAATTGATGGGGAAATTATAAAGGAAGCTACACCTGTCATTGGTTATTTACACCGCGGAACAGAGAAAATCGCAGAGAGCTTGCAGTATACACAAATTATCCCTTATACAGATCGAATGGACTATTTATCGGCGATGACGAATAACTATGTGATCTGTCACGCTGTTGAGACAATGATGGGGCTTGAGATTCCAGAGCGGGCCGAATATTTGCGAGTACTTGCAATGGAGCTTGGTCGCGTTGCGAGCCATCTCGTTTGGTGGGGAACGAATCTTCTTGATATTGGAGCGGTTAGCCCGTTTCTATATGCATTCCGGGAGCGAGAGATGATTATTAATCTCTTAAATGAGCTCTGTGGTGCGCGGTTAACGTTCAATTATATGAGGGTAGGCGGTGTAAAGTGGGATGCCCCAGATGGTTGGATTGAAAAAGTTCGCGAGTTTGTTCCGTATATGAGAGAGCAATTGAAGGGTTATCACGATCTTGTGAGCGGAAATGAAATTTTCTTAAAACGTGTGAAGGGCGTTGGAATATATAGCGCGGAAGATGCACTTTCTTATTCACTTAGCGGAGCAAATTTACGATGCACAGGTGTAAAGTGGGATCTTCGCAAGGATGAACCGTACTCTATTTATGACCGTTTTGATTTTGATGTTCCGGTAGGAAACGTGGGGGATGCTTGGGATCGTTACGTTTGCCGGATGGAGGAAATTGAGGAATCCCTCAAAATTATTGAGCAGGCGGCCCGGCAATTCCCGTCAGAAGGGCCGGTGTTGGCGAAAGTGCCGAAAATTATTAAGGTGCCAAAGGGTGAGGCATTTGTCCGCATTGAGTCGCCGCGCGGAGAGATAGGCTGTTATATTGCTAGCGAAGGGAAGAAAGAGCCGTATCGCTTAAAGTTCCGCAGGCCATCTTTCTATAACCTCCAAATTTTACCGAAGCTTTTGAAGGGTGAAAATATCGCGAACTTAATTACCATTTTAGGCGGCGTTGATATTGTACTTGGGGAGGTTGATGGGTGATGATAGAGCGCCTCTTAGAGTCATCGGCAAGTTGGACGAATTTTTTCATTTTTTTCGGATTAGCGGTGCTTTTATTATTTGCCGTCCTTGGATTTGTTACATATGGGATTTTAGCAGAGCGAAAAGTAATGGGATTTATGCAAGGACGGATAGGACCGAATCAGGTCGGCGGCAGATTTGGTTTATTGCAAACAGTTGCTGACGTTTTAAAGCTTTTATTAAAAGAAGATAGCATCCCGAAAGCTGCAGATAAGCCGCTGTTTATATTGGCACCTGTTATTGCATTTGCACCAGCTTTTATGGTGCTTGCAGTCATTCCGTTTACAGATAAATTTCAGTTTGCAGATATCGGAGTAGGGCTTCTTTACTATATTGCTGTATCAGGGATTACAACGATTGGTGTTGTGACCGGAGGATGGGCATCAAACAATAAATATTCACTTTTAGGCGGGATGCGTGCGGCGGCGCAGATGATTTCCTATGAGATTCCGCTTGTAATGAGCGTGATTGGCGTTGTCTTATTAGCTGGCAGTCTCAATTTAAATGAAATCGTAGCGGGGCAGGAGAAAGTTTGGTACATTTTTGCGCAGCCGATCGGTTTTGTAATTTTCTTAATTGCAGCAGTTGCAGAGCTCAACCGGACACCGTTTGACTTACCAGAGGCGGAATCAGAACTTGTCTCTGGATATCATACCGAGTATTCAGGGTTTCGCTGGGCATTCTTTATGCTCTCTGAGTACGTGTACTTCTTTGGAATGGCTTCGCTTATAACGGTGCTGTTTTTAGGAGGATGGCAGCCAATTCCGTTTCTTGGTTTTATTCCTGGTGCTGTATGGTTTGCTTTAAAGTTTAGCGCGGTAGTTTTCTTGCTTATTTGGTTCCGCGTTACGTTTCCGCGTATCAGGGGTGATCAATTGATGGAGTTTGGCTGGAAAGTATTATTGCCAATCGCACTTGCAAATATTTTCTTAACGGCATTGATTAAGGAGTTATTCTTCTAATCTATGAGGGGGGTGCCAGTAAGATATGAAAGGGCTATTTAAAGGTTTAAAATATACGCTTAGCAACTTAAGTAAGAAAAAAGTAACGTACGATTATCCCAATCAACCATTACCACTACCAGATCGCTTCCGAGGGATTCAAAAATTCTATCCAGAAAAATGCATTGTTTGTAACCAATGTTCTAACATTTGTCCAACTGATTGTATTCAACTAACAGGGAAGAAGCATCCAGACCCTACGAAAAAAGGGAAAATCATTGATACGTATGATATTAACTTTGAAATTTGTATTCTTTGCGATTTATGTACAGAGGTTTGCCCAACTGAGGCCATTGTTATGACAAACAATTTCGAGTTAGCGGAGTATTCGCGTGATGATTTGTTTAAAAATTTGCAGTGGCTCGATGAAAATGATGAGAACGTCAGAAAGGAGAATAAAGCATGAGCGGCGAGTTGGTAGCGTTTTTTATATTGTCCTTAACGGCGATTATCGGTGGTATCCTTATGCTGAACTTAACGAAAGTCATGCATATGATGCTCGCCCTTGTGTTTACGTTTCTTAGCATTGCGGGATTGTATTTTCTATTATCAGCGGAGTTTGTTGGGGTCACACAAATTTTAATTTATTCCGGAGCAATTACGATTATTATGATTTTCGGTATTATGCTAACGAAGCATGACGCTGAAAGTGAATCTAGTTTTAGTTTTCGTAAGTTGCTTATCTTCCTCGCAGTAGTAGCGTTTGGCGCGGTAATGTACTTTGCTGTTAATAATATAGATTTTACAAATCGAAATGTACAAGGAAGTTTACCGCTTCATGAACAAAATACACTTCAAATTGGTACACTTTTGTATTCGAAATATGTTATTCCATTTGAATTAACGTCGGTTATTTTGCTTGTTGCGCTTGTTGGGGCAATTGTACTTGCGAAGAAGGATGAGAAAGAGGGGGATTCCAATGAGTAGTGTTCCAGTTGCCGCCTACTTAGCTCTTGCTATTATTCTGTTTTGCATCGGCTTATTCGGGGCTTTAACAAAGCGGAATACGGTCATTGTCTTAATTTGTATTGAACTGATGTTAAATGCGGCGAACTTAAACCTAGTCGCTTTTAGTAAATTAGGCTTTTTTCCGAACTTAACAGGACAAATTTTTTCACTGTTTACGATGTCCGTTGCGGCAGCGGAAGCAGCAGTCGGACTTGCGATATTAATTGCGTTATATCGTAAGCATGCAACCGTTAACGTAGATGAAATGGATTCGCTTAAAGGTTAATTGTGACCAAAAAGGGGGAAGGAAACAATGATCGATTATGCATGGCTCATACCGCTTTTCCCGCTTGCCTCGTTTTTTTTGCTCATTATATTTGGGGGGAAATTGAGAGAAGGAAGCAGCTGGCTTGGTATCTTTCTCACATTTCTTTCCTTTGTGGATGCGGCGACTGTATTAATAGAACGGTTTTCATCAGAAACAGTAAAACATCAGTGGTTATGGCTCCGAATTGGTGATGTGGATCTTTCATTTGGCTTTGAGATTAACGCATTAAATGCTTTGATGCTTTTTATTGTAACGCTCGTTAGCTTCCTCGTGCATGTGTATTCGAAAGGGTATATGCATGATAATGAGAGGTTACCTATCTTTTATGCATATTTAGGGCTCTTTACATTTGCGATGCTTGGGCTTGTCATCTCGACGAATTTATTGCAGCTCTATATATTTTGGGAATTAGTTGGACTTGGCTCGTTTTTATTAATTGGGTTCTATTTCTTTAAAGAAGAAGCAAAGTTGGCGGCGAAGAAGGCGTTTATTATGACGCGTATTGGGGATGTAGGCTTATTTATCGGGATGATTTTACTTTTCTGGCAAGCTGGTAGTTTTGAGTACGACGCTATCTTTAAAGCAATGAAAATGGGAGACGTATCACCTACCATGATTACGCTCACGGCAATTTTAATTTTTATCGGTGCCATGGGGAAATCAGGTCAGTTTCCGCTTCATACGTGGCTTCCGGATGCGATGGAAGGACCAACACCGGTATCAGCACTCATTCACGCGGCGACGATGGTCGCGGCAGGTGTGTACTTAGTGGCAACGATGTTTCCGCTATTTTCTGCAAGTCCTGTAGCGATGCAAACAGTCGCGGTTGTCGGTGCCTTTACCGCAATCTTTGCCGCGTCCATCGGCCTCGTACAAACGGATATAAAAAGAGTCCTCGCATATTCAACAGTCAGCCAGCTGGGCTATATGATGCTCGCGCTTGGCTCGGCAGGGTATGTGGCCGGGGTCTTTCATTTAACGACACATGCTTTCTTTAAAGCGCTACTTTTTTTAGCGGCAGGAAGCGTGATTCATGCGGTGCATACGCAAAACATTAATGAAATGGGCGGATTACAGAAAAAAATGAAAGTGACGGGGCTACTCTTCTTAATCGGCACGCTAGCAATTAGTGGTGTCCCGCTCCTCTCAGGTTTTTTTAGTAAGGATGAAATTTTGGTAGCGACGTGGGTGCACGGCAATTATGTGTTGTTTGTCCTTGCGGTTCTGGCGGCCTTCCTAACGGCGTTTTACATGTTTCGGTTATACTTTCTTGTCTTTACAGGAGAGGCGAAGAAAGAAGATGTGCGTGAATCTCCGCGCGTTATGACATTTCCAATGATTGTCCTTGGTGTTCTCGCAGTTTTGGCAGGTTACATCAATACGCCATGGTTTGGAACATTCCTTGGTGACTGGCTTACGAAGGATATTCCGTTTCAAGTAGAGCAAAGCCATGGCCCGGTGTGGATTATGATTGTTGCGACACTCGTTTCGCTTGCTGGCATTCTCTTGGCATATCTCATCTATGGGAAACGATCCACCTCTCGAGACTGGGCTGGCGGAAAAGAAACCGTGCTATATAGTCTCTTAAAGGAAAAATATTATGTAGATGAAATATATAACGTAACTGTGCTCCCGCTCGTTAAAGGAATCGCTTATGTGCTTCGCTTATGTGAAGTATATATTGTGGAAGGGATCGCTCAGTTAATTGGGCGTATTGTGAAAGGAACGAGCAACGTGGGTTCTAAACTTCAAAATGGAAACGTACAAGTATACGGAACCGTTATGGCTGTTTCTTTAGCGGCATTAGTTGTCATTCTGTTATATACAGGGGGGTATTGGCAATGAATGCATTATTATTATCGTTTTTTATTTTTTCTCCGCTTCTAGGGATTCTCTTACTTACATTAACACCGAAAACGGAAGTGCGTGCAATGCGAGGCCTCGGTTTGTTCGGAACAATTCTTCCGCTTGGCATCGCGATTGTTTTAGCTAGTACATACGCTTCCGGAAAGAGCTTAACGATTTTTGCTGAAAAGGTGAAATGGATTCAATTTGGAAGCTTTTCGCAAGTAGATGAAAAGTTGTTTTCTATTTACTATGAACTTGGTATCGATGGTTTTTCGCTTGTGATGATGATACTTACAGCACTTTTAGCAACACTTGCGGCGATAGCTGCCTTTTCCATTCAAAAAAATATAAAAGGTTTTTACATGCTCCTACTAACACTTGAAATTGGGATGCTTGGTGTCTTTGCAGCCGAAAATTTACTTCTCTTCTTTGTCTTCTTTGAACTCACACTACCACCGATGTTTTTGCTTATCGGAAAGTGGGGGAAATTGAACAGTGAAAAAGCTTCCTATAGTTATTTGATTTATAACGGAATTGGATCAGCAATTTTACTCATTGTTTTCTCTATCCTCTTTGCAAAAACAGGTACAACAAATATTACAGAGTTAAAAGATATTTTGACTGGAGCGGAAACGACGCTCCTAGGCGATATTTCAAATTCATTGCAGCTCGGTTTATTTATTGCACTTATGATTGCCTTTGCCATTAAACTGCCGGTCTTTCCTTTGCATCGCTGGATGGTGAATGTGCATGTAGAAGCCCATCCTGCAGTGGTGATGCTCCACGCGGGTGTTCTGCTCAAGATCGGAGCATACGGTATCATTCGTTTTGGGAAAGGGCTATTCCCGGAGCAGTTTCATGACTTTGCGACGCTTATAGCGATTTTAGGAGTAATCAACTTGCTGTACGGTGCTTTTCTAGCGATGATTCAAACCGATTTTCGAAAGGTACTTGCCTACTCCAGTATTTCGCATATGGGAATTGTGTTAATGGGGATTGGGGCACTGAATGCAGCTGGCATGAAGGGAGCGCTATTTCAAGTTATATCTCACGGTTTAATTGCAGCGTTACTATTTTGCTTGCTCGGTATGATTGAACGGCGCTTTGACACTTCTGATATTACGAAGCTTGGTGGACTCGCAAAACAAGTTCCGGTGCTAAGTGGTTTTTTATTAGCAGGAAGTATGGCTTCGCTTGGCCTCCCAGGAATGTCTGGGTTTGTTGGTGAGTTTCTGGCGTTCCTCGGATTATTTCAGGGGAAGCAGGTAATCGCAGCAATTGGTGCGCTCGGCATTATTTTAACAGCGGTATATGTCTTAAGGGCTACGCTTCAAGTGACATTTGGAAAGAAGGAATTGGAAGCGCGGCCGGATGTTCGCGGCTGGGAATACATTCCGCTTGTGTTATTACTCACTTGTATTATCGCAATTGGTATTATGCCAGAACTGTTAGGAACGCCGCTGCAATACACTGTGAAAATATTGGGGGTGAGATAGGATGGATATGAATACATTACTTGGTTTATCTTGGCATTTAATGGTACCGGAATTCATCATTCTTGGGGCGGCCATCCTTCTCTCGCTTTTTGATTTATTTCTAAAGTTTGATCGTAAGTATTTAGGGATTGGAGCAATTGTATCAGCGGTGCTATCACTAATAGCGTTAATTACATTGTATAGTGAACCGGCTGGAGACATTTTAAGTGGTTCGTTTGTACTAGATGGGTTTTCAAAAGGTTTTAAAACATTACTATTAATTGGAGCGATTCTCATCTTGTTTGTGGCGATGAGTGATGATAAAAAAGAGCCGATTCAAGATAAGGGAGAATACTATTACTTATTTTTAATGGCAGTTCTCGGGGCGATGTTCATGGCATCTAGCGTTGATTTTATTACGCTCTTTATTGGTCTAGAGTTGTTGTCATTGTCTTCGTACATTTTAGTAGGGATTCGAAAGAAAAATCGTGCTTCGAATGAAGCAGCAATGAAATATGTCATTAATGGCGGAATTGCCACGGCTATCACTCTCTTTGGAATGAGCTATTTATATGGTATTACGGGATCGACTAATATTCTGGGTATGCAGGAAGTTCTCATGCAAGGTGTAGACGGAAGTATTGGACTTTTGCTATCGCTTGCTTTCTTGCTTCTGTTTGTTGGGTTATCCTTTAAAATTGCGACAGTACCGTTTTATATGTGGGCACCGGATGTATATGAAGGGGCCGCAGCACCTGTTACAGCTTTCCTTGGGACAATCTCTAAAATCGCCGGCTTTATTATGATGATAAGATTGTTTTTCATGGTATTCGGCGGCATACCGGTTCATGGAAGTGAGCAATCCATATTCGGTAATATGAGCGTATATATCGCCGTGCTCGCTATTATTACAATGATTATCGGTAATATCGTGGCGCTAAAGCAATACAATGTAAAACGTTTATTTGCCTATTCTGGCATAGCGCATGCTGGATATTTACTCGTTCCGCTTGTAGCGTTATCGCCATTTACAATGGATAGTATGTGGTTTTATATGTTGGCATACGTGTTAATGAATATAGGAGCTTTTGCAGTCATCCATGGGTTAATCTTACAAAGTGGAAAGGGAAATTTAACAATTTTCGCAGGTTTATACAAACGTTCTCCGTTTGTTTCTGTAGCGATGACTATTTTTATTCTGTCTTTGGCAGGAATTCCAGGAACAGCTGGCTTTATCGGAAAGATTAATATTTTCTTAAGCGCCTTTACAGCTAGTCCAGCTCATTATGTACTAGCATCAGTCATGATGGGCACAACGGTTATCTCATTTGTATATTACTTCCGTATTTTGCAGCAAATGTTCTTTCGAAAGAGCAGTGAAGAAAAGCAGGTAAACCTACCGATCAATTTGAAGGTCGTCATTAGTTTTTGTGCAATTTCGATCGTATTACTCGGGATTCTACCGACGATTGGCTACAATTTCTTTTATGAATATTTTCCACTCATGAAAGATTTCTTCTTTACGGGGAACGTGGTACAATAGTGACAATAAAAAGTGTAGAGTTACCGCTCTACGCTTTTTATTGTGGAGCAAGAAGCTTTTATCTTTCACGAATGTGATGCGTAGGTAAAGTAAATTCTAATAGGTAGTTCTTCTCTAGCAATTTCGGAGAGAAAACTTTATACTACCTATTTGAGCGTGAAAAAGTGTGGTTTCCATTTGTATGGGATCGTTTTGCATCCTAAGTGATGGCAAGCCAAACAAAAGGAGTCGATTTTTTTGGCGCAGCTTTTAGGGCAACAAGCACTGATTGCGATTGTTTCGCATTTATTGTTTATTACCATTACATGGTGGGCCTTACAAGGTATCCATATCGAACGCCTGATGAAATCTGGAAAGGTAATGCAGACGAGGATTTTGCTTATTCTTGTTACGATTGCAATCGGTACATCTGTCAGCAACTTTTTTCTTGATTATTTAGGGTATTCGAAGAGTTTAACGTATTTAGTAAAGTAATTGTATAGAACCTCATATCTCCGTTAACAATGGGGATAGGAGGGGATGAACCTTGAAAAGCTTGAAAACAATTCTTATTGTTGTCGTAAGTATTGTCGTATTCTTGGTCGGGTATAAACAGATAAAACCCGTAAGTGACGAAGAGAAGATGGAGAGTATGATCGCAGCTCTTGAAAAAAATGGAGCAGAGGTAGAGCGGTGGTCATGGTTAGCACGAGAAACCAAAACCATTTCTAACATACATACGTTTCAAAAGTTGTTAAATGAAGTGAAAGAAAAAGCGAATATTCAAAAATGGGAATTGGAACCATCTCATGACGGATATAAAGCAACAGCATACAAAAAGTTCTCTTCTCATGAAGAACGAATAGTAGTAACTTGGAGTAAGGAAAATACTAAAGAAAACACTTTCATTATCTTTGAAGTGAGTGGGTCAAGATGGGACCCTGAAAATATTCGAAAAATGGATAAAATTTTTAGTACAAAACCCACAATTTACACTTGTGTTCAAGGTGTACTGAATGATAAGATTGAAGGTGTTTTGCAAAATAAAACCAATCAGGTTTTGAAAGATCTTTCAGCAAGAGCGATCGAAAAGATAGAAGAAAGAGCATTTGTGTCAGTCTCGGCATATAATAAAAAGTGGAATGACGCTCTTTCAACAAATAGAGAGAAAATCAATGTGCAAATAGCAATACGTTCTACAGACAACAAAGATACAATTGTGGTTGGCACACCGATCATAACTTCTGAGTATTGAATAGATATTGAAAAAAGGACACGGAGGGGAATAAATTGGAAAAAATCATCGTCCGTGGCGGAAAGCGGTTGAACGGCACAGTGCGTGTTGAGGGCGCGAAAAATGCTGTATTACCTATAATCGCTGCAGCCCTATTAGCGAGTGATGGAAAGAATGTACTATCTGAAGTACCAGTTTTGTCTGATGTATACACAATTAATGAGGTATTACGTCATTTAAATGCTGAAGTCGTATTTGAAAATAATCAAGTAACAATCGATGCTTCAAAGGAATTAAATATTGAAGCGCCATTTGAATATGTACGTAAAATGCGTGCGTCAGTTCAAGTAATGGGGCCATTATTAGCACGTAATGGTCGTGCTCGTATTGCACTTCCTGGTGGATGTGCAATTGGTTCACGTCCAATTGACCAACATTTAAAAGGCTTCGAAGCAATGGGAGCAAAAGTAAAAGTTGGTAATGGATTTGTTGAAGCTTATGTAGATGGACAATTAGAAGGCGCGAAAATTTACTTAGACTTCCCAAGCGTAGGTGCAACAGAAAACATTATGTCTGCTGCTACATTAGCAAAAGGGACAACAATCCTTGAAAACGCAGCGAAAGAACCAGAAATCGTTGACTTAGCTAACTTCTTAAATGCAATGGGAGCGAAAGTACGCGGAGCTGGAACTGGAACGATTCGTATTGAAGGTGTAGATAAATTATATGGTGCACATCATTCTATTATTCCTGACCGTATTGAAGCGGGAACATTTATGGTTGCAGCAGCAATTACTGGTGGAGACATCTTAATTGAAAATGCTGTACCAGAACATTTACGTTCAGTTACAGCGAAAATGGAAGAGATGGGTGTTAAGGTTATTGAGGAAAATGAAGGTGTACGTGTTATCGGCCCAGATAAATTAAAAGCTGTTGACATTAAAACAATGCCTCATCCAGGTTTCCCAACAGACATGCAATCACAAATGATGGCATTATTATTACATGCTGATGGAACAAGCATGATTACAGAAACGGTATTTGAAAACCGCTTCATGCATGTGGAAGAGTTCCGTCGTATGAATGCTGATATTAAAATTGAAGGTCGCTCTGTTATTATGAACGGACCTAACAACTTGCAAGGTGCAGAAGTGTCAGCAACTGACTTACGTGCAGCAGCAGCATTAATTCTAGCTGGTTTAGTATCAGAGGGTTACACTCGTGTAACAGAATTAAAACACCTTGATCGTGGATATGTAAACTTCCATAAGAAGTTAGCTGCATTAGGTGCAACAATTGAACGTGTAAACGAAAAAGTAGAAGAAGTGAAAGAACAACAAATTTCTGATCTTCACGCTTAATTAAAATCGTCTCTATGTCTTTTGACATAGGGGCGATTTTTTTTCTATCAAATTTTATCGAAAGAGTATCCCTACTTCAAACGAAGTTAAGTGGGGGAGTATTCATTACAGTTATAGTCAAGAAAAGCCCAACTTATGCACGTCTCATTAAAAATATTTAGAAAATTCGTTTGTTTAATGAGGAAGCCTCCTAATAGAAGAAGTTTCTCCCGGTATGTTCTAAAAACTCGCCATGCTCCATAAGAATGAAATGAGTCTAATTTCATAGCGGGGGAAAAAGATGAAAATTTCAAAGCCACTTTTCATTACAATGGCGCTCTTAGTAGCGCTCGTCATTATTGTACCGACCGTGCTTGTCATTCCATTTACGAAAGAAAAGACAAGTCAGCCGCCCAAAAATCCTCCAGCGATGCAAAGTGTGCCAGCTCCTAAACAGGTAGATACCGCTGTCAAAGTGACTGTGTATCGTAATGCACAAAAGAAAGTAGAGACAGTGCCGATGGAAGAATATGTGACAGGTGTAGTAGCCTCTGAGATGAATGCTAGCTTTGAAATGGAGGCATTAAAAGCACAGGCATTGGCGGCAAGGACATTTATTGTACAGCGTATGCTAAGCGGAAGTAAGAAAAATAACGCGGATGTGACCGATACGGTGGGAGATCAAGTGTACAAAAGTAAAGAAGAATTAAAGAAGACATGGGGCAGAGACTATGAGAAAAACTTGAAGAAGATTGAGGAAGCTGTGTCTAAAACAGCCGGACAAGTTTTAACGTATGACGGTAGTCCCATTACAGCGTCCTTCTTCTCAACAAGCAATGGTTATACAGAAAATGCTGCAGACTATTTTGGCAAGGACTTACCGTATTTGAAAAGCGTAGACAGTCCTTGGGACCAAGTTTCTCCGAAATTTGCGAGTGAGCAAATTTTTACCGTAGCTGATTTTCAAAAGCGTCTTGGTGTAAAGGTACTGGAAAGCGGGAAAGTTGGCAATATTAAAGAGCGTACAAAAGGAAAGCGTGTAAAGGATGTAGAATTTCAAGGGAAGACATTAACAGGAAAAGAAGTGCGAGAAAAGTTAGATTTACGTTCTTCGGACTTTACGTGGAAACAAGAAGGAAATAACATTGTCGTCACAACGAAAGGATATGGTCATGGCGTTGGCATGAGTCAGTATGGTGCCAATGGAATGGCGAAAGAGGGAAAAGTGTATACAGATATTGTTACTCATTATTATAAAGGGATCGAAATTAAAACGATGAATGAGTATGAAGGAAAGTTAATGGCGAAAAATTAATTGAGAAGTAATACGAAGTCCATCATAATAGATGGGCTTTTTGTCCTTATTGAAAGAGGAGCGTGTTATTTCTTGAAATCTATACATTTTTATATAATGAGCAGGAATCTTTTGCTTTTCCATGTGTATCTGTTAAAACGTCAAGAGGGGCATTATTTATAAATGAATAAGATGAGAAAGAAGAAGCGTCTTTTTGTGCCTTTCGGACGCTTTTTCTTCCGTGAATTTGGATCACACAAATGATCTGTAAATCAAATATTCTTTGATTTACAGATCATTTGTATGATAGTAATTAAAGATAATTGCAGGATAATAAGTTTACATTACTGATTTTAAAAGGTCTTGTACTAATGGGATTATGCTACCAATAAATTTCAATACAGCCATTGCGATTTCCATAATATTAATCCTCCTCTTAGTTCGAATATTAAGATGTTTCAAATCTTGATGTCTTCATTATAGTAAGCGTTTATAATTATATCAATACGTTTTGGAATGCAATTTTGCATGCCGAATTAGAGATCGAAAAAATCATTCATATAATAAAATATCACTTGTGGATATGTTCTATAAAGTAGAATGGATGTTTTAATACAGCTTTAATGGGATGTCATTTTTTGTAGAAAATGAAAGAAATGTTGCTTCCTTTCGTTATGTTCCTTCGTGTTATAATACAGTTGGGTGATTAAATATAATAACAGGGAGGCATGAAACATGATGATGGATGTACCACTCCTCATTCCAGCGATGATGGAGAGAGCTGAGAAATATTTTTCAAAAAAGGAAGTCGTCTCACGCACTGCATCTCGTATTCAAACATTAACATACGGAGAGATTGCGAAGCGGACAAGGCGGCTTGCTAGTATCCTAAGCAAAATGGGAATTGATAAAGGAGATAAAGTCGGAACAATTGCTTGGAATCATCACCGACATTTGGAAGCGTACTTTGCGATCCCAGGACTTGGAGCGGTATTACATACGATTAACTTACGTCTCTCTGTAGATCACATTTCTTATATCATTAACCATGCTGAAGACAAAATCATTCTTGTTGATGAAGATATGGTTCCTGTACTCGAAAGTATTCAACACGAAATTCCTCATGTGAAAGCATTTATTATTATGACAGATGATCACGAACTACCTCACACAACACTATCACCAGCATATCATTATGACAAACTACTTGAAGAAGGCGACGAAACATTCCCATTTATAACAGATTTAGATGAAAAAGAGCCTGCAGGTATGTGCTACACTTCTGCAACGACAGGAAAACCGAAAGGCGTTGTATATACACACCGTAGCATCGCACTCCATAGCTATACACTCGGCCTTGTGGACGGCGGTAACATTTCAGAAGTAGATACTTGTATGCCTGTTGTTCCAATGTTTCATGTGAATGCATGGGGACTTCCATTTGCAGGTACATGGTTCGGTACAAAGCTCGTCTTACCAGGGCCACACTTTACACCGGAAATTTTGGCACAGCTTATTGAACGTGAGAAGGTGACGATTGCTGCCGGTGTACCAACAATCTGGATTGGCCTGTTACAAGAGCTTGAAAAGCACCCGTATGATATTAGTAGTATTCGTACAATATGGTCAGGTGGATCAGCAGCGCCAGGAAGTATGATTCGCACATATGAGGAGAACTATGGAATTGCTTTTAGGCAAATATATGGGATGACTGAAACAAGCCCAGCTGTTGTGATTAACTGTCCAAAATCATATCAGCGCGATTTACCGAAAGAGGAATATTATGAGTTACGCTCCCGCCAAGGTTACTTAATCCCAGGACTTGAAATGAAGGTAATTGGTCAAGATGGGGAAATCAAATGGGACGGTGAAGAAATGGGAGAGCTTTGCCTACGCGGACCATGGATTGCCGGTAGTTATTATAAAGATGAACGCACAGAAGATTCTATGAAGGATGGCTGGCTACATACAGGAGATATTGTAACTGTTGATCCAGAAGGGTTTATTAAAATTGCCGACCGTACGAAAGACTTAATTAAAAGCGGCGGTGAATGGATTTCCTCCGTGGACTTAGAAAACGCTTTAATGGCACATGATAAAGTGCTAGAGGCATCTGTCGTTGCTGTTCCGCATGAAAAATGGCAAGAACGCCCTGTTGCCTGCGTTGTCTTAAAAGAAGAACAAACAGTAGAACAAGAAGAGCTTTATGCATTATTAGAAGAACAATTCCCGAAATGGTGGATGCCGGACGAAATCTTATTTGTCGAGGAAATTCCGAAAACATCCGTCGGGAAATTCTTGAAAAGAGCGCTTCGTGATCAGCTGAAGAGTTATTTGGTGAAGCAGTAATAATTGTTTTGTTTCACTCGCTTTCGAATATATTAGCGTTTCGACAAAAAGAAGCTAATTTTTAAATTAGCTTCTTTTTATATACGAAATAAATATCATAATTTTCCATTAATTGTTTGTTATAATAAGGTAAAAAACTCACCTGGAGGAGAAACCATGGCGTTATTGGAGTTAAAACAATTGGGTAAGACGAATCAATTGCAGGCGATTCAGCTTGAAATTAAAAAAGGGCAATGTGTTGTGCTGCAATGTAACAATCATACGGCGAAGATTTTACACCGCATTATAATTGGTGAAGAAGAGGCATCGACTGGGAGTGTTTTATTTGAAGGGAAACCGATTCAAAAGCAATTCTACTCACGCATTGGTTTTTGCTTTTTAAAAGATGAAGCATACGATCGGTTAAAAGTGAGAGAATACTTCGCCTTTTTATCCGGATTGTATAACTCGAATATTAACATAGAAGAAGTTGTTCAGTATGTTGGTTTACTAGATAAAATGAACATCAAAATCGAAAAACTATCATTTTCTGAAAAACGGCGTCTTCATATTGGCCGGGTCATGATTCATGATCCGGATTTAATTATTTTGGAAGAACCCGAACAAAATGTAGATATAGAAAGTACAATTATCATTCGAAAAGCAATTATGAAGATGAGAGAACAAGGGAAGGCCATCTTTATTACATCATCCTTTTTGTCGGATGCACTTTCTTTAACAGAAGATGTGTATATATTAAATCTAGATGGCGTTAAAAAAGTAGAAATCGAGCAGGAAGAAGAGGAAGAGATAGATCTAGAAAACATCGTTCAAATGGTTCCGCAAATGAAGCTCGAGAGAATTCCAGCGAAAGTAAGCGATAAAATCATTTTGCTTGATCCAATGGAAATTCATTTTATTGAAACACAAAATGGAACAACGCATATTCATGTCCGCGAAGGAGACTTTGTATGCGCGTTAACATTAAGTGAGTTAGAAGAAAGATTAAAAGGTTTCGGATTCTTCAGATGTCATCGTTCTTACCTTGTTAACTTACAGCGTGTACGAGAAGTAATCACTTGGACTCGTAATAGCTTTAGCTTAATTTTGGATGATGAACGAAAAAGCTCAATTCCACTTTCGAAGGGTCGAATGGATGAATTAAAAGGTGTAATTGGACTGTAATTATGCTCCAGTAAGCTAAAAATAGGATTCATTCGCCGGTGAAAATACTCCTTTTATCGGTGTTTTAATGCGTAATCCCTTTGTTTTTCATAAGATTAAGTCACAAGCAGCGAAACTAAAAAGCGGAGGCGGCAAACAAGCCACTGAAGCGAATTTCAACTATAAAAGAAAAACAAAGGGGATGACGAAATGACATTGGCAATTGAAATGAAGGATGTAATGAAATCCTTTGACGGGAAAACAGCACTTCGAAATGTGAATATTGAAGTGAAGCGAGGAGAAATATTTGGGTTTCTTGGACCGAGTGGATCAGGAAAAACAACAACGGTGAAAATTTTAACTTCTCAATTACTTCATAGTATTGGAACAGTGAGAGTACTAGGGAAGGATATTGCCGGACCAGGCAGCATTGATTATAAACAAATCGGTATTTTGACAGATAACAGCGGTTTATATGAAAGACTTAGCATTTATGATAACTTACTATTATTTTGCGACTTATATGATTGTCCAAAAGGACGAATCGATGAAGTACTATCCCAAGTGAATTTATTAGAAGATAAAAAAACACCAGTTAAAAAATTATCAAAAGGGATGAAGCAGCGCGTTACGCTAGCACGAGCAATCCTGCATAAACCGGATATTCTCTTCTTGGATGAACCAACATCAGCACTTGATCCAGTAAATGTCCAAAATATTCATAACATCTTAAAAGACTTAAATAGAGAAGGAACAACTATTTTCTTAACGACCCACAACATGGATGAAGCAGAGACGCTTTGTGACCGCATTGCATTCTTATGCGGCGGGGAAATTGTAGCACTTGATACACCGGAGAACTTAAGGCTTCAATATGCGAAAGACAAAATCGAAGTGGTTTTAACAAATAAGAAAAAAGAAACAGTGCAAAAAGATGAATTAGGGGCAAAACGTATTTCGGAATGGATGAAACAAGGTGAGCTTTTATCAATTCATTCGCATGAACCGACTTTAGGGGATATCTTTATTGAAGTAACTGGGAGGGGATTATAATGACGTTTTCAATGAGACGTGTATCAGCTATTTTTCGAAAAGAGGTACAGGATTTTAAAGCAAATTCACAAGTATTGTTAATGGCGGCAATGCCAATTATATTTGCTTTCATATTTAGCCGGTTTGGTAACGCGAGTGGAGCAGGTTTAGGGACCATTACACTCATGACGTTTCTATTTGTTGCAGGGTTTGCTCAATCTATGGTTATTGCAGAAGAGAAAGAGAAACATACATTACGTGTATTAATGCTATCACCGGCCTCTTCAGCTGAAGTACTGATTGGAAAAAGTATATTAACCGCATGTATTACGATTGTGATTTGCATCGCCAACTTATTCATTCTAAATCAGCTAGATGGAAATCTTCCGTTACTCGGTTTGCTATTTCTATGCGGAACAATGTTATTTATTATAATTGGTACAATGATTGGACTAATTGCTTCATCTGTACCACAAACATCACTGATCGGAATGCCGATTTTGATGACTCTTTATTTAGCTGTGCAATTTGAACCACTTGTTGAAAATAAAGCAATAAAAACAGTGATTGGGTACTTTCCGACATTTCATATTGATAAGGCAATTAAAAGTGTAGTAAAGGGCAATGGGTTTAGCAGCATTAGCGGAGATTTATTGAATGTGCTCGTTTGGTTTGTAATTTCTTTACTTGCATGTTTTATTGTCTACAAAAAGAAACAACTAGACTAAAAAACTGAGCCAATCCGCTCAGTTTTTTCTTTTTTCTATCATTTCCTCGGAAATTTTGTAATTCTTATACATATTTTTACAAATTTTGTCGAAAAGTAATTGGTTATAGCTTGTATAGGATAAACGAATATTGTTCAAAATGATTGCTGAGGTGATGATAGAATGCGAGGAAGGAATAATAAAAAGTCGCAAAAGGTAGTTCATTTATTTCAAAAACGGTGGGTATTTCCGGCAATCTATATTGCATGTGCAGCGGTAATCTTGACAGTCGCTCTATGGTTCCAGGCAGCAAATCCAAAGAAAGAACCTAATAAAGAGCAAAGTGCGCCGTATGGTCAAACGGAAAATCCAGCAGTACCAGTAACAAAATTTTCAGAAGTTGTGAAAATGCCAGCTGCAACGAATGTAGATGTTGTTGTGAAGAAGAAGTTTTATGAGGATGGAGCAGCAGAGGAGGAGCAAGAACAAGCACTTGTCTTTTATAACAACACATATTCTCCTAATAAAGGCATCGATATTGCTGCGAAAAATGGGAAAGAATTCGATGTTACAGCTGCTTTAAGCGGTAAAGTAGTAAAGGCGGAAAAAGATTCGCTTCTTGGTTATGTCGTAACAGTTGATAACGGAAATGGTCTTACAACATCTTATCAAAGCTTAGGCAGTGTAAAAGTAGAAAAAGGTGCAACAATTGCACAAGGTGAAGTGTTAGGAAAATCCGGTCTAAGCGCAATGAATAAAGAAGCAGGTTCTCATGTACACTTTGAAGTACGTAAAGAGAATGTAGCTGTAAATCCAGAGCGTTACCTAAACAAACTTGCGACAGATGTAAAAGCAGAAGCAGGTTCAGCGAAAGCAACAAATGGTTCTGCTGATGAAAAATCGCAAAAAGAAGAAAAATCAACAAGCGGCAAAGCTGATGAAAAATCGCAAAAAGAAGAAAAATCAACAAGCGGCAAAGCTGA
>NZ_FNQA01000038.1:0-13801 GCF_900107445.1 Bacillus sp. 166amftsu | reverse complement strand
AGATTGTGATTCTACATGTTCTACATGAACTGTTTGGTTTTTCCAAAGACGATAATATTCACCTTTGTGGAATAGTAATTCTTCATGAGAACCTCGTTCTATAATATTTCCCTTTTCCATTACAAAAATTTGTTGTGCATGTTGAATTGTACTCAATCTATGAGCAATCATAATCACTGTTATTCCTTGTAAACCTAATTCTTTTAACATGTCTGTAATGTGTTTTTCTGTTGTAGAATCTAAATTACTTGTTGCCTCATCCAAAATTAAAATGTCTGGGTTCTTTAACAAAGCTCTTGCAATGGCTAACCTTTGTCTTTGGCCTCCTGATAAATTTGAAGCATTTTCTTCTAACAAAGTATCATAACGTAATGGTAATTCACTAATAAACTCATAAGCATAAACTTGTTTAGATACTTGAATAACTTCTTCCAATGTAACTGTACGATCTAGACCAAACTTCAAATTATCATAGATAGATCCACTAAAGAAAAATGATTCCTGTGAAACATACGCAATTCGATCGCGTAATACAGTTCGATTTATCTCTTTAATATGATAATCATCGTAATATATATCACCTTGCTGAATATCATAATAATTCATTAACAATTTAGAAATTGTTGTTTTTCCAGAACCACTTTCTCCTACAAAAGCCACTTGACTACCTGGTTCAATTGAAAAACTTATATTATTTAATACATTTTTACGAGTTCCATAACGAAATGTAGCATTCAAGCACTCAATTTTCCCTGATAACCGTTTTAAAGAAACTTTATTATATTCAGATTCATCCTTTTCTAACTTTAAATCAAAAATTTCATTTAGCCTTTCTCCAGCAACCAACGCGGATTGCATAGTAGGCTGAATACTTATTAAATTTTCAATCGGATTTAAAAAATAAGCTAAAAGCGCATTATATGTAATTAATTCCCCAATTGTCATATTTCCTTTTAAAACTTGTACAGAACCAATCCAAAGAATTATTACACCACCAATTAATTCAAGCCCCATTTTAATAGAACTCTGTAAATTAGAAAGCATTCCTTTTTTAAATACATGTCGTAATAAATTTACAAAGCGACTTTCTGTTTGAAAAAACGCTTCTTTTTCAGCATTATAAGATTTTATCGTTGAAATTCCATTTAAAGATTCTACCAAATATGATGTTAATTTTGCATTACTCTCCATCTCTTCTCTATTAATCTTTTGATATGACTTATGAAATCCAAAAATAATAGCTATATAAAAAGGAATTAATAATAATGTAACTCCAAATAAAGTCGAATTATGCATATATAATAAAATTGAACCTAATATAACCATTAATGTATCAATCATTAATGTAACTGTTATAGTTGATAATGCATCACGTATTTTACTTGCATCCATAAAACGAGAAATAATTTCCCCAACTTTTCTTGTTTCAAAAAAATTCATTGGCAAACCTACCACATGACGATAATATCCAAGCATTAATTGAATATCTATTCTCCTACTTAAATATAAAATTAGATGAGTTCGAAAATAAGAAAGTAAAACTTTAAAAATATATAATATGATTATTCCAATAGATATAATATGAAGTGTTTGCATCAATTGATTTGTAACAATATCATCAATTAAAAATTTAAAATAAAATGCTCCTAACAAACCAAATAAATTAAAAATAATAGAAGCAAAAAACAGCGGTAATAATAAATTTATTTGCTGTTTCAATAAATAAAAAAAACGAGAAAAAGTACTTTGAGATAAATTTTCTTTTTGAAATTGTTGTCTAGGAACCATTAATACAAGAATACCAGTCCATATTTGACTAAATTCTTCAAATGAATATATAGTAAAACCTTTCCCAGGATCTGCAACATAAATTTTATTATTTTTTATCTTATGAATTACTACATAATGTAAAAAACCACCATCTAATACTACATGTGCAATAACTGGTAATGGAATTTCTTTTAATACATCTAAATCAGTTGTTTTTACTCCTTTTACTTCAAATCCTAATATTTCTCCAGCTTCTATCAAACCTTTTACATTCGTTCCTTCTAAATCTGTCCCTGCTATTTCTCTTATTTTCGATATAGATATAGTTAAACCATAATAACGTGAAATCATTGTAAGACATGCAGGACCACAGTCTTTTAAATCATGTTGTATAACAAGTGGAAATTTCCTACCAAACAAAACCAAAACCCCTTTACTAAAATCCCTATTATTTTAATAATTTTGCTTTTCCTAAAAATAAACATTTAATATAATCTTATTATAATATATAATGTTATTATAATGTTCAATATTCGTAATATTAGGATAAATAATTTATCTTAACAAGATTCCTATCTACAAAGATCTATTTTATAAATTATTTAGGAGGAAAATACTATGAAATTAAACACAAAAAAAATGCAATTTTTAACAAAAGAAGAAACTGAAAAAATTGAAGGTGGAGGTTGGAATTGGAGACCCCTCCCAACAGGGATATCATATAAACGTGATTATTCAAAAGCTGGAAAAGTAGACAGTTCATATAAACATGGATCACCATGGGGTAAATGGTAATATAATTTACAAAAAAGAAAGATTCTAAAATTAGAATTCTTTCTTTTTTTATATTCAAAAAGATAAAAACAAAACTTAATTAAAAATATTGAATCACTTATGCATATCAGTCTTTATCCTCTTTAACAACATAAAATCTTATCTCTATCTTTTATCAAATTTTATATATACCTCTAAGTTAGCTTTTAAATAAAAGATTACTTTCATTTTCATTATAAAAAATAAAAGATGGCTTAATATCAACCATCTTTCATCGCCAAATACCAACGTTCCTGTAATCAAGAACAAAATAACAATTAAGACATAGAATTCTAAAAGAAGAGGAAAGGAAAGGGCAAGCTACGGGTTTGTCATGACAAACCCCAAAAACTACGTTTTTGACTTGGTAAGAGATTCCTACAACCTTTACCGTTTTTCCGGTCTCAAAATTTCATTTTTTCGTCCTAAAACGGTTGTCGCTTTGCTCGATTTCCTATCTTTTTGAAAGTAAACTTTTAAATATTTGTTTACATTCATTTCCCCTTAATCATTGACTTCTACC
This sequence comes from Bacillus sp. 166amftsu, assembly GCF_900107445.1. Classification (NCBI taxonomy): domain Bacteria; kingdom Bacillati; phylum Bacillota; class Bacilli; order Caryophanales; family Bacillaceae; genus Bacillus; species Bacillus sp. 166amftsu. The sequence continues at coordinate 10,695 of NZ_FNQA01000038.1, read as the reverse complement.
CAAAACCACTGATATCCTCAAAACACACAATAAAAGTATACATTCAAAACACTATAAACAAAGAGGTCATAAATCCATGAATAAAAAACCACATCTTATTGATGTACAACCCATCCGTAGCAAAGAACAGATCGAAGATATGAAATGGGCTCTCAAACGTCATTGTTCCGAACGAGATTATATTCTGTTTCTAATTGGAATCAATACAGGATTACGTGTTAGCGATCTACTTCAAATCGAAACACAAAGCATATTGAAACTAAAACGAAAAAAAAGAAAGGAATTCAAAATCAAAGAGGGAAAAACGAAGAAGGAACGTATGATTAATCTCACTCCTATTTTTGATGAAATCTATTCCTATGCTCAAACACTAGAAAGTACCTGGTTGCTTCCATCTCGAAAAGGAAACCAACCGATTAGTAAAATTCAGGCTTATCGACAATTGCAAAAAGCCGGAGATTTCGCCGGTGTAGAATCCATTGGAACCCACACTATGCGCAAAACCTTCGGCTATTGGTTCTATAAACAAACAAAAGATGTCGCTATGTTGCAAGAAATACTGAATCATAGCACTCCACAAATTACCCTTAAATATATTGGAATCAATAAAGAAGAAAAAGATAATGTGCTTGATACATTTCTTATTTAATTCCAAAATAAAAAAGCATCTAACTTAAGGTGCTTTTTTATTTTCAAAAGGCTACTTTTAAATAGAGTAAAATATTCATCCTCTATTCAATATTTTGGCCCCATCATCATAAATTGATTTGATAGACCTTCCACTGCTTTTCTATACTTTTCTAAATCACCTTCTATATTTCTAAAAGCATCAATTCTATAAGCAAGTTCGCTTTCCAACTCAGTAAGTCTTCTTTCAACTTCTTTTGAAGTATTTCCATCCCATCTGTCAGCTAAAACCGTTTTTATAGATCTTAAATTTTTTCTATGATTCTCTAAATCTGATATACATTTCACTAAATCATTTTGCGCGCCTAATACATCTACGGCATGATTAATAACATCATAATTCTTCATACAATCCTCCCTTCCGTTAGCTCTTAGTATCTACTTGTTTGAATTTATCCGCTTGTTGATCTATAAAGTCCGCTGCTGAACGAACTGGCTCCATATAACTTCTTTGAAAGCCATAAACAGCATAAGTTATCGTGTTAATTAAATTTCCATCTACACTAGCTGGTGATTCGTTTAACACATTAATTATTTTATTACTTGCTCCAGTAAGCTTTTGATTTATATCTTCTATTTCTCTTTTTAAATTCCGCGTAATTTGCTTTACCTCTTCTACTGATAGACGAATCCTTATTTCACCTGCACGAGGAGAAGATAAAAGCCTTTGGCCAGTTTCTCCATCATACATATTTGGCATATTGAATAAACCATATTTATCATAAGAATAATTACCCGTAGAATGATAATTCGGTCCCGCACCTGTCATGACAATCCTCGACATATTGTAACCGGTCATTAAGGATGATAAAAATGGATTAAATCGACTTATATCATGAATTAAATTATTATTTTTAGCATTAGGCTTATCCGTATAATACAAATGTCCGATACGACCTCTTTGTGTATTATCATTCCCTTTAAATCCTGTAAATACTGTATCGTTGGGATTTCCATAAGTTGTAATCAGATTTTGATATTCTCCCCTTAACGCTTTTTCCTTTTTATCTTTAGGTAATAAATCAATAACATTTGGAGCTTCAAAACTTACAGCTGGCACATTATTCATAACCCCTGCATATTCACCTAAACCACCACCTAAAGAATGACCAGTTAATGTAAGCTGATACCCCTCTAGGCCATTTTCAGGATCTGACATATACTTCTTTACCTCTTTCGTTAAAACATCAGCATTAGTAAATTGACTTTCCATAATAATTTTTTGAGCTCTTTCTTTAGATGCAGCAAAGTTAAATTGCTCAGTTAAAGGAAGCGACGAGATATCTAATGCATTCATCTTATCTAAGCTTTCTTGATTTTTCCTTAAACGTCCCCCAAATACATCGAAAGCATCCGTGTCATAAAAATCTCGTCCCTCTTGTGAACCACGATAAGCAATAACAATTTGTTTTGTTTCATCATTTTTATAAATAGTTACATCAAAACTATTGTTAGGATTATGTAATGATATAGAAGTAGGTATCTCAACACGTTTCCAAGTTTCTAAATGATCCCCAACTTTTATGTCAACTCTAGAATTATCTATATAACTAGCATCTGATAAACGAACAAGAGCTTCATCACTAACTGAACTACCCATGGTTTCCATCTCCCTAAAAAAGATTTATAGTATAAATTATAAAATAATTTCAGGAGGAAAAATATGGGTAATTTTAAAAAGAAAAATATCATATTTTCAATCATTATAGCAATTATAATTTTAGCCATAGGATGTACTTCATTAATTATTCACAATAAAAATATAACAAAAGAAAAAGCTGCTAAAGTTTCCATAGAACATATGAAAAAGGAGAAAAATATAGACTTTGTGGTAACTGATGTTAAAATCGAACATTTAGAACGCGAAGGTTATATTACTGTCTCAGGATATGATAAAAATAATAAACCAAAAAAACATTACGTTGTAGTAAATAAAATTCAAAATTATGAAATCGCGTATTCGGGAGAAAAATAATCACTGTCAACAGAAAACTCTCAACAACCAAATCAATAAAATAACATACTAATAGCAAGGGAATGCTTGTATGCTGATCTGTACTGCATTCCCTTATTGTATGTATGCTATATTCTTATTCGCCTTTTTCTAACAGTAGAACCACGAATCTTGGCGAAGACATTGGTCTTTGCTCTGTCCTGGCGTTCGTCCTCGCTTTTTATTCCACGATTCCCTTGACCACGAGCCCCAAACTCCAAAAGTCAACTTCAACGGGCAAAAAACGCCCTTCTTAGCCCCCTCTGACGAGTTTGCATGAGGGTTCCCCTCATCGTCAAAGAACTTTCGCGGCATAAACACCCAAACTCAGCAAATCACTTCCAAAATTGATACCATTTCTTTTTATAAATTTAAATATTAATGAAAATTTATAAAGAAAAGACCTTTCATTTTAATTAAAAGGTCTTTTCTTTGACTATATATGTATTAAGATTTATATTTTTTGACTGTATAAGGAATGGTCACAATATATAAATCTATAGCATAGATTGTAACCCAAATACCTTTACCTTCAGACGCTAATTTTTCATTTAATTGTGATAAATGCTCTGAAACTTTTCTTTTACCCCATTTTCTAGGAAACCAATGAAAAACCTTAGGGACATTATGTTTCTTGTTATACCATACATTCAATCTCCAAAAAATGAAAAAAAACGAGACAATCATTACAATACAAAAAATATCAAAATATGAAATTCCTAAAATCATATAATACATTCTCCATTTTCACTAAAACTCAGATAATTTATCTCTTAATTCTAATTCATCCTCTGTTTCAAAACCCTTAAATAATAAATGAACAATCTGGTTATGGTTAAAAAACACATTATATTCTTTTGATAAATTACCATGAGGATATGGACAAGCAACATAATCCCATAATTTATTATCAGCTTGTTGTTGTTTTCTTCCATAAATCATAAGAGATTGATTAATTTCTTCTACAAGAACTACAGAACCAATTGGTAATAGTTCGCTTCCAATTGGTAATTTTGGTGTATATATATTTTCCATACAAAACTCCTCCTAAATAAAATAATTACTACTTTAAAAATAAAGATGTGATTTTATAAAAAATAAAGAAAGCTAGTGGCATCACTATACCAAAAATTAGAGATAATATCATTTTCTCTTTAAAAGTAGCATCTGCTCCAAACCAAAGGGCTAATAAACTAGAAGGAACAGCAATAAAACCAAAAATGATTAAAATCTTTTTAAATACCTGCAATGAAAGCAAAAACTCTTCCTCCTTATAAATACAACATTTTAACCTTTCTCTACACCAAACTTTATTCCCAAACCAATACCAAGTCCAAGACTTAATTCATTTTTTAATCCAAATTTAGCCTCTCCACCTATACTACCATAAGCTGCTTCTCCACCAACAACTACTTTCCAATCAGTAAAAGGTAACGGTATTTTAACTTCTCCCTCAGCCTTAGCTAAGTCAGCTTTTGCACTAAAACCATAGTAACCATCCTTAGCCACAACACCAGCTTCAGCATCTCCCAGTTTAAGATGTAATTTCCCATATTCATGATCTACACCAATATCATTAAAAGTACCAGCAATCTTTGCTTCTCCACCTATGCCTCCACCAAATTGAACTTTAACTTCACCTCTTAGCAACTGTTCATGAATCGTAAAATCTCCTGCTTTAAAACCAGCATCTACGAGTGCACCTTTAGCCTCTCCACCAATTTTATCCATAGATGTTAAATCACTAAAAAAAGCATTCACATTTTTAGGAAGTTGTATATCTGTTTCATACTTTAACACACTAGCAAAAGCACTATCATCTTTATCTGGATTTCCAACTACCGCACCAGATTCCTTAATTTTCAAATGATCAGATGAATCAGTAGTCGTCTTCATAAATTTATTGAACGATTCAGAAACAGGATCATAATTCTCATCCGTAGTTTCAAACTTCTCAGCAATACGATTTAACTCATCCTCTATATTAGTTAAAACCTTAACATAAGATTCATGACCCTTATTTAATGTAGGTAAATCATTATAAAAAGATAAACTTGAAGCACCTATCCAACGCATTTGAAGATTTAAGAGTTCGCCAAGAATTCTAGTATGTCGATCTGTAGATTCAGAAACAGCATGTTTAAAACTATTCGCTTTATTCCTTAACTCTTCTGGTTTAATTTTAATTTCAGTCACCTATATCCCCCCCTTATCTCACATCATCAATAAAAATATTTAAATTCTTCATTAATATAATTGGTTAATTCTTCAAAAAAATCAAGATAAAAATAAAATTGTGGGATTTTTAGCCTAATTCTGTATTCTTTATAATATATTATATAAATAATTTCACGTAACGTAATAATATACATCTACAATCAATCACACATAAAAATAATCAATTAAAAGGAGCCCTAAAGAGTAAGAACATATTAATATGTTCTTACTCTTTAGGGCTCCTTTTGTAATTATGTTCTATTCTTATTCGTCTTTTTCTAACATTAGAACCACGAATCTTGGCGAAGACATTTGTCTTTGCTGAATTCTGTCGTCCGTCCTCGCTTTTTATTCCACGGTTCCCTTGACCACGAGCCTCCGAACCCTCAAACTCCCAAAGCTAACCCCAGCGGGCAAAAACCGCCCTTTTGGGGCCACCTCTGGCGAGTTTGCATGAGGGTTCCCCTCATCGTCAAGGAACTTTCGCGGCATAAACGTCAGGACTCAGATTATAAATCTCAAAAAATCATTTTCTAAATAATCTCGCAAAAAATCCTTTTGATTCCGTATATGCTGTTAATGATTTTGTTTCTTGTACTTCACGAATTGTTTCAAGCAACTTCTGATCCCGTTTCTCTAACTTATTATCAATATAATCTTGTTGCTTTTGTAATTGTTCAATTAACAACTTATTAAATTCTTCTTGTTTCTCACTATATTCTCTAAGTTTACTAACTTCATTTTTTAATGCTTTTAATTCTTCAGCTAAAATCTCTCCAACTTCCTTACTAGGAACAGGCTTTATACTCTCTCCACCTGTAGCAAAATAATGTTCAATTTGTTTTATTGAATAATTCTGTTCTCGATGTAATTGCTTAACTATCTTCATTTGCTCAAGAGCTTTTTCATCAAAAATATTGTAACCTGACTCATTTTTCTCTAAAGGAATATATGTCTTTAATTCTTTCATCCAATTCCTTATAACATTTGGTGATTCATCTAAATATAATGCAACTTCTTTAACAGTCATAGCTATATAACCTGGGTTTTCTCCACCTAGGTATTCACTTTTATCCATCTTTTTACCCACCTTTAAAACCTAGATAAAAACCTAAATATTTTTAATATCAAGGGTTATTTCCAAAAAAATCAATCTTAGAACCTAAGTATTAAACCTAGGTTTTTACTAATTCATTCTACTAAGGTTTATATCCTTCTGTCATATGAAAATAACGAAATTTTTCATATCTCCAATTTATACTTCATTTAGCAAAGATCTTAGCTGTGCCACAAAAAGTTTTCTAATAACCTTACAACAAACCACAATCAAAATCACATTCTTATTTTTTTAACATAATAAAATTCAGTTAAAAACAAGTCATTTTATAAAATTGGAAATTCTGAATCAAAAAAGAGAGAAGAGCATAAGGGGTTTTTGGGCCCAACTAGGGGTTGGGGCTAGGCAGAGCCTAGCTTAAACGTGGGTACACGAAAATTTCCAAGATGTGTACTCACGGTCGACTCAAAATTTTCTAATTACACGTATTTTTCGTTAAAAGTAGAGTCGAGGTTTACACAAGGTACCTTCATAGCACCAAATGTGCACCTACTGTAGACAACATATTTTTTATAACTTGCAATCAAACATTACTTTAAAATACTAAAAAAGATTCATCTAAATTAAGTAAATACAAAATAATAATTTAGAAACAGATAACAATAAAACGATAGATATCATTCAAACGACTCAAAATCCGTTTTAAAGAATGAAAATCTAAAATAATATTATTTGTCATGAAAATAAAAATAAACGCTTAAAAAACAAAATAAACGGTTTTAAATGAAGGTTTTCGTTTGCTTTTGGGGTTGAGGCTGGTTCGTCGTGTGGGGACGAAACCCCACATATAACGTATTCTATTAATTTGGTAAGTGAAATTTTAAACCGAACCACTAGCGGTTCGGCTCGTATAATAGCAAATTTAAGCCGATAATCCTTTAACTGCTTTTGGATGTATCGGCTTGGTGCCGCCAAAACTCGAGCCGAAAAAAGTTTTGCAAGGATGTAGCAAAGCGAAAAGGGTGGAGATTTTCTGAAGTGAAACGAAAGAAAATACGACCCGTTCCTTGCGGAACTTTTAGCCCCCTATATAGAGAGTGAGAAGAGACAAGCATACAAAAGCAGAAAAAAGTCAGTAATATCAAGGGATTTAAGTTTTTTTATAGTTATCGAATTCGATAACTTTAGTTATCGAATTCGATAACTATAAAGTTATAAAAAAACCTGTATGAAATTCATACAGGTTACACTAATTTTATTGGTAAATTTTTTAATTCTTTTGGTTTTCTTATAAACATGGTTTGTAATGTTTGATTAATATTATCACGATCTCCACAAAGAATCACATTAGGGTTTATGTACAATGCATACATTCTAGCATTAATTCCATCTCTACCGGATTCAAAACGTCCAATTAGACCTTTTTCAATTAATTGCTTTACTAATCTACTAACTGTATTTTTACTAGAACCTATTTTTTCTGCTATTTCAGTTTGAGTCATAGGTAATTGTTCTTTTGCATTAATATCATGAACAATACAATTAGAACGAAAACCTATAAATCCAATGATTTTGTTTAAAAACATAATTTCTTCGTTTTTCAAATAATTATTTTGAATAAGATATAGCCAATTCTCTTGAATGATTTGAGCAAATTTAGCTTTATTCTTTACTTTTCGTTCTGGGACTAACTTCATTCCATGAGAATTAGCTTTTGCTTGAAGTTCATTTGCTAAATACATCTCTTCTTCTGACAAAATCTTTGAATTCTCAATATCTCTCAATCTTGAATTCCTTTCAGCTTGTTCTAAATTGACGAGCTTTGACATAAACTTTCTCCTCTTTTCTAAGATTTTCAACTAGAGAAGAGGAACATTTTATGCTATGATTCTTATAGAAATTAAAAATAAATACAAGCATAAAAATCCCCTTATCTAATTGATGGTTTGGTCGCTTTCAATTATAACATAAGGGGATTTTTTATGGTCTTTCTTTAAAAATATATTACTTTGTTGGTCTTAAAAACTTAAATACTAATAGTAAAAAACTAAATAAAATAAAAACTTGAGCATCTTGACTAGGATTACCATCATAGCCATCTTGTATCTCAGTGATTATTTCATGTGTTTTCATTTATCCCATCTCCCTTTGTATAATTCAATTTATTAATACAACAAATTTTGTAACAAAAGAGCAACTATATTATGTATTTCATGTATCCAAAATACAACCCAAAATTCAGACATCGTAACATATGCTTTTTCATTTTTTTTATAATATATCCAATAAGCATAGTTATAACAAATTCCTATTACTGCAGTACATATTATATAAGTTATCCCAAATGGATGATTTAAACCAAATATTACTGATGAAATTAAAATAATTAATATATCATATTTTCGAATCCAAGGGATAAAACGAAGAATCCAAAATAAAAAAACTTGAAAAATTAAGGTTTCTAATAAAGGAGCTATAATTATAACCGATAAAATTTGTAAATATATAGATTCATTATTTGAAGGATGACTTTGCAATTCTGGTAACAATAAAGTAAATGGTATAGTAACTAAAAAAGTTAAAATTGACATAACTAATATAAATGATACTGGGCGCAAATCCCAAAAAAATTTATGTATTGTTTTTATCAATGATTATATCTCCTTTCACTAAAACATTTTAAAATGTTAAATTTATATAATAAGTTTTTTATCATATTAGCATAAAAATCATTTATTAGAAAATATAAATATTTGATTATTATTTATGTTACACGTTTTCAATTAACTATTCATAAAAATATATAACATAAATAATAAAAACAGGATTCATTTATATAAATAAATGAATCCTGTTTTTATTTAAAACCTTTTAAAGCTTACCATTTTCCATATGGAGCTCCATGTTTATATTGACTATCTCTTCGACCATAACCACCATATGTTTTTTCACGGCAATAACCATTGTCCCAACATTGTTTTGCAGCTGTAACAACAGGAACGATAGGACGCCAAATCCCTCCATTTGTTTCCATTTCCTTTTCAGTAAGAACAGTAAATTTTGCTTCATTTAATTTCATGAAAAAACCTCCCAATTAATATATTCATTAATTATTTTACCATGAATTTTTATATTTGTTTATATAAATTTTAAAAAATATAGATTTTTATTTATTTTCCCACAAATAAAAATACTCGATGGGATTTCATTAATCTTTTTATCACCATACCACCTACATTTTAACGAAAAACTACGCTAAACAAATTCGACATAAAAAAACATTAAAATATAGGTGGTACCCCTATCCCGTCTAAATAGAGATAAAATTCAACTTACTTAATATAAATTTCCAAATTGCTTCTTCTCCTGTCACTACAGAGGCTTTACCTATCATTCCAGTATGTAATTCATTTAATTCTTTTGTATCAATCGTTGCTTCTAATTCATATACATAAGTTTTTAAATCCTTATCAAAAATAGGATGTGCCGATACGTACGTTACTATCCCTATCTGTTTATCTGTTTTCTTTAATTTAAATGAATACTGTACTTTATCTCCTTTTTTAATCCCTTTTATTTCCTCAACTGGAAGTGAAATTTTTACCTTTTTCTCATCTTCTTTAGGAATAATTGAAACTATCTCTTGACCAGGATCAACCAAATCACCTTGTTGTATGATAGAAGGAAATTGTACAATCCCATCCTTTTGCGCTTTTATAGTTGTCGTTTTATTTTGATTACGCAATCCGTCCAATTCTTGTTTTTTTACAAATATCTCTTGCTCTAAAGATTGAATTCGTTGATTAACTGAAATAACAGTGTTTTCCTTATATTGATTTAAAGCATCTTCTTTTTGTTTTTGTTTGCTCTCTCTAGTGCTATCAACTTTTTTTCTTTCACTTTCTAAAGTTCCTTTTCGTTGTTGAATTCGCTTTTCAACACTATTTTGTTGAGATTCTAAAGAATCTACTTTATCATCTAGTAATTGTTTTTGTTCCTCTAAAAGGCTTTCTTTCTTTGTTTGTTTTTTTACAGACTGTATCTCTCTTTGAACACTTTCTTTTTCGGCAATCAATCCTTGTAAAACCTCGTCTTGTTCATTTGTCAGCTTACTATTCTCTATATCTTTTATCTCAGTTTCTTTTTCATTTTGTAAGGATTGATAACCTTGCTCATATGCTTTATATTCTTCTCTTATTTTTTTATCTACTTCATCAGAAAAAGATAATTGATGAGATTGAATGCTCTGTTTTAATTGTTCTAACATCCATTTTTGTCGTTCTAAATGTTGAACAATTTGATCCGTTTGATTTTGCTTATCCGTTAATTCCTGATACTTTAATTGAACCAAAATATCACCAGTTTTCACTTCATCTCCAGACTTGACAGCAACAGTATCTACAATACCTACAGTTTGAGTTCTAGATACACTTATATCTGATTTACCTTGTATCATTGCAGTTCCCTTACTCACGATATCTAACTTTCCAACATATGCCCAAATCACAAATCCTAATAAAGTCATAAAAAGAAAACATAGTAATCCAGCAATAAAACGCGGAGGCTTTCTTTCTAACAACTCCACACTATCTGTTAATTGATCAAAAGAATAAATCTTACTCATATTGACCACCTCGCATTGCATAAGATTGTGATTCTACATGTTCTACATGAACTGTTTGGTTTTTCCAAAGACGATAATATTCACCTTTGTGGAATAGTAATTCTTCATGAGAACCTC
>NZ_FNQA01000042.1:0-8682 GCF_900107445.1 Bacillus sp. 166amftsu | reverse complement strand
CGATTTGCCAACGCAAAGAATACCAGTCATGTACCTGTCCCATCGGGACAATATCTGTAGGGGTGTTTGTCATATATACATTGATACCACTGAGTCGTTTACTATGAGGAGAATACTTCATTCCTTTCTTTTTTTCTCTTACGGCTTGATCTTGTAATCGTTTTTGTTGCTGTTGTTTTGTTAATCGATGAACAATTACACGAGCTGGCACTTTATCAATCATTCCTACATAAGCATCAGCTATTTCACATGTTTGTCCTGGTTGAAGAGAGTTCATTAAGACCTCCATATCTAACTGTATATACTCTGTACTTTTCTTAATTCTTCCATCTTGAAAATAATCAGGGTTAGGATTTTTTTGATAAATACGTGTATTCGACTTGATACGAGAGATATAGTAGGCCTCTTTATCTTGTATATACTGAAGGTCTTTTAAATGAAAATAACCTAAATCTCGGATACATAAATCATTCGCCGTCACAGTTGGGGCACACAGAGAGCCGTAAGTGCGATCATGTTGTTTACCTGGACCTGTATGAATATGTAGGAACTGTCCACTTAACAAATCATACTCAAGTTGAATTTTTATCCCAGCTGTATGGCTGCATCCTCCTGCACCTGGATAAACCGATGAAAATACATCCGGGAGTTGAAATGCAGTTGAATCTAAAATACGAATACGTTTGAAAACAGAAGTGTATGGAGAAGAAATCGGCATAGATGAGGCTAATTTTCGGTTTAGTAGTTCAGCCAATATGTGTTGTAAAAATTGGACAGCCGCTTTATTAAATCGTTGATTCAGTCCCTCCGGACTGATGAGCACTTCTGTTGATGCTTCTAAACAGCTAGATAACTGAGTTAAAGAAGTTGTAGCGACATTTTGGCTCATCCATACACATAAAGCGACTAAATCTTTTGCTTGGTATTTACTAGTTCGTTGCACAAAACCAACATCTCTAGCAAGTTCTCGTAAGATATTTGGGGATAAGAAGCTTTGAACTTCTTGAGCAAATAATTGTAATTCATCAGATACAGAAATAGACATACAAAAACGCCATCCTTTCCTATAATTCTAGAAACAGGATAACGTTTTTTAAATTTTTTAGAAAATATTTTATTTTTATTGACAATAGTCAGAAAAAACAGTTATATTTATGTCAATAAAAACTGACTAGTCAAAAGAAAGGAACATGTTAAATGACGCAAAAAGATATATTAATTCTAAATGAGTATGAACAATTAAAATCATTAAGTGATCCTTTAAGAGTTCAAATTCTTTCTTTTTTGATTGAAGAACCTCGTTCAGGGCAACAATTGTCACAAATTATTGGTTTGTCACGTTCGAAAATTCACTATCACTTACGTGATCTAGAAAAGAATGGTTTAGTCCAAATAGTAGAGGAAAATAAGAAAAGAAATATGACTCAAAAACTATACCAAGCGGTTGCTAAAAGTTTTATCCCCTCTAATAACTTATTACCTTTTCATTCGGAGTATGGAGAAAGTCGTAGGTTATTAACCATTGCAACTTTAGAGAGAGCAAAGAGTCGTGCTTTATCAGCTCCTGAAAATGCTTTTTTAACACAGTCTGAAAAGCCAGAAGAATGGGCTAGAATATCAAGTCAAATAGAAATTCGCACAACAAAAAAGCGATTTGAAGAATGGGTTGCTAAGTATCATGATCTTTTAAAAGAACTCCATGATATTGATGAAATAGAGAATAGTGACGCGGAATGGTTTTATTTAGCCACAGTCGGATTCCAAGTAGATGAGCCTCATTTTAAGGAAGGGGATAAAGATGAGTGAACCTGTTTTACAAAAAACTGCAGTCACGACAAAAGTAAAATCTTTATTCAAACAAAAATCTTTTATATTACTTTGGATTAGTACCATCTTCTCTGGGTTGAGTTTCAGTATGTTTTATTTTGCTGAAGCATGGTACGTTGTTCAGGAGTTAAATTTAGAAGCTTCCTTAGGGATTATTTATATTATTGGAGCAATTCCTCGGATTTTATTTATGTTGTTAGGCGGCGTGTTAGCTGATAGACTAAGTCAATCGAAAATAATGTTTTTTTCAGACTTAACAAAAGCCATATTAATTGGAGGATTAGTTTTATTGTTGTTATTTACAGGTGAGATACATCTCTGGACATTAATTATTTTTGCGTTATTTTTTGGTGTTTTGGATGCATTTTTCTGGCCTGCATCTAGTTCTATTACTCCCGTTATTGTTCCAAAAGAATTTCTAACAAGGGCGAATTCAATTATTCAGACTACAAGTCAATCTACTTCAATTTTGGGTCCAATGATAAGTGGATTTATAATTGTTGGATTTGATTATACAGGGATTTTTAGTTTGATTACAATCCTGCTGATTTTAGGTAGTTGCTTTATATTTTTTATTAAAGTTAATAAACAAGTTGTTAATACTCAAGAAAATAAGCATCATTTGCTTATAAGTTTAAAAGAGGGAATTAGCTATGTTAGGAAGGCACCAATATTAATGGCTTTCATTTTAAAAACATTATTTTTGAATCTTTTTTTCGTAGGTCCATTAACTATAGGATTACCGATTTTTGTTAAAAATATATTGGAGGGAGAAACAATAGACTATAGTTTTATAATGTCGTTTTTAGCTATCGGGATGGTACTAGGCTCTATTATCCTTGGTATTATAAATCTCAAAAGAAAGAGAGGAATTCTTAGCCTAACCTCACAAATGTTTGTAGGACTTTGTTTCTTGATATTAAGTTTTAGTAATGAACTATGGCAAAGTGTTGTTATTGTTGTTTTTTTGGGGATATCAATGACAATTTCTAATATATGTGCTGTTTCTGTTGTGCAAAATGAAGCTGAACCAGAAATGATTGGGAGAGTAATGAGTATTCAAACAGTCTCTTCCATGGGATTAACACCCATTTCCTATGGATTGACTTCATTAAGTCTTTCACTTGAGATAAATATAAAATTTATTATTATGGTTGGTGCCTTATCTTTAATAGCATTTACCTTATATATATACTTTAAAATTCCAGCATTACGAACTGTCGATTAAATCATTAATTATAAAATAACTTTAGGAAATGAATACACTACTGAATATCTAAATCACTAGGGTTGTAATTAACTATAGAGATACAAAATTTCATTTGGGGGGCATTATAAAATTTTAACTTGATAGCAATGGGGTAGCACCACATTACTATCAACCTAAGATGAATTTATACCCATAATTCATAGAAAGCGTTATTCTTTTTTACTTAATGAATAGTGTAAGGCTTTAGCTCGATAGCGATGGGACGGTACCCCTATAGGGAATGAATCCAATCGAATATTGTTTACGTACAATCATGACAAGAAAAAGAGCATCCTTAACATGTAAGGACGCTCTCTCTTTTATTTAAGAACAGAAGGCGAAGTCTTTTCTAACCATAAAATGCCATCATATTGTTCGATAGGAATCATGATTTCTTCTCGATCTTTGTCCCCCCAGTAACTTGCTGCAGTTGGGGTAAACATCCATGACGTTTCTGGTCGGTTACTTTCTCCTTTTAAGTTTACAAAGACATTTGGACTTCCAACGGTGCTTATTATTTTTTCTACACTTTGTTCTTCATGTTCTGTATGTACAGTAACAATTTTGTTATTTTCAGAGTTCCAACTGCTCCCACTATACGTAAATACGCCAATCGTGTACATTTGGTTTTTGATGCGCTGCGGAAGATAATCCATCATATTAGGGCCTACAAAATTGTATTGCTGCAACTTCGTATAGTCTAATATCATTTTCGAATTTTGTTTCCGAATGTGATAATTATGTCCCCATACAATAATTTTTTTGTTTTTATATTGCATTTCAGTGAGCCATGCTAGGTTTTGAGCCATTTTTTGATCTCGGATATAATCAGCGTAGTCTCTAACATTAGTAGAGAAGATGCCACCTCTAAATTTCATATAAGCATCTAGATGTGTTTTAATTGCATCAATCCGTATATTGATTGATTTCTCAAGGAAATTCACATCATACGTAGGGTGAGGTGCAACTTGAGTCAATTCAGCTTTATGATTCTGAATAAAAGTTCTCACATTTTCAAACTTGTTGATAACAGGTTGTATTTCTATTTTATATTGATCATAGGGATATGTACCTTTATAACCATTGTAATACTTATCCAGTTTAATCAACTCTGTTACTGCTGCATCAAATTCAGATGCCACTTCAGGACTTAGTTTTTGCAACCAGTCTTTCGCATACGAGTGGAATGAAGATCTATAAAACAAATTCATATCAAAACCAGCTAATGTTAGTGGCTTTCCTTTTTCTTTTTGTTCTTTCATATAGGTAAACAATTGTTCAACTTCCTCTGTTTGCCATACACCTTCTAAAGATTGTTTCATAGCTTCAGTAGCGGTTAAGTTATCAAAATTTTGTTGAACCGTACTTGCTTCTGCAAATCCTGATTCAAATGCAATTACATCATATCCCATTTCTTCATGTAAGTACTTAATCATACGTATTTTGGATTGATTCATTTCCTTAGCACCATGCGTACTTTCGCCAAGTACAACAATACGCTTGTCCTGTACGGCCTCTTTTAGAAAAGATAAATCTTCTTTTGTTTGGGAAGTGGGTTCATTTAATCTTTTTGCATGTCCATTTAGCCATTCCTCCCATTTGGGTTGATCGACTGGTTTTTCTGCTGCAAATGCTACAGATGTGAAGGTAGTACAGGCAAGAAGCGTACTCATTAGCCCGATTTTCCATTTTTTACGCACAATAACGCCTCCAAGAATCATATTTTTAGAGATTGAATAGAATCTGTATTAAAAATTTACTAATATACCATTATTTACAATAATACATATACGAATTCTAAACAATATTAATATTCAAAAAAATAAAAATAACCTTTATACACATTGAAGAAACCTTCTATATAGGGGGCGCATCCCATCAAAATCAAGCTAAGAAAAGTAATATCCCCATATCCATCAACTTAAGAAAAATAAATGCCCCAGAACGAATTTTTGTTACAAGTTAGTACAAAAATTCGTTTTGGGGGTACTATAAAATCTTAGCTTGATGGGCATGGGGGGATTTTGATTCTTTAGCTTGATGGTGATGGGGTCCCGCCAACATAACGCGAATTTCGTACGCTAAGGAATTTTCCATTTAAAAAAATTGATTTTTCCGTACGTTAAGAAGGTTCTATAAACGGTATTTGTTATTTAGTAGGATACTTTGTTTTTGGTACTTATAAGGGGTAGCTTTAAGTTATAAAATATTAATCTAATGTTTTTTTAACTTTATTAAATATATTATTACTTTGAAAAAGTAGAAAAGCATTGCTGCAGTTATTATTTTTTCGAAAACTTTTATAGTTATTTCTAAAAGTGCACTTTGTTTGAAAATCTTTTTTTAAATAAATTCGAATGAAATTCCAAAGATAAAAACTATAGCTAAAAATAATAGTAAGAATATGATTTTGCTAGAGTAAGTAGTAGCTTTGAAAATTAGGTATTCTGGAAAAATAAAAAAATCTATGATTGGACTTAGGGTATTACATAATTGATTATTACATAGGTCTGTTATAGATGTTGATTCTATTATAGATTTAATTATTTTCTCTATAGTTTTCTTCATTTTTTCTCCTTTTTATGTTTTCATAGAATTCTTTAAATTCGATCCTTTAATGAAAATAATAACAGAAAAGTAATAAAAAAACATCTATAAGGGGTAGCACTACATACCCATCAACTTAAGAAAACGAATCAACTTAAGAAAACGAATCAACTCCCAAAAGAAAAAATGTGCTTTTTTGTTACAAGTTAACACAAAATTTCGTTCTGGGGGTATTATAAGATTTTAACTTGATGGGCATGGGGTGGTACCCCATGCCCATCAACTTAAGAAAATAAATCCACCCCAAAACGAAAAAATGAGCTTTTTTACTACAAGTTAGCACAAAATTCCGTTCTGGGGGTGAGTGATAATAAAGTCGTTTCAAAACAAATAAAGTTATTTAAAAAGATGGTGTGAAATTTTAATTAACACCATCTTTTATATATATGTTGTATTATAAAAGTATGAAATTAACGCTTCTGTTTATTGATATAATGTATAATTGCGTTATATAAAAATTCAGCTAAGTCTTCATTACTAAATTGATTTATATAATTTTTGAATCGATTATCAAATTTATACGTATTTGCAATACATGTCAACATTTCAGAGTCACATACAATAGATTGTTCGAGATAACTTTTCCATTCTACAATTAATTGCTGTACTTCATCGGAGGTAGGTGATTGATTAATATAGGAGGCAATTTTTCTAAATACTCTTTCCATGTTTTGTTCGAATTCATGAAATAAGTTCGCTTTTTCACTAGGAGAGTGTTTTTTCAGTTTCCCCTCAAATTCTTTGTATTTTTCTGTTTCTCCATAGATGAATTTCGCTTCATGAGCATATTGTTCTTGTAATGATAAAATGGATGAATTATTAAAAATATTTAAATTGTAGATATCCTTTCCTGATACATACTCATCCACCGCAGTAATAATTGTTTCTAAACGTTGTTTTTTTAACAATAAAGTTTGGTTATGCTTCTTTAATAATTGTTGCTGTTCTTCTCTTGTAAGTGTCAAAATATCCGCAATTTCCTTTAGAGAAAAGTCCATTTCCTTAAAAAATAGAATCGTTTGAAGTTTTGCTAAACTGTTCTTGTCATAGAGTCGATAACCATTTTCTGTTAAGTAAATTGGCTTTAATAAATTTATTTTATCATAATATTGTAAGGTTCTTTTTGTTATGCCTGTAATTTGGACAATATCTTTAACCCTTAATAATTGTTTCTTCATCCCAAAATCCTTTTATTTCATCTAATATTAGATTGGCAGGAGTTATTGTGGCTTCAAAGATATTTTTACCTGTTTTTTCTAAATAGTATTTAATTAAATAGTATCCACAGGCATAACCAGCAGCATAAGACATATTGACTGGCATATAGTTTTGAATTTTTGCTAATTCGTCACCATAAAGATACGGTGCAATTTTATCAAATCCTGTTAATTGTAATTGTTCCTTGAACACAGGTTTAATATGTCTATTAAGCATTTCCATAGTTGTTTTCGATACCCAAGGACCGAGTAGATCTTCTCCAAAAATAGAAGTAGCAAAGTTTTCTGCTAACCCTTCACTAACAATTAATTCACCTAAAGTAACAGTATGGTCCCACTGAATAAATTGATATCGAACATTATGATTACATTCATGTGCTAAAGCAGCTTTCATTCGAGGTATTGTGTATTCATTTGGCACAAGTGTACACAAAATATAGCCAGGGATACCTCCATCACCACTATATCCTTCATTTAACATTAATGAAGGGCTATTTGGATCCCCTAATAGAATCGTGAATAAGTAATCGGATACACGAAGGTTCACATCATGCTCTCTAAATAAATGAAGGCTTTTCCTAACAGCTTCTTTACACTCAGACCAAAAAGAATCAGACGAAATCAATTCTAATTCTGGTGTAATCTCATTTGTAATCTGATTAGGAGAAATGCTCATTATATTATTCAATGTAATAACATCAAAACCATTTGGCTCCTCAGCTTTAAATGGAACATATTGAATTTTCCATTTCTCCATAAATGGAGCCAACATTTCTTGTCTGTATAACTCAACCTTTTCCTCTTTTGGAGCTTGTAAAATTTTTCGATATATTTTATCTGAGCGTAATGATTTTATATTCATTTCTTTCACTCCTTATTTAATATAGTTAAAATTATGCACTATGACGTAGCGTTATAGTCAAGGGGATTAACTAAAAATATAGCAGGAGGATGGGATTAAGTGTTTTTTGAAATATTAATAGGACACTTTCATTTGTAATTAGGGGTCACCGTACATGCCCATCAATTTTAGAAATTTTAATACCCTCGAATATCGAAAAACGTTATTCTTTCTAAAAATGATAGATTGGAAGGGATGGCGTTTTCTTATGAATATCTCTATTCAAGATGAATTACAACCATTTGCGGAAGAATTACAACGATATGTTACACCCACATTTTTAGAAGAACTTGCAAGAGAACTTGAGTTTGTAAAACGAAAACGCAAGTTTTCTGGCTCAGACTTAGCTACTATTTGTATTTGGATGAGTCAACGGGTGGCAAGTGACCCTTTGGTTCAATTATGTAGTAGGCTTCACGCTGCGACAGGTACTTTACTCAGCCCTGAGGGCTTAAATAAACGCTTAAATACAAAAGCAGTTTTGTTGTTACAACATATTTTGGTTCTGTTGCAAAGTTTGAAAAAAGCATAAGCAGGTTGGTAAATGAGGAACAATGTTTAGGAAGTCGCTAATAATTGTTGAAGTTCATTGTACGTTGAAAAAGCGGAGTCTCTTTGAAAACTTCGCCTTTGTTTATATAGGGCATGAATGGTCTCAATACCTTTTAACGTACGTGAAGCATGACGAAGATTTTGAAATCCTGCGGATTTGGTAAAACGTTTCTTTACATGCCTGTGATCCTGTTCAATAAGATTGTTTAAATGTTTGATTGTACAATGGATTGTAGTTTGATAAAATCCTTGTTTTCTTAATTTGTTAAACGCGCAAAGTAATGCACTTGCTTTGTCTGTAGTGAGAACCGTAGGTTCTCCAAAATGTT
>NZ_FNQA01000040.1:0-9673 GCF_900107445.1 Bacillus sp. 166amftsu | reverse complement strand
CGTATCAAATTTGATACGGTGATTTTTTGGAATAAAAAAGAGCCGTAAAAACGACTCTAAAATAATTTAATTGGTAACTTACTTAAGACAGTATTTTTACTCATTACATTTTTAAATTGTAAAACTAAATGTTCTGAGACATCATCTTTACTACCTGAAATAATAATGTTTGGATTTACAAACAAAACATAATCTTTTGCTTGTTGGTTATCTTTAAAATCTCCTGATATCGATTTTGCTAAGACACCTTTCTTAATCAAAGAATTAACTACTCTACTAACTTTTGGTCTTGACGTTTTCAAAACCTCGGCAATTGTTACAATAGTTAGCGCACAAGGAAGTTTCTTCTTAACATCATCTACGATCGCATTAGAGTACATACTTACATTACATTGTAAATCCGTTAAAAATACTTTTTCCTCACTAGTAAAATATTTTTCATCTCGTAAAAACTTCCAATTTTCTTGAATAAATTGAGAAAATCTAATTTTAGATGATGGTTTTTTCTTCTTTCCTAAATACAACTCTTCACCAGTTGCTTGAGAAATTACCTCCATCGCCTTCTCAATTTCCTCTTTTGAAAAACCAAAATCATTTTCATACTGTTTTCTTTCAGACTCTAAATCTCTTTGTCGAGCATTTTTTTCAGCTTGTCCGAAATCTAAAATTTTATTCACCGTTAACCTCCTACTATGCCAGAAGGAAACCAAAACCAATATTTTTTTATGTATATTTAATAAAACAAATAACTATATTATCATTCCCAAAACGTATATTGTTTGATAAAATATGAATAGTTATTTTATGAATCATTTTTCTTGGTTAGGGTGGTTTCCTACCTGGAAAATTCTTAAGAAACTTTGTTCGCAGCAAAGTTTCTTTTTTCATTTTACCACAAATTTCTACATAAAACTTTAATCCTCATCAATTGAAAACATCTACTCTATTAACGTTCCATACCATAGTCTCGGTCTCGTTTTTTAAACTTCATTTTTAATGACTTTTCCTTCTTTTGTTGTTCAATCTCTTTTTGTTTATCACTAAAGAATTTTTGAACTCCATTACGCTCACTATCATCTACAAAATGGCGCTTTAAAAGTTTTGCCCCCATCTTATCTAGTACAATTGCTTTCATATAACCCACCACATTTGCAAGTTGAGGCAGTTTCTCTTTATAAAATTCCTTCACTCGTTCCAATGTTTTCTTCAAAAATTCGTTTTCCATTTTTAATTCTTGATTTTCAATCTTAAGTTGTTGATTCTCTTTTGTTAAATAATCCACTTTTTCTTTTAAATTGATTTTATCCTTGTTTAAAAGATCATTATCACCTATAAGCTTCTTATTTTGTGTTTTAAGCACATCTGAAGCTTTCGCAAGGGTTTTGATAGCTTGATAGTCTTTTGGTTCCAAAATAACCCTTCCTGTGGATTTCTCAACCTTTTTAAACACTTGACGTTCCCATACAATTTCTTGATGTACTGGAATTTTATCAAGCTTTGGAACTTTTTGAACATCCGCCACTAACTTATTGGCTATTTTTTTTGCATGATCTGCTTTCATTAATGCTTGTACAGCCTTATTTTCATGATATTTTGTTTGTTCTTTAAATCCTTGAACTGTCGCATGCTTAACATCTTTTGATGTTCCTCTTTCCAGCTTATAACCATGTTCATTCATACGCTGATGATATCTATCTTGCAAATTCGCTAAATCTTCTTTTGTTTCAATAAACTTCTTACGACTAATTTGCCATATATCAGCTTTTCTACGACCGTCATACGCCTTAATTAACGGAACTGCCACAACGTGCAAATGTGGTGTCCTCTCGTCCATATGAACCGCTGCATGAATGACCTTATCTTTTGTAATGCCAATATCTTTTTCAAGAAACTCAAGGGACTGTTTCGCCCAGGCTTCAATTTCCACTTTCGATTTACTCTGGAAGAACTCCTCATCACTCGTAAATAGAAATTCACAAGCCACATCATTTTTTGCACTGTTAATCGCCTGATCAAATGATTTCCTTCTATCAAATCGCATACTTTTCATACGTTTTTCATGATCTATTTTCATTTCACTTGTAATCTCATTAAATCGTTTTAAATATGTATCTTCACATTTTACAAGCTCGATATTCTCGCTTGATTTCGTCCGATCAATATCATGATTTGTATACGAAACTCTGTCCGCATTATGTTTTCCAATTCCTCGTAGATCTCCTGTTGTTTTAATTCCTTGCACTCGAAAAATAGAGTAACTCACAGAGCCAGCCCCCTTTATATTCGCTCACCTAATCATGGCATAGAGGGTAATTGGATGTCAATTAGAGAACACACTCTTATATTGTCACTACGCAACAATAGAGTGTGCCCTACGGGACACGTCGGCTTCGCCGATCACGGACAAGCCGTGCAAAAACAAAAACCTTGGGCTTCGCCCAAACCCACTGGGGAAATCTTCCCCAGACCCCATTCAAAAAACTCCCCCAACCCCCTCATTTTTTGAGGGGGCTCCCTCGCCGGTAGGCAGGGTCAAAAGGATACCTTTTGACAAACCAACAAAAGGGTCTGGGTATAGTTAGTATGTCAACTCCTTAATGCTCCTTCACTTCACTTTCGTTTCGTTCTGTCCGCTTACCGTTGAACATACACCAATTCTTTCGTTTATTATATAACTTAATTTAATATCCCAGATCTTCATTGTTAGAACTAATTACATCTACATCAATATCTTCTAAAATTTCTAAAGGAACATCTAAAATATAATCCATTATACATTCATCTCCTCACTAAAAAATTTAAAATCCTTTTATTAGAACCGCTTTATAATTCCTTTGTTATTTCTTTATTAGTAGTATGTTCATAAAGATTAGTAGATGGAAGAATATATAAAATACTAGCTACTATTATAAAAAACACAGAAGATATAAACATTAAAGTAGAACCATAATATTCAAGAACAAAGCTTGCAAATATTGGTCCTAACGAAAAACCAATAGCTCTAAATTCAGCAATACTAAAATATAATGTTTTTTTGTCTGGCGGAGAAATACTATTAATAATAATATCACTGCCCGGTATAGCAAATACTTCACCCATAGCAAATATTAAAGTTGCGATTACTAAAATTACTATATTTCCATTAGATACAGCAAATAAACAAAAAGCTACTGCAAATATTAAATTTCCAATTAAAATTGATACTGTATGATTAAGTTTTAAAAATTTCTTTTCTAAATACATTACAATAAATTGTAATATAATTCCCCCAACTGAATTTAAAATTAATAAAAATGCAAATAATTTTTCAGGTGTAGTACTAAATTCTTTAAAAGCTAATGAAAAGACAGCTTCAAATTGAGCAAAGACAAAATAGATTAATGCACCAGCTATAATATATATAATTAGTTTAGAATCTACAGATTTTAAACTAGAAAGTTTTAGTTTTTTCTTAACTTCTAAGTTAAAATCATCAATATTTAAACTATTTCTAGTAAACAAGATTAAAAGAATACTAAACAAAAAAAGAGCAATCGACATTATTAAATTTGTATATTTCGGAAAATCTGCAATCCAAATACAAATTAAGGGTCCCAATATTGCTCCAAGACAAATTACTATATAATTAATTCGAAATACTATATCTTGTGACTGTGTTTTATTTGCATGATGTGCAAATAAGGACCTAATAACAGGTTTCCAACAAACTCCTCCGAAACCTGATAAAATACTTAATAATAATAACTGCCAATATTTATCAGCAAATATAAACAAACTATATGGAATGATTAACAAAAATAAACCTAAGATTAAACATTTGATTTCACCTAATCTATTTGATACTAGAGCTCCTATAGATCCAAAAAGAGCTGTTATTATAGGAGGTAAACCTATTAAAAATCCAACTTGTGATATAGGAATTTTCAAATTAACATTAAAATACAATGCAAGAATAGGCATTGAAACATATATTGCTAAACAATATAAAAAATTTAAAAAAGCTAAAGTGAGTATTTCTTTGTTAATAGTATTAGTATTTAATTTCAATTATAATCTCCCCTATTAACTTCTCTAATTCTTACTTGATCTGGTTGTAAAATCGCAACAATAGTATTTATAATTAATTTTGGATTACAACTTTTCTTATATGATAGAACATCTAAACAAAGCAAATTTTGTTCTGGATATGAATGTAAAGTAACACGTCCTTCCTTCAAAATAGCTATTAACACCGTACCATTTTGACTTACACGTTCAAATTGAATTGATATACAATGTGCTTGAGTTCTATTTATACCTATTTTTATAATAGACTCAAGATTATTAATATCAGTCATATTCTCAAAAAAAACTCCACTTAAATCTCCCAAAACATGTTTAATATAAAAGCTATCATTTTGCTTTTCTAAAACTTCTTGAATAATTTTCCTCCGCATAACATATATTCTCCCTTTTTAAAAAGATTAGAAAGCACTTCCTTAATGAAATACATAAAATTATTATAACCATTAAAAAAGTGCTATCATTTTAAATCAACTATCACACTAAAGTAAGTTTTTTTTCAAATTCTAATAATATATTAGAATCTTCAACAAAACGATTCTTCTGTTGTGATCCTTTATTAATATATTTAAGAATAGCCTCTTGTTCTGAATCAGGTGATAAATAAAACAATAAATTACCATACCAATTCCATCCTAATTCAGTTAATCTATAGTGTGTTCCATCATCAATAACTAAACCACGCTCAATTACTTCACTTAATCTGTTCATAACTTCTGGCCTTACTAAATCAAAATTTATTTTCGACTTATCAGCTTCTCCATGATAAGGTAAATGAAAAGATATACCTTTGCTTTCACAAATAGTTGGATCAAACTCAAACAATTTCATATCAATAGAATCACTTGAAAGTAAATCTTTTACATATTTTTTCGAATTATTATTATTACCTATAATAAATCCATCCATGACAGAATAAGCTCCACTACCGAAACCAATTATTTCATGCCCTTTATACCCATAATGTGCTTCATGATATTGGAATCTATAAGTATCCGTAACAACTGGATTACGCTGAATAATTTCATTACTAGATTTAACATATCCATGTCCATTATGTGGATGGTATCCGTTTTCTCGCATATAATCCCTCAAAATAACATTCATCAGTATTTTTGCAAAACCTGATGTTGCCTCCATATTTTGTTCTCTGAGTTCTCTACTCAATTTAGCTTGAGTAACAACATTATTTATTGGATAAACATCAATAGTTGGCGTATCAAGTTGAACAACATGATGTAAATCTCTAACAAAATCTTCTATAGTTTGTCCATGCATACCATATAGCATATCCACTGAAACATAATCAAAATTATCTTTTAACAACTTTACTTTTTCAAAAATTAAGTTAGTATCTTTAACTAAATTAAAAAATTCTCTATATTGAGGGTTAAAAGTTTGTACTCCCATTCTTGCATGAGTAACCCCAATTTCTTTCAAAGCTTCTATTCTATCTTCAGTTACAGTTGTTAAATGACATTCATAATTAAATTCTTTAAGTTGTGATAAATCGAAACATTCTTTAATAGCATTTCCAATTTTCAAAATTTGTGAAGGTTTTAAAATGGAAGGTGTACCACCACCGAAAAATATAGAGTGTATTGGATAACCACTAACATTTTGATATTTACTCTTAATTCTTATTTCTTTAATTAGTGCATCTACATAGCTTTCAAATACTGTAGGATCCGTATTGATTTCTCTTGAAAAAGGACAAAAAGTACATATAGCCTCACAATAAGGAATATGAAAATATAAAGCTCGAAATTTAGAATTCTCTCCTGCAAATTTAAATATATCAAAACTATTTTCCCCTATTTTCTCTTTAGTTTTTGCACTAATCTCTTCATAAGAAAATGGAAAAAACCAATTATAAATTGGTAATCTATAATTAAAAGCCATAAGTCCATCATTTAACAATTTCATATAATTAAACCCCTCCTGAAAGTATATTAAGTCTTAAAATTAAAAAGTAACTCGTAATTCATATATGTATTAAGAAGAATTTTCTTAATATAAGATAGATTGTTACACAATTTATTAATAAAAAAGTAGTGTGTGAATTAACATCTACACACTACTTTTTTATTTAAACACCAATCATTTATAAATTACCAAACAATATCCCAAACTACTTCAGTCATTAATATCCCCTCCTTTCAATAATGTAAGAAATATGTAAAATAACCATTTAATGGTTACTAAACACAAAACAGAATAACACGAAAGCACCTATAAGACAATCTATTTTTTGTAATTTTTTGAATATTGAAAATAATAAATTAATTATATAAAATATGTATTATATTAATTATTAGGAGGATTAATTATGTTGTTAGATAAGAATGATATAACATTGGAAATTAAATTAAAAAATCAAAAACCTTCGGAGCATTCACTGGAAGAACTTTTAAAAAAAGGAATTATCAATATTGACTTAAAACCAAATGAAAGATTTAATTTGGCTTTAGAAAGTGAATTAATAATTCATAACTACCCTAAAAAAGGTGAAATTCACTCATCAAAAGTAAAAAAAATAAAAACAAAGTATAAAAATTTATCAGGTGACATTGAATATATAAAGTACTCACTAGAAATTTATAAATAAATACAACATACAAATCAACCAAAATAAACAATTTATTGTGATTATTGTAAATGAATAGCTGTTAATTGAAAATAGATAAATTATGAATATAACTATGTTCTATATTGAGAAATTTTAAGAATCAATTATACTCACAAAAATAGCCTTATTATCTTTAAAAACATCATAATTTATCTTTAAAAAATTAATTTTATAAATAAATTTCTCAACTATTGATAATAAATATAAATAGTTGAGATTTTTTTATAATTAACACATTTAAACTAATTAACATTAATAATTCACATTGTATATTCTTCACATATGAAGTTACCATAATCCCACTTATAGGTAGCAGACAAAAAAGCTCATCTCTTTTTTCATAAGGAATGAGCTTTTTGTCTTTCTATTATTCTAGACAACTTGTTAAAAAGAATAAAATACAACCAAGTGTTAACCCCTGTATCTTACCATCTCTTCCACCAAGGCTTTTTAGCTTTTTGATAAATTTCTTCGATTTTTTTATCAAAAACTGTATCTCGTTTTGCAATATATTCAATCATTTTTTGCATATCTTCAATTTGTTGATCTTTTTCTTTTTCTCTTTTTTGAGATTCCAGCAACTGTTTTTTTATTTCAATTTCAGTTTCTTCAGATGCTTGCAACTTAGAAATTATCATTTGGTTTTGTTCTTCAATTTGTTCTATTTGCTTTTGAAATGAATTTGCTAAATTCTGAATCTCATATCGTATTTTGTGCGGAATTAAATCGTCCTTTGATTCCTTATTTATTAACTGTTGCACGCTTTGTATCGGTGATTCTTGCTTCTGTCTTCGTATCACTGCTACGGAAGCTGCCATATCAAGGTTTACTCCAGCTTCTTTTCTAGCTTGAAGCAAATCTCTAAACGTTAACTCATCTATATCGGTAAAAATCCTTGTATTATTTTCATTTTTCCGAAAAACATACCCTGCTTTCTCAAGGGATTGGGCGTACTTCCTAACTGTACTTTCAGCAATTCCAAATGTTTTAGCAATATCATGACTTTTTAATTCTCTAGGGATTCCCTCTAACAACTCAATTTCTGTATCACCTGTATTGGTCATCGCTACCACCTCTTTCTATTCTTTTAAGCGATATATTGGCGATATAGCCTAAATAAATAATACTTAAAATAAACATATCAAAAAACATATCAAGATACACAAAAAAAATTAGACAAATTAAGCATATCAATAGCATATACTGACGTATACTCGTCATTTTTAAACGTCAGCATACGCTATGATTTAGAACAAAAAATATAAAAAATTATACAAGATTTTATACAAAAAAAGAGGGAAAAGAAAATAGCAAAACTCCTAGGAACCCTTGCTATATCAACAATGTATAAAATCGTGTATACCAAATAAACAGACAAAAAAAGAAGAATCCCTGTAAATACAAGAATTCTATCAAAAACTTGCTACCGATAATGATGCGTTATGTTAACCTGATATGAATATTGTATTCATCGTTTCTTTCTCCAAGTAACAAAATAAGATAGTTCAAAAAGTTATATTAAGTCTGTTACAGTAATTTATATAATACATAATTTGAGAAATGAGGAAAAAAATGAACAGAATTGAATTTATAAGAAAAGAGGAGAAGAAATATCACGACTATTGTTACGATAATTATAAGCTGTTTGAGGAAGGTTCGTGGCTACATAAACCTGTAAAAACAGTAATAGATTTAATTCCATTGTTTGAAGGAAAAGACAATCTTAATGTGCTTGATTTAGGTTCTGGAGTGGGTAGAAATAGTATTCTACTGGCTCAAGCTATAAAAGAAAATGGTGGTAAAGTTGTGTGTGTTGATTTATTAGACTCGGCTTTACAAAAATTAAATCAATACAGTGAAAAATATGGGATTAAAGAAGTAATTCAAATTGAAAAAGCTGATATAGGAAACTATGACATTAAACCTAATAACTTCGATTTCATTGTTGCAGTTTCAAGTTTAGAACACGTCCAATCAGAAAAGGTATTTGAAAAAGTTGTTCAACAAATGGTAGAGGGAACGAAATACAACGGAATAAACTGTATCATTGTAAATTCTGAAGTTGAAGAAATTGATATGGATACTAATGAAAAGTTAGATGCACTAATGGAGATAAATATTTCAACGAAAGAAATAATGAATAAATTTAGAAAAATATATGATGGTTGGGAAGTATTAAGTATTATAACAAAACCGTTGGAATATAAAATTACGCGAGATGAAAAGTTTGTTTTATTAAAAACAAATGCAATTACATATGTTGTGAGAAAAAACAATCTATAATGTTCAAACCTTAACTTCCGAGAACGATAATTATGTAAATGAGCTGTCCATATGGGCGGCTTATTATTTTTTTGCTTAGCATAGATTTTTTCCAAAATACTGGCAGTACCCCATTCATAAAAATAGATTCTTCCCTATACTCCGCTAAAATCTTTGTATTTTCCCTTTGCTTTTTGGCAAGAGTGCTGGCTGGGGGGTTGGGGGCTAGCCCCCAGGAACTTCGCGTACTTAAAATGATATGTAAGAAAAAATCATGAACGGATGCACTGGCGGTTCGGCTCGTATACTTACTAGTCCAAGTCGAGAACCATTGTTTTGCTTTTTGTCTGTCGGCTTGGCGAGAAAAGCACACGAGCCGAAAAAAGCTCCGCAAGGACTCTTTAAAAAAGAAAAGGCAATAGCCTTTAGGTGAGGATCAACGAACCGACTTTTTTAAAGAGAGGGTGGAGATTTTTGAGTGTTCTTCTCAAAAATACTACCCGTTCCTTTCGGAACTTTTAGCTATATATATAGAATGAGATAGTTATAAATACAAAAAGTAGCTTAAGACTAGTAATATAAACAGTTCATACTTTTTTTTAGCGTATCAAATTTGATACGGTACCGTATCAAATTTGATACGGTGATTTTTTGGAATAAAAAAGAGCCGTAAAAACGACTCTAAAATAATTTAATTGGTAACTTACTTAAGACAGTATT
>NZ_FNQA01000037.1:0-14482 GCF_900107445.1 Bacillus sp. 166amftsu | reverse complement strand
TTTTATAAAATCTATAAAAGATAATAAAAAACTATATGGAAAGACCGCATTTTGTATAAAAATATACCTTAAGTTGATGGATGTGTGGCGGTACCCCTTATAGCACATTTCATAATCAAGTTATTATGCCATATGAGAATGATTTAACAGTTTCTTAACTATTTCTCAACATTATGTTATAAACATATACGATATAATAATAAGTAATTCTCTTTATTTTACTTCTATATATCTGTTGTTTCCTGTTACAGAATCCTATAAGATTATCAAGACCTAATATTAAAAAAAACATGAAAATAAGCTGTTTAACATATTAGTCATGTACAATATGTTGAACAGCTTATTTTAAACGCAATTCAATAACTTAGTTATCTATTCTTTTTTTAAATATGCTTTTTACAAAATTCTCCTTGTGCTCGGTATATTCATTTATCCCCGTAGAATGCCTCTTTAAATAATCCAATTTTATGTTTATATATTCTTTACGTGCATTTTCATTTGTATTTAAATAATCTCTAAAAAAAATTAAGTTTTTCCATTGCTCTTTTTCAAATTCTACAAGGTGAATATAATGCGTTTTTTTTTCATAAGTGTTATCTGTAAATTTCGCAAATATAATTTCATTAGGTCTTTCTACTCTTAAACGAAGGAATCCAATGCTCTTTAGCCCCTTTATAATGGACGGATTTAATGTACATAAATCATCTACTGCTACTAATATGTCCAAAATGGGTTTTGCTAGCATATCTTTGATTGCTGTACTACCGATATGTTCAATACGATTTTTACTAATATCTGTACATTGGTGTATTTCCTTTTTTACTTTTAAAAATTCTGTACCCCAATCAGCAGTGTATGGAACTACTTTTACTTCATCTTTTTTTAATCCTAATTCCATTCTTTTCTCCTTCCAACATTAGAGATTATTAAATTAATTCTATGATTCACGGTTTAATCCTTCTCGAACTAACTAGCACCCTTTAGTTGAATAAGTCTGGATATGACGTTCCCTTATAAAATAGTTTATATTTTTTTATAAACTTCTGAGTAGACCACTTTTAACTGTTCTCGTAATTCCTTTTTTTCCCCTTCCAACTTCTTAATGCGACGTTTTAAAGAAGCGATGATTGCATCTTTGTTATTGTCGTCTATCTCACGCTTAATTTGTTTTGGTGTACGAGCGTGCACCTGTTGTTGCCGCAGAGTTTCAATTCGTTCGCGCAACTCTTGATTGTTGTACAACGTCGTTTTCGCCACGCCAGCCTCACTCGCCACGCTGTTGAAATTGATGTTCTCATTGGCTCGCACGAGCCTTTGGATAGCTTCATCAACTTTTTGAGAAGTGATTGCCTTCCTGAATGCGTGGATTGATTTCAATTGTTCTTTGCGATCATAATTAGTCATCTCCCACACCTTACTTTCGTTTTATCCGCTCATGTCTACCAAAAATAATATTATCCTCGCGAATATTGTTTAAAATACTATGATAACGTTTTAGATTTCTTTCTTGTTTTTCCACCACATCATGCCGACCATGCTGTTTTGCAATCTCAATGGATTTCGATGTTGTTTTTACATGGAGTTCATACTTCTGTATATCATATTCTGAAAATCCGATTGCTAAGTCCTTACATGGACTTCCGCTGTTACACGTAAGACAAGGAGGGGCTTCCATGTAAGGGCAATCTCCTTTTAATCGCGCATGGCACGTCCCGTACGGGTTATCCATCGCATTTAATTTATGGTCTTGCCAAAGAACTTGTAGGATGTCCCCTGGGATGTCTTCGCCAGCCTTAATTTCTTGCACCTCACCATTCAAATCGAAGCTAAATACGCCTTGGTTGATGACAGATTCAAATGCCTTCCGCTTTGTATCGTCCAACAGTTTGGCATACTGCAAGGTCATTTCTGGGGTAGCGTGGGCTAACAGTTCCTGTACAGTCAAAATATCTGCACCACCATTCAACATTTTTATCGCATAGGTGTGACGGAATTGATGAGTTTTAAAATGAAAAATATCCCCGTTTTCATCTGTGATATTTTTTTGTATTGCTAATGTGTTTAATCGTTCTTGAATCCATTTTTGGCTAAAAGGTCTTCCTTTACGAGAACCACGATAGCGAATAAAAATAAACCCTTCGGGATTATTATCTTCATTGCTATTCTCCTTAGATTCCTGAATGAGAACCGCCAGGATGTTTGCCAATTCGTCGTCAATCGGAATACGATGTCCTTGAACGTAAGTTTTCTCAATATCCGTGACAATGGAGTATTTCCCGTTTAATCGCTCTAAACAATCGGTGGTAAGTGCTAATACATCAGAAATTCGTAACCCTGTTTTATAGGCCACCCACAAAACAGGAATGACATCTTTATGTAACTCGTTGATGTGGGTGAAAAGTTGTTCCAATACAAAGTCAGGAATATATTCAATCTGGTTAATGGATTTTTTTCTTGGTTTTGGTTTGTCCTCTGGAAAGAGTAAGAGTCGTACGTTTGTTTCAGGAGCAATATCCCATTCGTATCGCTGGATATCATTAAGAAATTTCCCTACGACCATTAATGCCTCTAATACATATTTTTCAGGGTGTGCATCCTTCCTTTGTAAGTTATGTTTGGCATATTCGTGCAACCATTCGATATATTTCTCTATGTGTAACCTTTTTAAATCTCTCAAATCTTTCCAAGTAGGCTCCAATGAAAATATAAAATATAGAAACGCAGGTAAAGAATATAAATATATTCTTGCTCTATTCCAAGAGAAATTACTTTTGCTTAAGAGACGTTGCTTAATGTATTTCTTTACTTGCTCACGCATAGTCACTGGTTCAATTTTAGTGAAATTCAAGTAATAATTAGTCGTGCTTTTGTTATAATCAATTCCATATTTATCATGCAACATTCGTACATCCCATAGATTCTTCTCCCATTCCTCACGGGTATCTGTTAGTTTAAACAATGCAGAATGGACATTCCGAAGGAAGTTTGTGACGGGAGATTTAATTATATACTTGCCATGCCTCATGTGTTGTATCGTCCTTTTGGTTGATATCTCTTGTTGTTCTAACCAAAACCACCATTCCCGTTCTGCTTGTTCTATATCCAGATCAAGGAGAGAGTAGAGGCTAGGGTATTTTTCATTGAGAAATCCTGCCATTCTTCGTAACGATGTTACTTGTCCGTGAAAAACACTACTTAATGCCCATTCATCATTGAATAATTTGTGATACCACACATATTTCACTTCCAGTTTGACCACCGTGCTGTTAATTTCAAAATATACATTTCGACTTTTACTTTTGTAGTTTTCTACCATCTTCTGAAACTGTGGAATTTCTCTCAAAAACTCAACATTCCAAACATCATTGACCAAGAAATAGGAGTTCATCACACGTTGGACTGTAATAGAACCATCACCATCTGCCGTTTTTGCAGGATAACTAGACAGCTCATGGTACAATCGTTCATGGAAGCCAAATTGTTCAATTTTTGTTTGTTGTATGTGTTTCATTCTCTCTCACCGTTTTGTTTTGGGAATTGGAATGCATCCTGTGCCTTTTCCCAATCCTTACGGATGTCTTCTTCCGAAGGATGAAGGTATAGGTTCATTGTCGTTTGGATTTGCGAATGCCCTAATCGCTCTTGCACTTGTTTAATATCTTTTGTCTTCTGATAGTACATCGTTGCATGTGTGTGTCGTAATAGGTGAGGGTGAACGTTGTCGATCCCTGTTTTCTTTCGTAACCGCTTGAATAAGGCTTCTACATCACTATACGTCATGGGTTTGCCCACATTCTTCCCACGTAATTTCAAAAACACAAAATTAGTTTCTGCGCCAATTTCATCGATTACTTCGTACAGGTAATCGTCGTAAATATTCATTAATGCTTGTGAAACAAAAATTTCCCGTTCACCTGTTTTCAGTTTCGCGCCGTTCTCTAATTCACCACGATCCGTCAGGCGAATGCGATGCCCGTTTCTATGATCAAAATTGAAATCCTCTAAAAATAAAGAAAGAGCTTCTCCAATCCGTAAACCTGTCTCGAACAGGAGTTGGATGAGGAAGGTATCTCGTATATTCGTTGTTGCTGCCAAGACTTGGTGTACCTGTTCCTTTGTGAGCGTTTGTATCCTCTTACGACGTTCTTTTACCTTCAGCACATTTCGCACAGAAGGCTTATCCTTGTTGATGTGATAAAGGAAGCTCTTGTACCGTTTTCTGCCTTTTGTGAATACCTGGCGCATAAGTTTTTCATTCATATCAAGTAACAACTCTTCATTACGGTATAAGTAGTCATAGAAATTAGTGACGGCAGTGACCGTCAGGTTCACCGTTTTCTCTGATTTCTTTGCCTGTACAGGCTGAAGGGATGCCACTTTTGTACTTTCATACGGATTCTGTAACCATCCCATAAACTCCACTAAGTCCTCTAACCTTATACGTTTATAATCTTTCCCAGTCTTCTGTAAATACAGGAAATACTGTTTTAACCCATAACAGTACGTTTTCTGAGTGTTGCTGCTTTTCCCTGTAACATCCAAATGCTTGAGGTACTTCATCACAGGAGTCACAGGAATGCCTTCTGAATCTACTAATATGTATCTCTTACCTTCCTCTAGTATCACCTCTTGTACACGCATAGCTTCCCACCTCCAAAACTTTTTTACGCTCGGTCTATCGACCTCAATACGCCTCCAGCTACGAGCTTTGTTAATAACATTATGTACATAATAGACAATATTTTGAATGTCTGATTATTCCTTCTATTTTGTATAAAAAAAGAAGATTTATGCTCTATATTGAACATAATATCCTCTTTTAATTATAGTATGTTTAATTCATAAGGGTTCTTTTTTTGTTCCATTTTCTCTTATTTCTTAAGTTGATGGGTATGGGGTATTTTGTTTTATTAGCTTGATAGTGATGGGACGCTACCCAAATAATGAGTATCACAATTTTCTTCTTATACTATCTAAAATAAAATATGTATATTGTTTTATAAAAAACAATTATTTACGACGCCTTCTCTTTGTTTTTTTTCGCTGATTTGTTTGACTATATTTTTTTATATGAGTGCTTTTGCCCTTCTTATAATCAGGTAACTTTAATATAAGAACAGAAATTGTAGAAAAAATGCAAAATATAAGGATTGCTATCATCCAAAGGTTAATGTCATACTCATATAGCTTACTAAAATACTTTTTGCCAGGAGTAATATGGCTTACGTTACTGTCAATTGCTTCGAGGGTGTAAGGAATAACCCAAAAGGAACCAATTAATATAACAATTATTCCAAGAATGAAACTGAATATATGTTTTATCAAGTTCTATTCTCCTTTAATTATATTTATTGTATACGTTCATATAGTATATATGGTTCTGGTGCAAAGATTGTATTTATTTGAAAAAGGTATATAAATTTCTATTGGAATCTATTTTTATAAATGGGTTCTCGCCACATCACAATCAAGCTAAGAAAAGCAAATACCCCGAAACAAGAAAATTGGCATCTCCAGGTGAAAATGTACAATTTTTTATTTTGGGGCGTTATAAAATTCTTAAGTTAATGGGAATGTGGCGGTACCCCATCTAAAACTATTTATCTCCTTTTAATACCTACCATACCGATCCTCTGTCGGATTCCATTTCCCTTCAGTATCATAATTTGGAGATTCAGCAACTCCACAGTTATTCCATAGATAATCAAAACTTGGACGAAGAACTTTTCCAATATCCTCATTCCATGAATTCACTACAACTGAAGGAAGCTTTAAAATTCTGTCTCCTATTTTCCCTCTTGAATATTTCGGATTCATAGAAATAAAATAATCATCAACATCAATAAGAGTAATACTAATTGCAAAAGGAAGTTTAGCCCCTAACTTCTTTAAAGCCATTTTATATTTGGTATCAATAAGATGTAATATATCTCGCTCAAAAGCTATCCCAGGGATGTATTTTTCATATCTTTTACTTAGCATCTCTGTATCAGCAGATTCAATAATACCATTTTTAAAGAATTGGACATACCCAGGAGGATTTCCTTCACCACCAAAATATGGCCCAGTATATGTATAAAAACCATGTTTATTTATTGAATGGTTCCATCCACGAGTGAGAAATGGTTCTAAATTATTTCTTTGTGCTAAATCATTTATATTATACATTTTAGAAGTCGTAACCGCTTCTATAGGAATAAGATGAACAATTAACTTTGAACCGTCAGAAATTTTCGGTGAAGCATTACCTCTCTCTATTTCATTAAGACGCATAGTTACCCATTCACTATACCATTCACCTTGCGGAACATTATCATTCGTATTACTCAGAAAGTAACGGTTATATCCGTCCATAGTTTTATAGACGCTTTCAGCTCAACTCGATTACCACGCAAAATATGGATATTTTTCCATTTAAAGGATTTATTGTTATTTCTAGCGCGTCATTATCCAGATATTAACTTTCCCAAAAGGTACACCTTTAGGAACTACATGAATCCACAAAAAATTAGCGTTCCAAAATATCAAAAATATATTTTATGAACGTTCAAAAATAATAAATACCTTTAGGTACATATTTACTTTTTTTGTAAAAAAACAAACCGTTTAAAAAGGTATAACTTTAAGAATGCAAAAAAAACTCCTTCCACGATTTGTGAAAGGAGTCATCATACTTTGAAAGGGTATTTCCATTTTAATATGTGAGGTAAAAAACCTGTATTGATAAAGTATACTTTTGCAAACGTGTTTAACATTTGTAAATCCGAAATGAGTTTTACAAAAGATACAAAATATTAAACTCATGAGAATCAGTGACATATTATAAATATTGGTGTAAGTTCTGATATCTGCTGTGATAAGGACTTATTTGCATGGTTACTACTCTTTTATGTACAATGAAAGAAAAACATCATATGAGATGGGGAGAGGAAAACCCATGTCCAACCAACAATTAGTGAATTTACGCATTGATTTTGCTTTTAAACAACTATTTGGCACAAGTGGAAATGAAGATATTCTGATTGCTTTTTTAAATGCGATGTTACAGGATTCTTTAGAATCACCTATTGTTTCGTTACAATTAGAAGACCCGCACTTGCACCGAGAACATGAGGAAGATAAATTATCAATTTTAGATATTTCAGCGACATTAGATACAGGAACAAAGGTAAATGTGGAAATTCAATTGAATAATAATCATGATATGATTAAAAGAAGCCTGTATTATTGGGGAAGATTATATACATCTCAATTACAAAAGGGGATGTCTTATAGTTCTCTTCACAAAACCATTACGATTAATTTGTTAAACTTTGTGATGTTTCCAGAATATGAAGCGTTTCATACAACAGGAATCCTATGGAATCAACAACAACAAAAGAAGTTAAGTGATGATATTGAAATTCATATCGTGGAAATTCCCAAATTAATGCAACAGTGGCGTAATGAACAAGTAAATCCCTGGGAGGATTCGTTTGTTCGCTGGTTGTTACTACTTCCAGCGAATGAAGATGAACGATTAACCCAAACATTGGAGGATATTGCGATGAACCAAGACCCGATTTTACAAAAAGCCATGAATAAATGGGAACGTATGAGTCAAGATTCTTCTTTCCGACAAGCGTATGAAGCAAGGGAGAAAGCGTTGATGGATGAAGCCGCAAAGTTTGCTTATGCAGAGCAAAAAGGGATTGAAAAAGGGAAAATGCAACTTATTCGTGGTATGCACAAAAACGGAATGCCAATAGAAGATATTGCAAAGTTTACAAATTTACGTATAGAAGAAATAAGAAATATTTTACAAGCCTAAATGATTAAAGATAACACCTACAAATACTGTAGGTGTTATTTTTTAGTGGCCACCGCCACCAGGGGGATAAGATGTATCTCCCACATTTTAACAAAAATATACGCTAAGCAAATTTTGATTCATTTTCTGTATTTAGTTTATGATTTCTTTTCCTCATACTCCCTTAGTATCTTATATTTATACAAGATTTTATGCAAAAAAGAGTAGAAGGGATCCCTGAAATCCCCTCTATATCAACGATGTATAAAATTATGTATAAGAGATAGATAAACATAGAAAACAGAACACTTGTAAATACAAGGATTCTATGAAAATATTTGCTACCGATAATGAGACGTGATGTTAACTTTACATGAATATAGTATGCATATGTTTCCTCACTACCTTTATGTGGTAAAATTAATTTGTTGGAATATTCGAATTTTACCGTAGGGGGATAGAAAATGAATCAAATTGAAAAGATTACAAACGCAGCGATGAATGGAGATATGCCTACAATACAAGAAATCCTGAATGAAAACCCTGATCTTGTTAATACTTTTAGTCAAGATGGATGGACACCTTTACATTTGGCTTCTTATTTTGGAAAAGAAGAAGCAGCTAGATTATTATTATCATTAGGTGCTGATATTCACGCACGAGCAAAAAATAGTAATGAAAATATGCCTTTGCATGCAGCAGTAGCAAATAAACAAGTAAAGTTAGTCGAATTACTGATTAAAAACGGCGCTGACATTAATGCAAAACAAAGTGGGGGATGGACAAGCCTTCATGAAGCAGCCTTACTAGGAAATACAGAAATTGTAGAATTATTGATTAAAGAAGGTGCTAATATTCAATTAAGAAAAGATGATGAAAAAACACCTCTTGATATTGCCTTAGAAAAAGAACAAAGTGAGGTAGTAAATCTTATTAAACAACATATAAATACAGCATCATAATGAAAAGAACAATAAAAAAACCTAATAATATTATTAGGTTTTTTTATTTCCAATAACGAATTTTATGTAAATAAGCTGTCCATATGGACAGCTTATTTTATTTTTTTGCTTAGTGTGGGGTTTTTCCGAAATGATGGTGGTACCCCATGCCCATCAACTTAAGAAAACAAATCCACCCCATAACGAAAAAATGAGCTTTTATCATAAAATTTCGTTATGGGGGTAGTTGTATTTTCTTAGCTTGATAGCGATGTTTCCGTACCCCAATTTATGTGTTTCAGAGGATAGCAGATATATGATTGTGTGACAAAGTCTTGTTTATACAGCAAGGCTTTTTCTTGTGTGTGACAATGCTATTTCAATGAGTATATCTTGACTGACCCCTAAACGGAGTTAGAAACTCTTAACGTGGTTATTTTCCAAAATATTGGCTATTCCCCTATTTAAAATGTGATACGATTATATATAAGATAAAAAATGGAGGAGAACTACATGGATAACCAATTAATGTCATTATCCTTTTCAATGGAAGCAAATAAAGGTGTTTATGCTTTGTTATTGGGTTCTGGAATATCATATTCAGCTGACATTCCTACCGGATGGGGGATACTTAAAGAATTATGCAGGAGAATAATGGAGTTAAATGGAGAGACACATGAAGATTCGATTCAATGGTATCAAAATTACTATGGTCAATCTCCAGCATATGATGAGGTAATTGAAATGCTAGCTAAAACTTCAACTGAAAGAGTGGGCTTATTAGCTGAATTCTTTGAACCAAAAGAAGGCGATGAAGCTTATGTAAAAAGGCCAACAAAAGCACATAAAGAAATTGCAAAGCTAGTGAATGATGGGTATATCAAAGTAATAGTAACTACAAATTTTGATCGATTGATGGAGCAAGCTTTAGATGAATTAGATATTCAATACCAAACCTTATATCACGAATCAGATATAGCTGGGATGAAACCTTTGACGCATGCTAATTGTACAGTATTAAAAATTCATGGTGACTATAGAGACACTAGATTTAAAAATGTCAGTAATGAATTGCAGGAGTATCCCCCAGTCTTATCAAATTTGTTAAAACAAATATTTGATGAATATGGAATTATTACGTCTGGTTGGTCTGCAGAATGGGATACTGCATTAAGGGATACTATAAAATCAGTAAAAGGGCGCCGTTATTCTTGGTATTGGCATGCTTATAATGAAACACTATCTGAGCAAGCAGAAGCATTATTAAAATGGAGAGATGGAATTAAGATAGTAAATGGTAATGGGGCTGATAGCTTCTTTAGTCTACTTTCTGAAAACGTAGAAAGCATCTCTAAATTGAAGAAATCTAGTCCGGAAAACATACAGATGAAAATTAATAAATTAAAGAAATTTATTACAAATGACTTAGAAATTGAATTATATGAGATGATTACAGAAGAAACTCAAATGTTAGTTCAATTCATTAAATCATTAGATTTCAATGTATCCGCAACTTCCGTGATTATGAAAGAATATGTGGAAAAAATTAAAGAGAAATCACGAACGTTATCTATAATGTTAACAATACTAACCTATTATTCGAGAAATAAAAAACATGAATCAATTATTACTGAAACTTTAGAAAGACTAACTACTGCAATGGCGCAGGAAGGTATAACTACATTTATTTGTTTATCAAAACTGCCAGCAATAATTGGTCTTTATAGTGCTGGGATTGCTGCAGTCATGAAAAAAAATTACAAACTATTAAACAAATTATTTACGGAAATAAGGGTAAGAACAAACTTATATCGCCCAGAAACTTTCTTAGGATTCACCGGATCAAGTGGTGATATATATATTGCTTTTAGAAGTTTATATGAAGAAAGATTGCATCTTCCTTTTGAAACAAAGTTTATGCAACCTTATATGTGTGATATCTATGCTAATAGTAAACTTACATTTGATGAACAAGAATTGAATGACCATTATGATATCTTTGAATTGCTACTTACTTTAAAACATCGTCATTTAAAAATAAATAGGCTTTTTAGCGGAATGTTTGGTTTTAAATATGACAAATTATACATTGAACATTTCTTAAAATCTGGAGCTGAAGAGAAAGAGAATTGGCAGGTGCTAGAATTATTTGATAATAGCATAGAGAGTTTTACAAATTCATTAGAAATATTAACTGGAGATTTAAACAGCGAGGCTTATTTTGATGGACATCAATTATTAAGCGCCTATCAAACTGGTATGAAATCAGAAGGCGTGTAAATTTATATAAAACTCTTGTATAAGAAGGGTTCTTTTTTATTCATAAAGGTACACTTTTTCGAAGTAAGTACAAGAAAATAGCCTGAAATTCCCGAAATTATATCTTCTTGAACTACCCGCCACTTGACTACGCTTGAGGTGGGGAAGTTCAAATAAACATTTAACTATTTATTTTACAAATTTTGAACTGATAAAAAAGCTATCTTATTCAAGATAGCTTTTTTATTGTTCTAAAATTCCTCTTGGCGCCACTTCATTTCTGACTTGCACTTTCTTCTTCGCTCGAATTAATGTACTTTTACTAATGCCAGTTATTTCTTCAACTTGCTTATAGAGCTATCGCCGCATCGCCATCAAGCTAAGGTTTTGAAGTATCCCCTAAATGAAAATTTTCTTTCTCTACAGTTAGTTATTTTGAGAAGTCAGCGTATTTTTTTCTTGGGGGTATTTACTTTTCTTAAGTTGATGGGCATGTGGTGCTATCTCATAATACATATGAGAATGATTCAGCCATTTCTTAACATTTTCTCAATATTACATTATACATATATAAGATATAATAATAAGTAATTCTCTTTATCTTATTCCTATATATTTGTTGTTTCCTGTTGCAGAACTCTTATGATAAGGGTTCTATTTTTCATCCCAAAAGGTACACCTTTATATAGAAGTACGGATAAGTTTTTTTGTTCACGAAAACCCTTAAGTTATGAAACTGTTTTGAAGATCTTTGAAAAGCCTCTATTGGTAAATAATATATCACTGTGATCTAGTTTTACACGTAACACGACTGAATCCTAAAATGATACAGTACCTTTAATTAAAACTCACTAACGTTCTGCATATTTTCTGCACGTTGTACAATCGCACGAATAGAAGTACGAAGAATTGGATTAATTTGAGACAAATTCCCATTTTGAATAATTTTATCAGCATGTTTAGAATTGCTCCCTGTTAAGAATTCAGCAAACGGTTCTATATTATCTGGATTAATTCTTCCCCTAATAATGGATTCCATCCATGTTTGGGCATTCCATTGATCATATTCAAAAGAAATATTCCACAATTCTTTCAAACAAGTTAACCTTGCTACTGTGAACGGCAAGATATTATATAAGTTATAAAAAAACCTCGCAAAATCATCTAAATATCTAAATGGCCATCCATACTGATTATAACATTCATGTAAATGGTTAGTAAAAGCTTCTAAAAATGTTGAAATTTCTTCTTTTGCATAAGAAGTATATGCTTCAAGGTTTTCAACTTCCCTAAATAATTCTACAATTGGTTCTAAATAATCAACAAAAACATGATTAATCACATTTCCTTCTAGAACCATTTTATGAAATTCACTCCAATTTATTTGCTCTTTATTATTTTCCGTATATTGCTTCATTGTTTCATATGATGTTAAAAGAGTTTCGCTCTGCATATAAATAGCTTTTAATTGTTCATAATGGGTAATAAACTCATTAATATCTTGGTGACGCTTTTCTGGATTCTCAGATACTGCTTTTGAAATCAAACCATAAAACCCCACTGTTGGCTCTATAATAAGTGGATTTTTTGCGGTCAATATAAAATAAAGGAGTTTGCCTAAAGAGTAGATATCACTTTTCACAGTAGCACTTTTTATATTTTCGTATTGTTCAGGTGCAACATAATAAATTTGTCCATAAGATCCCACCGACTTTGAAAAATGAGATAAACTATTTGTATCTTTTCCAAGTCCAAAATCGCTAATTTTAACTTGAACATTTTGATCTTTAATAAATATAAGAACATTATTAGGAGATAGATCACGATGTATAATAGTTCTTTCATGAGCGTATTTCATTCCTACTAATATCTGATCGAAAATCATTATTTTTTCTTGTAGACTAATTCCACTATTATATTTAGTGATGTACTTATGAAGATGATAATCAGCTAGCGGCATAGCATAGCGATATATCTGCTTTGCATTATCACACTCCATGTCTAAACATGGAATTATGTATGGACATTCTTTTAATTCTTTTAGAAGAGATATTTCCCGTTTAAATCGATATATATAATCTGAATTTTGAACAAACTCTTTCTTTAATTGTTTTAGAGCAACTGTTTTTTTAAATTCATTCTTTGCTTTCCAAACATCACAAAAATATCCGCTTCCTTTTACACTTAATATCTGATAATCCAATATAATTCCCCCTTTATCTTTAATTAAGAACTTATTTACTAAATTTGCAACATGTATTTCAAAAAAAATATAGAAAGCTAATTTTTAAAATAACTTCTTAACTTTATGAGATAATGACAGAGATGCTACCATAGACCGCAAAGTAGTACTTATAAACTACTAAGTTTCATTACCAGAAACCATGTCCTAAAATGTATGTAGTTTTAAGTGAACCCTTCCGATACATCCGTAAAAGTACGCCTTTTAGAATGTGTTTAATATTTGTAAATTAAAAATGAGTTTTACAAAACATACAAAATGTTAAACTTATAAAAGCCATTGATATCATGCGCAAATGCTGATATCAATGGCTTTTTGTATAGATATGTAGCAATCAGTT
The DNA here is from genome assembly GCF_900107445.1 of Bacillus sp. 166amftsu. Taxonomy (NCBI): domain Bacteria; kingdom Bacillati; phylum Bacillota; class Bacilli; order Caryophanales; family Bacillaceae; genus Bacillus; species Bacillus sp. 166amftsu. The sequence goes on along the minus strand of NZ_FNQA01000037.1, from coordinate 911 downwards.
TTACAAATTATAAAAAATCATAAGCTTAGTTTTACTTTTTACCAACAATATGTCTGTAAAATTATCTTTCTTGTCCCTCTGTTTGATTGGCTTGGAACTCCATTTTCAGCGCAATACTATCCCCCTGGAACACGTTTTGATCCATTCCGTTGTCTTCAAATATAAACCTCATCCAAAACCAATCCATTTTCCCAGATTTTAATCCCCCTGTTTCAGCCCACTTAGAATGAAATACTTTTTTTGAGGCAATCTCTGGACTTTGTGATTTTAGTTCTGCAAGAGTTGTTTCGTATACAGGGCTTTTTGCTGGATCCCAATCCCAAAGAAATTGTACTTTAATATGTTTACCGAAATCTTCTGTATTATTATTTTGTTTTAAATCGTTTACAGTATAGTCTATTTTCATCATGATATCTTTAATGTCTAATGTACCACTATTTGTTAAATTGAATTTCTTTAATATTCTATCTCCGGGTTTCAAATTTCCTAAGTTAAGTGAAGTAGTTGGTTGCATAGTTAAATCCAATGTACCTGCAGCAAATGTATTATTTGTTACAGCTTGATCGCTAAAATATGCATATGTTCCCCCACCAATTAAAGATAAACCAAGAGCTGCTGAAACCACTCCAACACCTAATTTCTTTTTCAATGACATTTTTTGTTCCTCCCATATCATTTTTATAATCTTTCTCCCTAATCAACCTAAAAGGTCCCTTTAATCCAGATATATCATAAAATGTAAAAATTTTATATTAAAATCAGAAAATCCCTTATTGAGAAAATTATGTTGTTTTCTATCTTCCATAAATAAAACGTCCCAAAAAGTAAAGTTTTTGGGATGCTGATATTTACCAAACGATTTGAATGTCACTTTAGGAGATAATTTGCACTAATTTTAAGTGTTCTTTAGC